>NZ_JBSAXD010000043.1:0-58195 GCF_053427715.1 Burkholderia sp. MR1-5-21
CCTTGTGGGGGGGGGCCCGCGGGGCCCCCCACGAAAGCGCTTGGCGCCGATTTCCTTGCTCCACCGAGCATCGAAACCGCGGACGACTGTCCGGACATTCCCTTGTGCGTCATTTTTTCGGAGAGAGAAATGCTGAAGCGCCTGTTCAAGAACGCGATCAAGTCGCCGTTCAAGCTGTTTGCCCTCTGCATGGTCGTGTATCTGGCCACGATGTCGATGTTCGTCGCCGGCTTCATCGTGCTGCTGGCGGGCAGCTGGCTCCGCACGGAAATCGCCAAGCAACGCAAGGCGATGGAGGAGGCGGACGCTGCTGAACGTGCTGAAGCGGCGGAAGCTGCCAAGCTCGCGAAGCAACGGGTCGCTCAAGCGACCGCTGCTGCTGCGAACGACGACGTCGCTCACCCGACACCGCCGAATCAACGCTACGCCAAGTCGGCGGTCGTCCTCCCTCTCAAGACAGGCTCCTGATAGGCGCCGCCTCACCCGCCAGCCGAACGGATCACACCGTTCGGCTGGCGGCCTCTACCCCTGCCGGGACCCCGTTCCCGATTGCCGGAGATGAGGTTGCCCGGCTGCACCGGAGCCTCTGATGGAAACTCGTGTGGCTGCCTGGCAGCTCGATATCTTCGGCGGGGAATCCCCCGTCGTCATCCCGCCACCCAAACCCGATCCCCTTCCCGACCCGCAGTTCTGGAGCGCCAGCGTGCGCGAACAGATGGTCGACGCATTGATCTCGCTGGGCTGCGATAGCCGTC
Source organism: Burkholderia sp. MR1-5-21 (assembly GCF_053427715.1). Classification (NCBI taxonomy): domain Bacteria; kingdom Pseudomonadati; phylum Pseudomonadota; class Betaproteobacteria; order Burkholderiales; family Burkholderiaceae; genus Burkholderia; species Burkholderia sp. MR1-5-21. The sequence goes on from NZ_JBSAXD010000043.1 coordinate 756, forward strand.
GAGGCGATCGTATGCCTGAGTCGCTGATGGACTGCGCCGATCTGCTCTCCGAGCGGCTTCGGAACCGCAAGATCGACCCCGAGGACTACTACGCGACCCTCGGCTGGATCATGGGGTACTGGCACGGCGCGTTACCGTACGAGTACGTCTGCCGGGTCAACGGCGTCGATCCGGAAACGATGCAGGACGTCATCATGAACACGCCGCTGCTCGCCCGCGACCTTGGCGAGCTGAAGCGGATCTGCTTCGGTTCGTTGCTGTAGGAGGGCGCATGGCACACCCAGCAGGCTTATTCGCCCGCGTGATGGCGGACCTCTTTCCCGGCAAGCCCCGGACTCAGCGGGCCGAGCCGCCCGCACATCGGGCGCGCGCTAACGCCCCGAGCGGGCCGCGGATCATCGGACAGGGCGCTTCGAACGAAACGCACGTCACGATCGACGGGATTCCGCACCTGTTCGTCGACGAGGGTGACTGCGTTGTCGAATTCGCCCCGGCGTTTGACGAACACACGGGCGAGACGATGTTCGGCGTCAAGATCCTTCCCGAATTGACGCCGCACTGGTCATGGTGCGCGGAGCACCGCTGCACGCTGAAAGACGCGATCGCGGCTGCGATCCGTCGCGTCGGCCAACCGGCACCGCCTACCGTCCATCACGGCAGGCCGTCTGCCGTCGAGGATGCACCGCGGGTGGATACACCTCGTGGCGACGGCGCAGCGGAACCGCGGCGCGGTCCGCGCGCGGAACGCGCCGACTCGCAGCGGTTCACGCCCGTCGTCGGCCGCGTTACATGGTGGGGCGAGGATCAATTCCCCGACCGCCACTCGAATGGCGCGCGCTTCTACACCTCCTTTGCATTGCGCCTCGACACCGCACATGGCGAACGCACGTTGCAGGGCGAGGGGCTGAAGGAAGCGATCGCCGAGTGCGGTTGTCAGGTGGGCGAGCGAGTCACGGTACGGCGCCTACGCAAGGTCAAGGTCCCGGCATTCCGCGATGACGGCTCGCCGAAGATGGTGAATGGCCAGCAAGTCATGTGGGACAAGTGGCTCTGGTCGATTTCTAAATAGTGGAGCAATGGATGGCCTCAGTGAACAAAGTGATTCTCATCGGCAACCTCGGGGCCGATCCCGAAGTGCGGTATCTGCCGAGTGGTGACGCGGTCGCGAACGTTCGTCTCGCGACGACCGATCGCTACAAGGACAAGGCGTCGGGCGAGTTCAAGGAAGCGACCGAGTGGCATCGGGTGTCTTTCTTCGGCCGTCTGGCGGAGATCGTCAGCGAGCACCTGAAGAAAGGTTCGTCGATCTATGTCGAAGGCCGAATCCGTACTCGCAAATGGCAAGGCCAGGACGGGCAGGATCGCTATTCGACCGAGATCGTCGCCGACCAGATGCAGATGCTCGGCGGCCGCGGCGGAAACGCGCAACGTGATGGCGACGACGGCGCGTTCGAGCAGGGTGAACGCCGCTCGGCGTCGCCGAATGCGGCGCGCGCGCCGGCTCGCTCGAACGGCTCGGGCCAACGGCCGCCGGCGCCGGATCAGACGCGGTCGTACGGCGGTGGCGGTGGCTTCGACGAGATGGATGACGATATGCCGTATGAGTCGTGGTACCCGCGCAAGGCATGGGCCGCGATCTGATCCCGGAAACGCTCACCCTCCTGTCGTCGCCTCCCGTTTTTTCTCACCTTTAGCGTGTGACGTGCCTTCGGGCACGTCACACGCCGTTCCTTCTTCCCACCCGCATTCCCCTGACGTCCTGACGTTGCTGAACCAAGCCCACGCGATCGCGCGGCTTCGTTGAGCAAGCGTTTCCCCGCCTGTCTCAGGCACCGACCTAACCACTTCTATCAGGAGAGTGTCATGACGATGCAGAAAGGCTTCCTGTCGCCTGAAAAACTCAGGTGGCTCGAGGACCGACTCAAGGCGTTCCGCCGCTCTCCGGAGCAGTGGGTCGACCTGTTGATGCGTTACGGCGTGCCCGCGGCCTGCCTCACCGGCAAGGCCGCTGCATGCCCGATTTGCGGCGGACACGACCGCTTCACCTATGACAACAAGCGTGAGCGTGGCGACTGGGTCTGTCGCCAGTGCGCCAATGGCAAGCCGATGGCGGGCGACGGATTGCAGCTGATCACGCGTCTCACTCGTATCGGACTGTATCGCCTGATGAAGGAAATAGACGGTGAGCGGGTCGGTGGTGCAAGCATCCGTGCGTTGCCTGCCGGCGTTCAAGCCCCGTCCGGAAAAAGGCAGGCTGATCCAGCCTATATAGAACGACGCCTCGGCTCGATGTGGGGGAGGGCGAGCCCACTCGTCGCCGGTGGTCTAGGCATGCGGTATTTGCAGGCCCGGGTGCCGGGCCTCGATGTGCCGCCGTCAAAGGCGCTGCGTCTCGGTTCGCTGGAGTGTTGGCACGAGAGGCAGTTGCTTGGTGTCTGGCCCGGCATCCTGGCTCGGTTCGAGTTGCCCGATGGGCGACTAGGCACACTGCATCGCACGTTTCTGGATCGGGAGCGCCCCGCGAAAGCGACGCTCGTGTCGCCGGACGGGGAGATCCTCGACAGCAAGCGCAACGACCTGACGCTCAACCCGCTCGCGGGTGGCGCAGTGCGATTGATGGAGCCGGTTAATGGCGAAATCGGCGTGGCCGAAGGACTCGAGACCGCGTATGCCGCGTACATGCTGTTCGGTGTGCCGGTCTGGGAATGTCTGAATCGAATCCACCTGAGCCAGTTCGTTGTGCCCGAGGGGCTGGGCATCCGCGTGGTGCACATCTTCATGGACTTCGACGACGTGGACCCGAAGAGCCGCCAGTCACCTGGCGTCGCGGCCGGCGTGGCGCTGGCGAAGCGGCTGCGGGCTGATGGCTATCAGGCGATTCTGCATCGTCCGAAGAAGCGCGGTACGGACTTCGCGGACGAGTGGATGGAGCGATATGCCAACCGGATTGCTGCGTCGCTGCCGCGTCCGGCTGTGTTGACCACGCAGTCGGCAGGCTGCGAGCTGGTGGTGTAGTTCGTCTTGATCGTCGGCTTCGGCCGACCCTTTTCTTTACTGCCCGGTGGGGATACGTCCCCGCCCGGGCCGTATTGTGCCGGGCGTCATGTGGAGCATGATGATGGCCTTTCGTGTGTTGCTGGGAGAGTTCGAGATCGTCGCGACCACGGGCGCGGCGAATGGAAGACAGCCGACCGGGTTGTCGAAGGCGGAATCCTTCGACGTCATCGATCGGCACTGCAAGGGCGAGGACCGCTACGTGTTGCGGGACGAACCTTTCGAACCCGCCGTGGACTTTTGCATGGCGTGGCTTGAGCAGAAGGCAAAGAGCCGAAAGCACTGATCGAGCAAGCGTCACCCTTCGGGGTGACGCTTTTTTTTGTCCAAAACGTCCGAGTCACCGGATGAATCTCAGGTAGAACACCAGTACCTTTAGGAGCGGCCGCCACAGCTTGTACAGGCCGCTCGCCCAGAAAAAGCCGCCGATGCCGCCGAACAGGAACGGGCCGGCGAGCAAGTAGATGTGCCGGCTTGCACAAAAGCCGCCAAGCAGCCAGATGCCGCTCGACACAATCGCAAGGAATGCGCGTCGCAGCGCGAAGGCCAGCACATCGGACGGCGCGCGGCCGTTCAGCGCACGGTCAATCGGCGAGGTCACTCTTCCTCCCCGGCTTCCTTGGGATCGAACAGCGCGCGGCCGACGTAGTAGCCGGCGGCGCAGAAGGCGCCGAACGTGAGCCAGAAAATGGGCGACGTGACTTTGTCCATGATCGAGCCGTCGCGAATCCAACCGATGAGTTCCAGCATGTTTTTCTCCTTGTTGCACCGGTGCAAAGCGCGGCGCGCCTTGAACACCGGTGTCGTGATTCCATCATCGCAGGGTGATGGCAAAGTCAAGTTGGCTTAAAAGAAGGCCGCGAACCCGTCCGCGACCCTGCTTGCCAAGTCGCTGTCAGCCGGCGGCATATCGGCAGTCGGCAGGTGGAAGGTTGGCGCGAGCGGCGCATCGGATTGCCGTTGCCGGGCCGTCGACGTCATCTCCTGCGAGTCCAGTTCCTCCAAGCTCGGCGGTTCGAGCGCCGGCACGCTTCGCGACTGCAGGGCAGCGCCAACCGTGTCGCCTCGGCATGCCGCTTCCGCGAGCGACCGAAGCAGCGCAGCCCGATCGCGCGGCGAGCTGATCGCTGAAAGCCGCGCGAAGAGCAGCGGGCTGGTCACGTCGTCGATGACCAGCTTCATCGCGAACTTCTCGCTCATACGGTCGCGGTAGCGCGGGTACGCTCGCGTGCCAGGCCGGCTTCGCCCACAATCAGAAAGCCCTTCGCGTTCGCCAGGCAGGGGTTTTCGATGACTTCGATTCGAACGCGCGGAAACGCCTTGCGGATCGCAGTCGCGTACAGCGCGGCGCCACCGCCGGAAAGGATGATCGAGCGCACGTCCGTCAGCTGGCCGACGTTGTTCTGCATCTCCTTGACGACGCCGGTGACGATTGCTTGCGATCGCTCGAGGTAGGACGCGAGATCGATGTCGTTGCCGTAGAAGAAGAATGGCGTGCGCTCCCGCAGCGCCTTGTCGATTCGCTCGAGATCGTCGACTTGCTCGTCCTGGTCGCGCGAGATGAGCGCGGCGATACGCTGATAGATCTGGGAGGCTCCGCCCGGGATGCCGCCGCTGCGCTTGTCGTCCATCGTGAAGCCGTTCGCGTATACCCAATCGGTCGTGAAGTAGCCGACATCGACCACGAGGTGTGCATTGTTTCGGCCGAAGTCGGCCTGTTGATTGCTGGCGGCCGAGACGAGCGAGCCGAGTGGCTGTGGGATGACGATGACCTTTTCGACCGTCACGCGTGTGACGCCGAGATCCAGCGTGCCAGCAAATCGCCCCTTCAGCTCGGCGGAGTATTTCTGCATGTTGTGAACCGGCAGGCCAAGCACCAGCCGTTCGATGTGCGTGACGCCGGCGAAGTGCATCGCGCCACCCAGCAGCGCGGCATAGTTGCTCGACAGGACATAGTCGTTGGACAGCGCGCGGCCGGTATTGCCGTAGGCGGCCGTCAGCGCGACATCGGGGCCGACCTCGTACTCGACCTCGTCGATCACGATCGTGGCGACCTTGCGGGAGGCAAGCACGCCCTCGCCGAAGTTGGACAGCGAGCGGCTGGCCGCAAGCGGCGCGAGCGATGGAAACATGCCGGTGGCGATGGAGCCGCTCGATGCGCGGTGAGCGTACTTGGTGTTGCCATAGCCGACGTCGACAGCAAAGACGGAAGTTTTCACAAGGACTCCATATGGGTAAGGGAAAGATGGAAAAGCGGGAAGTGACACTTATCTATCAGTTAAGTGTCACTTCGCCCTCGACGATCCCCGCCGACCGGCCAAAGTGACACTTATCTAACACTCAACTGTCAGATCTCACGGGTTCAGTCTATCGAGCGGTGTGCGAAGTCAAGTCGCGGAAAGCTGCGCGGTTCCGGCTAGCTTTTGACGTGCGATGCACGGTGTTTTTGCCTATCCTTCTAGTCACCTACCGCGTCATTGACGCATCGAAGCCGAGCGCCAGGCGCTCGCTCGTCCCTATCGGCCCGCTACGGGCCCATCAAGCAGTCAAGTGTCCAGGCCGCAAACTGAAGCGGCCTATTTCTGAAGTAGATCAAGTGCACAGTGGTCCACCATGAGGACCGCTGGACAGTGCGATATCCATACGATTGCCGGCGGTTTGCCGGGATGTGACGCGATGAGGACATGTGGACGGCCGGACACCGGACAGTTCACGAGATCCTCAACGACGTCTGAACGCGCTCCTACAGCAACGATGCTGGGTGCACTCACGAAGCCCGATACACCGCGGCGGAGATGAGTGTGCTTGGGGGCGGGGGAAATCATGCGACCGGCGAAGGTCCGGCATCGCGATTCCCTGAACGGAAGAGAGAACGGTCTGAGCCGCCGTGCCCAAGGAAGCTCAACAGGAATTGCCCGGCATTTAGCCCGGCGTCCGCAACCGTGAACGCGGCGGGCGTCGAGACGCGAACGCGTCAGGCTGGCAGGGTAGCCACGAAGCTGTACCGCGCGGGGAATTATCCGCGTAGCGCGACCGGAGACGGGACGCGACTGGCCGGCGGTGTCTTGCGCGAAGCGCGGGATGCGTCGGTCGAGCAGCAGGTTGGACAGTCGGAGAGCATGTTCTTCCCATGCACCGGGCTGATCGGATGGAATCGCTAAAGGACAGGAAGCAGCAGGACCGTGCCGACGGAAATCGGCAGTGCCGCAACGGGCGGCACGCATTGCGCCGCGGCGCGCACGGCAACGGCATCAGGTAGGGGTGTCGGGTGTGCGCCGCCGGCAGTGAACAACGAGTGGGCGGCATTGGCCGCATGGAGAAAATATGGCTGCGATCCTGAATGTGCGGGCCGTCGTGAACCGATATCCGCTATCGCCGGAGTTCCGCGACGCGCTCCTGGCGCTGTTCGATGCGCACGTCGCGGAGATCCACAGCACGACACGGATAAGTAATCGGGCGCTGTCGATCAAGACGCAGGAAAACCGCGCAACGGCGATCTGCAAGGCATTCGTCGAACTGAGGCAGGGCGGCTTCGCGCTGCAAACGCCGTGGTCGCTGAAGGCCAAGCACCTGCAGTACCTCGTCAAGCGGTGGGTGACGAACGATCAGTCTGGCGGCACGATCGAGAACAAGCTGACGTACCTGCGTGCGCTCGCGCAATGGATGGGCAAGACCAATCTGGTCGGGACGCTCGGCAACTATGTTGACCGGCGTGCGGCCGGATTGGTGCGCAGCTATGTCGCGACGGAGGACAGGTCGTGGGCGGCGCACGGCGTGGACGCGGCCGCGAAGATCGACGAAATCGCGCGCACGTGCCCGTACACGGCGGTCCAGTTGAAGCTGCAGGCGGCATTTGGCCTGCGCGTCGAGGAGAGCTTCATGTTGCGACCGATCGAAGCCGTTCGGAACCCGCAGACGCTGGCGGTGACGCGCGGCACGAAGGGCGGTCGGCCGCGCGAAGTGCCGATCGAACGGAAGATCGCGATCCTCGAGGAGGCCGCTCGGTTGAGCAATGGCGTGACGGGGTCGACGGTTCCGGCGGGGCGGTCGCTGAAGCAGTGGCGTGACTGTTATTACTACGTGCTGGAAAAGCATGGGGTGACGAAGGCGGGTCTCGGCGTCACGAGTCACGGGCTGCGTCACGAATATCTGCAGACCCTCTATGAACAGGTGGCCGAGGTGCCGGCGCCGGTCAAGGGAGCGTCGGCCCGGCCCGATCCGGCCGCGCACGAAGAGGCGAAGCGCCGTGTGGTGGCGGCCGCCGGGCATAGTCGTGAATCGAAGGCGAACGCGTATCTGTCGACCTTCGCGAAGCAAACGGCGCTGCGCAAGTCGCTGCCCACGGTCGAGGCAGTAGAGGCGGCGCTCGCGAAAGCCAGCGGCAACAAGAGCCATGCAGCGGCCGCGCTCGGGATTTCGCGGCAAGCGCTCTACCGATTGCTCGCGTCGACTGACGCGCAGGAATAAGGGCGAGCAGCGTGGATGGGGGCGATGAAGCGGTGAATGGCGGGTGAAATCGCGTGTGTTACGGACGCTGCGGGGGCATGGGACCCGGTAGTATGAAGTCTCTCTCTCAGGCTCTGGTCTTGGCCCTCGGATTCGACCAGAGCAAATTTTGAAGCCGGCTTATGCCGGTTTTTTTTTACCACCGATCGCGGTCGGGCATCGCGTCGACAGCCATGGCAATCCGGTCCTCGAACAGGAAGTCGTCGTGTTCCGGGGGCGACGAGATCTTCGGAAATTGCACGTAATCGTGGCCGTCGATCTTGATCCACTTCGCGAGCTGCACGAGCTTGCGGTAGCGGGCAGCGTCCTCGAGTATCGGCGCGATGGGCCAGGTGTCTATGGTCACGACCGTGGCGTCGACAAGCCGCTGCGCCAGCATCTTGAAAATCGGACCGAGTTCGTTCCAGTCGCCGTCGGCCCGAGAAAAGAGATCGAGGACCATCTGCGTGTCACATGCGCCGAGCTCCCGTTCAACGAGGGCGCGCAGGTCACCCGATTCGACCGGGGGGCGGTTCAGTCGCCCATTCCATACACTCACGCACTGATTCTTCGCACCGAGCTCGTCGTCCGTGGTGACTTCCCACGGCGTCTGCATGCCGCAGCCGGTGCAGTAGATGCAGACGAGCTTCTCGGTCTTGGGTGCTTCAGGCGGGCGCGGCATCACGTCGCCAATTTCCGGTGGGCCGGCATAGCGGCCGAATGCGCTGAAGTCCCAGAGGCGATTCTCGCCGCAATCGATCAGGCGTTGCGAGCGCCCGATCGTCGGTCGTCCGCCGCAGTGGTCACAGGGATAGAGATGCTCCAGCATCTGTAAGGAAAAAGCAAAGTTGGCGAACACGAATTATTGCGCCTTTTCGGGCCCGGATGAAGCGGGAAATACCTTTGCTTTCAGCCATGTCACCTTCTGACCGGAACAGCGCCGTGCCGTCATGCCGGTTCGACTATCCCGATTCGAGCACGGGCGACCGATTCGATGCGTTCAATGAATCACAGAAATGCGTCATCCTGGCGATGGGTTACCGTCGTTGGGACGACGATCCCGTTGCCGCCCGGCATCTCCCTCCCGGCGAAGAGGCGGCGGGCCGAATCGTCGCTGTCGACGATCCAGAAATGCCACGCGCGCACGAAATGCCACCAACCGCGCGCGCGTTCAAGCTCGCCCCACGTACAGGCAAAATCGAACGTCGATCCGAAGTTGGTGAAGAACGCGCAGCGCACGCCGTGTTCGTCGGTGGTTGCGACGACCACCTGGCGGCCGCATGAGATTGAGCCGGGTTCGCGGCAGGCGAGCGACAGCGCGGGGAACCGGGGGCTCCAGTCGCCGGTGCGGGCGATGGCGCGATCGAGAAAGAGGGTTTTGCCTTGCATGTTCGCCTCCGTGGGCATTGAGCATGCGTCCATCTTGCCGTCAGCGAGGCAATGTCAAGGCGCGTGGTTGTCGGTTGGCTAAAGCGTGCGTGTCGCCATGCCGTAATTACTGAGCATCGCAAACGTTTGTGCTCCACCCCCTATATGAAACCACCGCAGACCGCGATTCGATCCAAGTCCGATCTGTTACCCATCCCCGCCGCAGCTCGGGACAGGATCGCACTCGAGTGCTATCTCGCGTTAAGCACCCTCCAGTCCGGACAGGGTGATCCCCATGCGCTGGCCGTGCTGACCCACGCGTTCGTTGCGGTGTATTTCCTGTTGGAGGCGGGGGTAGGTGACGGCTGCGAGAGCAGGGAGGCGTTTGCGGCTGCGCAGGACGCGATCAACAAAATCGACTCAGGCGCGTTGATCGCGGGACGATGTGCGCCGGCAACGGCTGCCTCGGCAGGTGCGATCGGCGCGTTGCTGGCGCTCTACGATCGGCAGCTGAGGCGGGCGCCGCGCGCGACGGTGGCCTCGGTTGTCGCGCAGGTGAATGGGTACTGGCGCAAGTCGTCCGGGGCGCCGAGCGAGCCGGAGCGGCTCGCGGCCTAGGTAGACGAATGACGGGGCGACGCGTGGTCGTTCCGCAGGTTCAAGGTCACGGGAAGCGTGCCGTAAACCCGGGTGGAAGAGGGATTTTTCCTCCTCGTCGTACTCCACCTCACCCCGCACTTGGGATCCAAGGCGGGGTTCTTTTTTTCGTAGGGGCCGTGTTCAGCCGGCAGGGCAGTGTTGCGCCGACACCGGCGAAGCAAACATCGGCCATGCTGTACTCCAGTTCAATCGGTCACTACGTAAGGGGCTTGCCGGGCTCGGACGGGTCGAATTCGCGCCCGGTCGCCTTCTCGGTGAGGAACCATTGGCCGCTCGACAGGCGTTTGACGTGGCAGAACGGGAAGCGCTGTTCCATCAGCATTTTCTCGTTGGCGTCGCGTTGGTCGCGCCAATGTCCAATGTGACGAAGGATTTCCCCGGTCGCCAAACCGCAGGCGAGCAATGCTGCCAATGCGCATCCGCAGATCATCCTGGTGTGGGGGCTGAGCCGAGCGAGGATCATCACAAGGTCAACGATGAGCACGACGATGGGACAACGAATGGAACATGGTTTCTCCTGAGAGCGAAGGGACGCCGGGGAATATGTGCCCAGTTCGATTGTGTCCAGCGTTCGCCACGTCTTAGGTCGGAAAGCCATGCCAATTTGGTGGGCATTCTGGCGTCGGGACGTGGCGTTCCGTGGCAGGCGCTCTAGCCGGGAAAAGCTATACGTTTTTCTGGAGCTTTCTGCCTGAAGGGGCTCATCCGGTTGAGTCGAACGCCGGCTGCTCAATTTTTGAGCAATGGCGTGCGAGGCCCGTGCCGCGGGCCGGAGCCGCAGTTTTCCACAAAGTTGTTCAGCGATTCTGTGGGTATCTGGCGCCGCGCCGCGCGTGGTCGCGCCGATCGAAAGCGGTCATGTTTCGGCAAGCATTGCACGGGATGAGCGCTCGCGGCGCGCGATACGATCACTCCACCTACCGCGTCATCGACGCATCGACCTTTGACCGCCGCTGGCGGTCTTTTTCTTACACCCGGACGGGATCACTCCCGTCCGGGCGTGCTCTCCCGTTGATCTCGGAGAGCAACATGTCCTATTTGTCTACCTGCGCCTGCGAGGTGCTCGCATGAGCCGCAAGAGCGCAGAACGCAAGCACGACCAGACCGCTGACCCGTATCAGCGCGAGTTCGTGCAAATGATCAAGGCCTTTTCGTACGGCCAGCACACGCATACCGTGTTTGCCGACTTCGTGGAACTGGAAGCGCTGTCGATCAGCAACAGCGTCGACCGCACGCAGTTCGAGACTCGCGAGAAGCGCTATCTCGAAATTGTCGGGAAGTACAAGCGTGAAGATGTCGAGCGGTTTCCTCGCATGCTTGGTGCGCTGACGATGTCATTTGAGCACCGAATGGGTGTGTCGGAGAAGGCCGGGCCGGACGCCGTGCCCGTATTCGATGGCATGACCGACGTGCTCGGCGAAACGTACATGATGATGGAACTGGGCAACGCACGTGCCGGGCAGTTCTTTACGCCCTACCACGTGTCGCGCTTGATGGCGATGATGACGATCGGTGACGGCCAGCCGCACATCCAGCAGCACGGATTCATGCGGATGCAGGAGCCGGCGTGCGGCGCCGGTGGCATGGTGATCGCGACCGCGGAATCACTCGCGGCCGCCGGCCACAATTACCAGCAGACGATGCACGCGACCTGCGTTGACATTGACCCCGTCTGCATACACATGGCCTATCTGCAGCTGTCGTTGCTGCATATCCCGGCAATCGTGGTGCACGGAAACACGCTCACCGGCGAAGTGTGGGGCGTCTGGTATACCCCGGCGCACATCATGGGCGGTTGGCGATGGAAACTGCGTCGACGCGAGCGCGAGCTTGCCGAAGCGGCGCTTGCCCTCGAGGCGCCGGAGGCGCACGTTTCGGCGGCAGTTGAGGTGCCCGGGTTCGAACCGGTGGTCGTCGAGGCAGTCGACGCCAACGTGTCGATGCCACTCGTTGTTGAGGACGACGACGATGTCGCCGTTGCCGAGCCGGAAGTGATCGCGGAACGCGCGACCGACCCGACGTCGATCTTCGAGCTGTTCGAGGACGCGGTCGAGCAGACCAGTCCTGCCGCGATCTTCGCGGCGATCGACCAGATGACCTTGTTCTAGCGACCGTATCTTGAAGCCGCCCGATCCTCGTGATCGGGCTTTTTTTTGAAAGCGGGGCTGAAATTCCGTGCTTTCTCATCCTTCGCCCGAATTTCGAGCGGTATCGTTGTCTCATCTACCGCGTCCATGACGCATCGAAACCGCCGGGCAATCCGGCAATCCATCTGTCAAACCCTATCGGGAACCACTCCCGACAGGGGGCAGGTTCCCTCTCCGGAGAACCTGTCATGCAACACGCCAACCTGCAACAACCCACGCTTCCCCTTAGCCTCATCGTCCTGGGTCCGAACCCCCGGAAGTATTTCGATGATGCCGAGATGGAAGAAATGCGGTCCTCGGTCCGCGCGCGCGGTGTCGACACCCCGGTGCTCGTACGTCCGCTCGACGACGGTACGTTTCAGCTGATCGCCGGCGGACGCCGGTACAAGGCTGCGATGGACGTGCATGGCCCGTTGTACGCCATGCCGGTCACGGTCAAGGACGTCGATCCCATCCAGGCCGAGGAAATCGCGCTGGTGGAGAACATCCAGCGCGCCGATATGTCACCCGGCGAGGAAGCGGTTGAAGTTGCCAAGCTGGTCGGCCGTCACAAGGGCGACCGCGAGGAAGCCGCTCGTCGCATCGGCTGGAGTGTTGCGACGCTCAACAGCCGTCTCGCGCTGATGAACTGCAGTCCGAGCGTGCTGGATGCGCTCAACACCCGGCAGATCAACCTCGGTCATGCGGAGCTGCTTGCGGCCCTCTCGAAAGAGAATCAGGACAAGGTGCTGCCTGTCATCATCTGCGAGAAGCGATCGGTCGCCGACGTGAAGAAGCTGGTCGAGTCCGCATCATGTTCGCTGAACGCGGCGATCTTCGACAAGGACTCGTGCACCAGCTGCCCGCACAACTCGTCCACGCAGACTGCGCTGTTCGGCGAGTCCATCGCGGATGGCAACTGCACCAACCGCCTCTGCTACAACGAGAAGACCGAGAAGCAACTCGAAGCGACGGCTGCCGGCCTGCGCGACGAGTTCCCGCTCGTTCGAATCGTGCGCGCGGGCGACAACAACACCCGCGTGCAGATCGCGGTCGAAGGCGCTAACGGCGTCGGGGAGGCGCAGGCGAAAGCCTGTCACGCCTGCCAGAACTACGGCGTTGCCGTGAGCGGTCTGCCCGATTCGCTCGGGAGGGTCTATCGCGGGCAGTGCTTCGACACCGTCTGCCACTTGAAGATGGTCGCCGCGCGGATTAATGCCGAGAAAGCGGCAAGCCAGCCGAAGGCCGCGGATACGAAGGAGACTGCGGCATCCAGCAAGGGTGCGGCGAAACCCTCCGGGAAAGCCGATGCAACGACGCAGGCGACGACCGTCGCGGAGTCCGACAAGGTCAAGCAGTACCGGGTGGCTGTCTGGCGCAAGGCCTTGCGCCGCGATATTGGGGCAAACGGCGTGCTTGCACGTCAGTACCTGATCGCGATCGTGCTGGCCGGATACGCCCGCCAGATCAAGGACGATGCCTTCCGGACGGTCTTCGAAAAGATGACCGACGAAAAGGTGCCGTCTGGCGAGCTGTCGAAAGCAGTCGATCTGGTTCAAGCGTCGACTGAGCAGCAACAGGTCGATCTCGTGACCGGCATGCTGTTCGCCGCGATCGAAGGGCTCGATGTCACGTACCTGACGCAACTCTGCAAGCGCCACAAGCTGGATCTCGGCAAGCACTGGAAGCTCGACAAGGGGTTCCTGGAGCTGATCACGAAATCCGAAATGATGGTCGTGGCCGACGAACTGGGCCTGCGCGCGGCGATGGGTGACGACTTCAAGAAGGTGTTCGCGAAGTCGAAGTCGGAGGTGATCGAGGCGCTGCTCACTGTCAGCGGTTTCGACTACGCCGGCAAGATCCCGAAGGTTCTTAAGTTCTGACATGCGGGGCGGCCGCTGGCCGTTCCCGTCCTTCATGTGCGCCGCCATTGTGCGGCGCCTTTTCATTTTCCGGAGATTCTCATGTTTCAAGCACTCGAACCGCTGATTCGCTCAGCCGGCAAGTTGACGCTGTCACTCGCGATGGACGGCGACAACGTGGTGGTGTTCCTGACGCCGCAAGGCGGGAAGGACGCCGCGCTGCGCCAACCGCTCATCCTGAAGGGGACGGCTGCCGAACTGGACGAAGGGTTCGCCGCGGCGATTACCTCGTACTCGACGGCGCACAAGTCGCTCGAGGAACAGGTGGCCGCAACGAACGCGATCCTCGACGCGCAGAAAGCCACGCAAGTGACGAAGGCGCAGAAAGCCCTGACCAAGGGCTCGAAGGCGTCGACGTCCAGCACGGCAAGCGGATCGGATGACGAGGGCGACGACGAGGATGACGAAGGCGATCAGCCCGCGTCGTCTGCGTCGGCGGCCCCCGTTGCCGAGTCGAAGCCGGCCGGCACCGATCTCTTGTCATTGCTCGATTGAGGAGAAAGATCATGTCGATCAGCATCGCTGCCGTCGTTCGCGAGTTCCTCTACAACGGTATGGCCTTGATGGATCCCGGTCCGGCGTTTTCGCCCGATCAGGTGCGGGATCTGTACACCGCCCAGTATCCGGAGCTGACGACGGCCGCCGTCGACGGTCCCGAGATCAAGGGCGAGGTCGTGTCCTACACGTTCGTCCTTGCAGCGGGCGCCAAAGGCGCCCATGCGTAAGGACGCTCTGCTCAAACCCCTGTCCGATCCGGATAGCGGCTTCAACCAACAGGAACCGGCCGAAAGGCCGGTTTTTTTATACGACGAGGAAATGCGGAAATGTTCTTCGATCCTGCACTCCCTGATTCAAGCATCGCAGCAGGCTCGGCCGCGGCCTGGCAACCGCCACGCGCTGCCGCTGCCCGACGTCGACCTGCCTTTGACCTTCTGACGCTTCCGTCCTTCTCGACGGAGGTGCCGGGGGCGGTTCGGTTGAAGTGGCGCGAAGACGTGCACCTGTCGAATCTGGTCCTGAAGCATTTCCAGTATGGACCGCTGCGTGCGGGCGACGTGACCGATCCGGTCGACGCCGGCGACGCGTTTCAGCAGGCCTTCTTTGCATGGGTGCGTCGGCAGTACGGGAAGCTGAAGCGGATTCGGTTCAGCCCCGTTCTGCTCGACGCCCACGCGGCCCGCGAGGTCCTTGACTATGTTGGCAACGGGAACAACGACGACGATCCCACGCCTCTGTTCTTCTCGCTCGAACTCGAGCACGAATGGGTGTACGAGCTTGGGGCATCTCGAGCGATGCTGCAGGCGGCCCACCCGGCCCTCCTCAAGACTGTCATGACGGCGATCGCGCGCGCGTCGGCTCGCACGTCGTTTGTTCGCCTGCCCGACTGGTTCATGTACGAGTTTTCGTGCTGGTACTGGGAGGGCGACGACACAATTTCCGACGAGGACGCGGACAAGTGCCTGAGGGAGCGATTCGGGGAGGACGACGAATCGCGCAAGGCTTACCTGCCGTCGGAGGTGCGCCCGGTCTTGTGTCCTGACGATGTCAGACCTGGGCGTTGCTACGGGCGCTGGAGCGAACGAGGCATCCTCGACGCCGCCGCTCTCCGGGCGCTGCGACTCACCCTCAAAGGTATGCCGCGACGCATCTGTACCGAGGTTCTCACGTTGCTGAATCTGATGGGCGAGAGCCGGAAGCGTGACCTGTTCAACGTGGCGTACGAAACCAACCCCGTGTACGCGCTGTGCTCGGTGGTTGTCGACAACCACCAGTTCGTCGGTGACCTGCTCGATTGTCATTTCGAAAACGAAGGGTCGAGCGGTGACGCGACGACCTATTCGGGGTTCAGCCGGCTTGAATCCCATCCTCGATCCATTCGCCGCCAGTACGCCCATATGGCGCTGGCGTTTCGCATTCTCACTCACCTCGATCGCCTCCTGGCGCTGGTGACACCCTCTACTTAACGGAGTTTCCATGTCTGGTATCTCGACCGGTCGCACCGGTTCCGACGTTTCGCTGTCGCAGGCCCTGCTGCTCTATACGGGCAAGGATGGTGCGCATTTCGCGACGGCCCATGCTGTCATCGCCGACCACAAATGCGGACGGCCGATCATTGGCGCGGGTCGCCCCCTCGACCGAAAGGCGCTTGTTCAAGCGCTGCAGCAGCTCGTCGAGCACGCGGCGCCGAAGGCGGAGTTCCTGCCCTCGACCGTGCTGGGCGTTTCGCCGGAAGCCGTGACCTGGTGGTGCCCGCCGGGCATGCGCCGCGTGTTCTTCGAATGCCAGAACCTTGGCAATCGTAGCGCCGTGGTTCCGCATCCGGGATTGGTGTTTCAGGCCTCGAACGCTGGTTTTCGCGTGTTTGCGGTGGCATGCAGCGATCGTCCCGTTCGCGAGACGCCGTTGTACGAGCCGCCGTACTTCAACACGTGGGATCTCGGCGCGATCTGTATCGGCAGCGCACGCGTGCCGAAGCGGATCGATGTCGCGTCGATCGGCGGCTGGGAGACCGGGTTCTTCGACTCGGCCTTCACGCATCCGAACGCCGGCGGCAAGCGCATCGCGTACCGGGACGGCGAATATGCGTTCTGGCGCGACATGCTGGACGGCAAGTTCGGCGAGGCATTTCCGCTGAACGCGCTGGTGCCGATGAAGCGGACGGTCGAGCAGCTGATGAACGGCCAGATCGGGAGGGGCGCATGAACCCGTTCGATACCGTTCTGCAGCAGTCGTTTCCATCTGTGATGGTCCCGTCGCGGGAGCCGGTTGAGCCGATGGCGCGTCCGGGCGAGCGCCTGCTCATCGCGTCGGATGGTGTCTATCTCGAAATCCTGCGTCCCTGGGTGTGCTTGGTGCGTCGCATCGCGCGGTACGAAGTCTCGACGGCCGTCCCGTACGGGAAGGTCGAAGAGACGACAGCGCTCATGTGCGGGCAAATTCCGGCCGAGCTCGTCGCGGAGTTTCATGCGATGGCTCGGGCGGCGTTGCCGAACGAGGCCGGCGCGTGGATCGTCTGGAACAGCGTGATGGGAACCTTCCGCATCGTTGCATTGCCGTCGCTGTCGCATGGGCCGGGGCATCTGGTCTACGAGCGACCGCGTTTGGCAGAAGGCGAATGGCTGGTGGTGGATTGCCATTCCCATGGCGCTGGCCCTGCGTTCTTCTCGCGCACGGACAATCAGGATGACCGGCACGACGTGAAGTTCGCGCTCGTGCTGGGCCGTTGCGATCGTACGCCGTCCATCGCGCTGCGGCTCTGCGCGAAGGGGATCTTCGAGAAGTTTGAGCGTGCACCTGAATCGTGGGCCGCAGCGCTGACGACGGAGGTGACGCGATGAGCGAGGCGATCACTCACTGTATTCCGGCTCGCATGATCAGCCAGCCATGGCGTGTCGTGGTGGTCGGCGCCGGCGGGACCGGGAGCGCTTTTCTTCCCAGTCTCGCGCGGCTGCATCACGCCATGATCGAGCTCGGCCACCCAGGCGGGATCGAGTGCACGGTGTTCGACGACGATACGGTCAGCGAGACGAATGTCGGGCGGCAGGGGTTCTATCCCAATGACGTCGGGCATTACAAGGCGCTGCTGCTCGTGAACCGGCTCAACAACCTGATGGGTACCAACTGGGTTGCGGAGCCGCGTCGCGTCGACTCGTCGGTGCGGATCGTCGCCGACATCGTGGTGGGCTGCGTCGACTCGCGTCGCGCGCGGCACGCCATCGTGCAGGCGGCGAAGCGGGGGAGTTGTCACTACTACCTCGACTGCGGCAACGAGACGGATCGTGGTCAGGTCATTCTTGGCGAATTCGGCAAGGCCCGGCACGACCGGTTGCCCCATGTGGGCGATCTGTTCCCGGATCTGCTGAACGCGAAGAACGACAAGGGCGACGACACGCCGTCGTGCTCGATGGCCGACGCGCTGCGCAAGCAGTCGCTGGTCATCAATCAGGCGATCTCGGTACAGGCCTACAACCTACTCTGGACGCTGTATCGCACCGGATCGCTGAAGTATTCGGGCAGTTTCGTGAACCTGGAAACAGGGCGCACGAGTCCGATACCGATCGATCCGGCTGCATGGGCGCGCTTCGGTTACGAAGCGCCGCCTGCCAAGCAACCGAAGGCTCGCAAGAGCCGGAAGTCGCCGGCTGCGGCATAACCCGGCCGCCTCGTTTCTGAGGCGGCTTTTTTTATCTGGGACGACCTTTCCTATACACAGGCGTCCCGCATCCAAGGAGTGTTCAAGATGTACAAGAAATTGTTTGACCGCGATGCCAAATCGGCAGCGGGAGCGCTGGTAGTGCTGTTGTATGGTGTCATCCCGATGTTCGCCTTTGGCTCATTGTTGGCTGCCATCGGAAGCCATCCGGAGGTCGTCGCCGTGCTGAAAAACGAGGCGGCATATCGTTATGCGGCCTGGTGGGATGGCGGGATGAAGTGGATTCCCGTCTGGTTCGGTGCGACGGCGGTCGGCTCGCTGTTCTGTGGCGGTGAGCGGCTGATGCGAGCGGTGACCGCCCGCGCCGAATGGAAGTACATGCCGCGTGTGCGTCAGGGGGTGAAGGACTACACGCTCAAGCCGTTCCTGAGCGCATTGGCATTCGTCGATGGCCTCATGGTGAACGACCCGCGTGCCTGTATCGCGGTCTTTCTCATCGGGGCGGTGCTGGCCTTCTGGTCGCTGCACCTGTTGAAGGTGAGCGAGTCGCAATGAGGTGCCGCCGTCTGTTCGAGGTGGCCTCCTCCAAACCCTCCAGGTCGGTGACATGTGAGCGTCACCTCCATCTGCAAACGAGCGCCTCCCGAATGATCGGGCAGGCGCTTTTTCTATTTCCAAGTGAAAGCGGGGCGGATTTCCTGACCATTTCTCGGGTCGGCGATCCCGCGAGTGCCTAAACTAGCCGTATCACCCGCGCAGTCTGCGCATCGACCCAACCGCAACGGCTCTGCCATTGCGCTGTTGCCTTTCCAGTCGACGGTTGTCGACCCATCGCAGGAACAATCCTGCATTTCTAACCCGTCCGGGAGCTCATCCCGACGGGATCAGGCTCCCCTTTTCATAGTGGACCATCTGATGAACACCTATCAACTGGTTGCACACGGTCAAACCAACGGCTGGAATGCAACATGCAACGACGTGAATATCCGCAACGAATTTCGGATGCTCCCGATCGAGGTCGCGGCGCAGGCTGGGGACGTTGAGGAGTTTCGCGCCATCATGAACCACCCGACATTCGATCCAATCGGTGCGCGGCCCCGCTACTTCGCGGAGGTCGGTCGCAACGGTACGGACTACGATGCCGAAGCGCGCTATCGGCTCCTGACGCCACTGCTCGACGAATACCGACGTCGTTTTCATTGAGCAGCATGTGGGAAGTTCGCTGTCGCACGGCTGCCTTTTCACCACGCGCTAGCGCGGGTTTCAGCAAAGCTGCCTTTTAACCCTTTCGGGAGCCACTCCCGACGGGATATGGCTCCCACTCTCAATTGGAGCCTCATCATGTTGGCAAACGCAGCACATCTTGAAATCGCCCCGATCAAGGTCCCGGAGTTGAACGGCTTCAAAGCCGGTCAACGCGTCACCGGCCAAGACGTTGAAGCAAGCCCGCCGCGCATCTACGAAGGAAGTATCAGCTCCGTCTGGAGCGACGGTACGGCAGTCGTGAAGTGGGCAGGTGGTTTCCCGATCGAAGCTGATCGACACCTCGTGGTGAATGGGCACGTCGACCTTCACCATCTTCGCTGCGCCGCGTAATAGCGTGGCAGGTTGAAGCCAGACGTACCCCTCGTAATAGGGGCGGGCCGCAAGGCCTGCCCCCTCTCCTTATTCCCGCCAGGGCAACCACCCTGACGGGCCGGTTGCCATCTTTTGTGAGGCAACCAGCATGTTCAAGCTCATCGTAAGTCTCATTGTTCTCTCCTGCCTGACCGCGTGCGCTGCGGTCGACTTCGGTTCACCGGACGTCTACCAGCGCTATGACGTGCAGCACGCAGGAACCATCGAGCAGGCCACCGTCGTTAGCGTTCGCGGCGTCACGATCGACAACGGCTCCGACAACTCGGGTCTGTCGTCGCTGCTCAGTGCCGGCGTGAGCGCGTTTCTCGGCTCGCGCACCATCGGCGGCGGCAACGGCCGCTACGTCGCAGGCGCCATCGCCGGCGCCGGTGCCGGCTTCATCACCCAGAAGGTCTCCGCTGTCCTGCAGCGTCACGCAGGCGTCGAGATTGTCGTCCGCACGCCCGCGGGTCGGGTACTGGTCGTCGTGCAGTCGGATGACCAACGCTTCGCCCCGGGCGACCGGGTCATGCTGGTCAGCAGCAATTCCGGGCTGCGTGTCACGCGCTGAGCCCTCTCTCATTTCCGGCGATCGCCGGCTTTTCTATGCAAAGCGAGGTGTCCCGACCGGGGCCCTCGCTTTTTTCTATTCGAGGAAGTGATGTTTAAGGTACCCAAAGTGTTTTACGCCGATCGGCGCAGCGCTGGCGCTGCGTCGGATACGGCGCTCACGCACCACGCAACCCAGATGCTCCGTCACGTGGCGCGCAATCTTCGGTTGCGCCATGGTGATCACGAAATCGTCGCCGAGCCGGCGAGCCGCGGACGTGGATGCCGGGTCACGCTGCGCACGGGTTCGATGATGCTGGAAGTGGCGGACACGCCGAGTCGTCGGACAGTCGCGGTATCGTTCAGGACGCGGCGCGGCCGCAACGACCTGTCAGGCGGCGTCGACAATGTTGTGCCGCTCGACCAACTGGCCTCGAAAGATGGTTACGAGGCTCTGCTCGGCGGGTTGCGGCTCGTCGACGGTCTGGACAATGAGCGCCGCTAGGAGGGCCGATGGAAATCGTCGATCTCGTTGTTGATGATGGGCAGCGTGATTTGTGCATATGGCATGTACATGTGCGAGCGCGGCCGCAAGGCAGACCGCGCCCGTCGTCAGGCGCGTTTCCATCGCGTTTCGCGTTAATCAGTTCAGGCCCGCATACGCGGGTCATCAAAACATGAAAGGCTGCACCTTCGGGTGCGGCCTTTTTGCATTTTGGAGTCTCCATGTCTGACGTTCTGGATTTGCCGGTCGAGTTGGCGAACGCGCCGTTCGATCCGGTTGGCAAGACTGTAGGTAGCGTGGTTCGTCAGGTCGAGCTGGCGCTGCGCAAGACGGAAATCGAGCCCGAATGGGTGGCGGTGGCCAACCATTTCGAGGATGCCAACGAAGCGGTCTACGGCCACAAGCCGACGTCCGAATGGCCTGACGCCGGCGGGCGCCGGCGACGCATGAGCCTGTCGGTTGAGCGCGGCACGTCCGAAGGCTGGATCGTGCAGGTCGACTACGTCTGTTTCCATGAGGCGGGCGAGGGCGGGCACTGGGCGAGCCTGCCCGTCATCCGCATCAAGACGCTGTCGCGCTCCCAGGCGTGGGCGACTGCCGCGGTTGTTTCGCGGCTGCTCGACATCGACTGACGACTGACGTTTTTCTTCTCTCCCTCTCAGGGGCAATTGCCCCGATGGGTGGTTGCCCCATTTTGCAAGGACACCATCCATGTACGCAATTCACAATCCCGGCGACACGATCCTCGCCGACACCCTCGCTCAAGTCTTCCACATCTTCTTCCACGATGCGCGCATGTGCGTCTACGACACGCACGAGATCTCGCTGTCGAAAGGCGCCGTCATGCTGCCGATCGTCCGGTACAACGGCATCCTGACGGTGCGCCAGCCGGGCACGGCCGAATCCATTTTCACGGCCATGTTCGAGGAGATTCGCGACCGCTGGTTTCTCGATCACGGCACGCTGCGACCGGTCTGGCAGATCCCCCGCAACCAGTGGGAGATCTTCCGTTTCGTGTTCAACCTCGGCATCAAGCCGGCCTGGATGCTGTCGAGCGAGCAGTTGGAAGCGGGAGTCGAAGCCGCTCGCGCGACGGGCGGCCGATTTTCCCTGTCGGAAGTCTGTCGACGCGCCTCCGACGCGGTGTTCGGCTTCGGCTCCGAGGGGCCGCGGTCTCTCTCTGGAACCGTCAACGGTCGACACGAAGTCCACCTGGTTGAGGTGCTGTTGCTGGACCAGCCGATTCCCGACGCGGTGCTGGACGCCTACCGCGCGGAGCCGAAGCTATTCGGCTTCGATCTGGAGTGGGCGTCGGCTGTCCTTGACGTGCCCGTGCTGCGCAACTCGTTGCCGTACGACGTGCTGCGCGCGGCGATTCGAATCGTGCGTGACGAAAAGCGCGTGATCGATGCCCAGCTCGGCGCTGACATGGTCGCCGCGTTGCGCGAGTTACCCGCCACGGCGACGTCGGTGCAGGTCGATGACCGTCTCTACGAGGCGGGCATCGTGGGCCGGCTGGTGCTTCCGGAGAGTTATCAGCAACCGGTCAATCTTGGCACGCCGGTTTCGCCGCTTGCCGAGCGCTACCGGACCATCCTCGCTCAGAAGGCCCTCGAACGCGACCTGAACACGATCGAAACGGATTTTCGGGACGGCAAGCTGTCGAAGCGCAAGCGTGCGTTGCAACTGGAGATCGCGACATTGGGCCCGGGGCGGTACACGTTCCACTGGCCGAACGAGTTTGCGAAGGATGTTGACACGCGCGACATGGCGAGGCTATTGCAGGTTCTGGACCATCCGGATGGACAGAACGAGGCGACCAAGCAGGCGATCCGCGAGCAGTTCGGTGTGTCGCTTCGCGGGCTGAACTCGAAAGGGCGCCGGCGTGCAATTTTCGCACTCTGCGGTTACGACGAGGCGGCGCAGGCCGAGTGGGAGGCGCAGCGCGAGGTCACCCGCGCCCACGCGAAAGCGGCGGGCGCGGCGAACGACGCGAAGGAGCGCGCATCGCGCGCGCAGTATCAGTGCCCGGATCGCTCGATCATCACTGGGGTCCAGCACGTGGATCGGGCGCTCGCCGATGGGTTTTCCGAAATCCGCAGCTACCGGCGCGGCGCGTCGACGCGTTACGCGATGGTGAATCCCACCTCTCGCGAGGCGCGCAACCTTCGTGCAAACGACGGGACGCTGCAGTACGCGCGTTCGTTGCTCGAGCCGCTCGCGGCGTGATGAACCGCCCGGCCGCCATCGGTGGCCGGGCATCTTGTCGGAGGTGTTATGCGATTTGATCGACAGCCGCGCGATGAGGGATATCAGTGGACGCGTCGCAAAGAGTCCGCCTACCTGAATCGCCACAAACGCATCGCTCAGCGAATCGAACGCGACTATCCATTGTTCGCGGACGAGTTCGCACCGGCGCCGGAAACGAACGTCGATGCGGAGAAAGCGCGCCGGATACGGATGGCGCGCGAAAGCGAACAGCGGATGCGTGATCTGGACGCCAGGCAGTGGCGACGTGCGCGTGCAGCGTATTTCGCCTGCGACCCGGCGACGCGCGGGCGCATCATGGCCGAATGGCAAAGCTGGAGTGGGCCAGCAAAGGTGCTCTATTTCACTTACGTCGTCGAGAAGCACAACGGTGTAGGCGAAGCCCGAAGCCGCGTGATGCGGGAAAGGGATGCCGCGAGGGAGGCTCGCATCACGGCGATTCTGGCCGCCCAAGGGAATCTGCTTGGGCCGTGACCTGCCAGCGGCCTGTCCTACTTGAACCAACCGGCGCTTGCGCCGGTTTTTTTTCGTCCGCGCGCGTCGACGCGGCGTCAAAGCGGGGGCAATTTCCCGATCTTTCCGGCGCGGGGACGGCAGGCGGCCGCCTACACTGGACATATTCCCCGCGTCCTGGACGCATCGACCCGCCGGCTATCGGCATGCCATTTGCCCCGTTGGGATTCTGTCCCGTCCGGGACAGCTCACGGGCTCACTCAAGAGGAACCCATGAGCACCAATTCCAACGATCCTGAGGCCGATTCGGTGTCGCTCGCGCGACTCGAAACCGCCATCAATGCATGGCGCGAGATTGAACTGCCGGTTGCCCCCGACGAGGACTTCGTGCTCGGTCGGGAAAGCGCATGTCTTGCGGAAGTCTACGGCGCGATGATCTACCACGGCTGGTCGAGCCTCCCGCTTGCCACGCTGCGGCCGGATCAGCGCGACGCGCTGCTCGCGGCCGAAGCCTAGAACACCGCCGCGTCCTCGGACGCATCGAACCGCCGCATTGCGGCATCTTCCAATGCCCCGCAGGGTCTCGCCCCTGTGGGCGCGACTTCGTGGGGCCTCGTTATTTCAAGGCACCCCATGAAACTGTCTCCCGCTCAGCTCATCGAGCTGCTCAATATCTATATCCCCAAGCGCTTTCCGGTGCTGATCAGCGGTCGGCCCGGCATCGGCAAGTCCGACATCGTCGAGGCTGCTGCCGCTGCGACCGACCACGAACTGCTCATCAGCCATCCCGTCGTTGAAGACCCGACCGACTCGAAGGGCCTGCCGTTCCCGTCACCCGACGGCGAGCACGCGCGCTTCCTGCCGTACGGGGACCTCGAGCGTGCGCTGAGCGCGCGGCGGCCGCTGCTGTGGTTTCTCGACGATCTCGGGCAGGCCTCGCCTGCCGTGCAAGCGGCCAAGATGCAACTGCTGCTGGCACGTCGCATCGGCGAGCACAAGCTGCCCGATCACGTGACGTTCGTGGCGGCCACCAATCGGCGTGGCGACAACGCGGGCGTCACCGGGATTCTCGATCCGGTGATTTCGCGCTTCGCAGCGGTCGTCGAGCTGGAGGCGACGATCAACGACTGGACCACCTGGGCGGTCAATCACGGCGTCCCGCCGGAATTGATCGCGTTCCTCCGGTTCCGCCCGGATCTGCTGTCGGTCGTGAAAACGAGCCGCGACATCGAGGCATCGCCGAGCCCGCGCAGTTGGGGCTTTGTCGCCAAGGTGCTGCCGGCGGTCCCGACGTACCTGCTCACCCACGCGGTCAGTGGCGCGGTGGGCGAGGGGGCGGCATCGGAGTTTGTGAGCTTCCTCAGCATCTTCCGCGCGATCCCGGCGGTCGACGCGATCGTGATGAACCCCGACCTCGGGGCGATCCCCGATGAGCCGAGCGTGCTGTACGCGCTGACGACCGCGCTGGCCTGTCATGCGAATGACGGCAACTTCGATCGCGTGCTGCGTTACGCGGAGCGCCTGATCAATGCGGGCTGGCGGGAATTCACCGCCGTGCTGGTGCGCGACGCGGTTCAGCGCAAGCCTGAGCTGCAGAACCACTACGCGTTCATCCGTGCGCAAGGTGGGGAGATCGGCAAGGTCATCCGCGGCGACTGACCGTCGCCATTCTTCTATCGCTGTTCCTGTCGCCACGGCCCGCTCGCGCGCCGTGGCTTTTTTCTTTCTGCGTCATCCATCTTTTATCTACCAGGGGTCTTTCCATGAACATCACCGATCTGAAGTCGAAGGTCATGCTGTCGTCCGTCACGATTTCCACGTGGGTCGCCCGTCGTTACGACGGCAAGGTCACCGAGGAAGTCGAGAAGAACCACCAGGCGCGCGGCATCGGCCGCTTCAACAAGCGCCTGTTGCCGGAGCATGCGCCGAGCTTTGCCGAAGTGGTGTCGATCGGCAACCGCATCCGCACGTACTACTATGCCCACACCCTGAAGTACGATCAGCTGGGGGTACGCCTGCTGCCGACCATGATCTATATGGAGGTGGCTGAGCGGATGCGCGCGATGAAGGACGAGTTCGATCTCGCCGTGTCCGTGTTCCTGACGAACTATCTTGATCTGAAGGAACAGGCACGCGCCGAGATGAACACGCTGTACAACGAAGCCGACTACCCGACGTTGGCGGAGCTGTCCGGCAAGTTCGGCATCAAGCTGTCGGTGCTGCCGTTCCCGGATGCGAGCCAGTTCGGCGTCGAATTGCCGAGCGACGTACTGGCGAACCTGCGCACCGAGATCGACCAGCACGTGTTCGCGTCGATTCAGACGGCGAACAACGATCTGGTCGGCCGGCTGTACGAGGCCGTCTCGATGATGGCGAACCGCCTGTACTCGTCCAACAACGTGCGCCTCGACGTGGCGAACCACGTGCGCGAGTTGTGCGAGCTGCTGCCGAAGCTGAACTTCAGCGACGATCCGAAGCTGGCGCATATCCTCACGCAGGCCAAGACGCATCTGGCTACGCACACGGGCGCGGATCTGAAGGAGTCCAGGGTGCTGCGCTCGCAAGTGGCCGCCAAGGCGACGGAGATCGAGGGGCTGATGGCTGCCTTCATGGGCGGTGCACCGTCGCCGATGACCGATCAGGTGGTCGGCCAGTCGGCTCAACTGCCGCCGCTGCGCTTTGCGGCGTGAGGCGGCCATGGATCTCCACCTCTATGACCGCATCAAGAGGCAGCGCACCGCGCTCGTGCTCGACCACCCGTTTATCGGGGCGTTGGCCTGTCGGCTGAAGCTGGTCGAAGATCCGAGCTGCGAGACGTTCTGGACGGACAGCGTTGCCGTTGGCTACAACCCGACCTACGCGGCCAGCCTGCCCGATCTGCAGATTCGCGGTGTGCTTGCCCACGAGGTGTGGCACGTCGCGAACGGGCATTGCTGGCGGCAGGGCCACCGGGAGCATCGGGGTTGGAACGAGGCCTGCGACTATGCCGTGAATCCGATCGTGCTGGATGCCGGGCTGCAATTGCCGCCCGGCGGTCTGGTCGATCCGCGATTCAAGGGCCGGTCCGCTGAGGAAATCTACGGCATGCGGCTGAACGAAGCGCGGCAGAAAGCGAAGCAGGGCAGTGGCAAGCCTGGTGACGGCAAGCCGGGCGATTCGTCCGGCAATCCGCAGTCCGGGAAGCCGGGCAGTTCGCCGGGTTCGTCGGATTCGCCGTCCTCGAGCGCGCCCGGTGACGTGACGGGTGAGCACGCACCGTCGTTCGGCGAGGTTCGCCAGTACACCGGCTCCGACAAGGCCGCGAAGGAAGCCGAGTGGAGGGTCGCCGTGCTGCAGGCGGCGAAAGCCGCTCAGGCACGCGGCTCATTTGGCGGCGCGCTGCAGGCGGCGGTCGAGCGGGCAGTGGCGCCGGTCGTGGACTGGCGATCGCTCCTGCATCGGTTCGCGCAGGACGCGGCGCCGACCGACTATACGTGGTCGATGCCGAACCGTCGCTACCTGCACGCCGGGCTGTATCTGCCGTCGTTGAATGAGCCGGCAGTGGGTGACGCAGTGTTCGTGCGCGACGCCAGCGGCTCGGTCTGGGATGACACGCAGGCGCAGTTCGCGGCCGAGATCGGGATGGTGAGCGATGCCGTGCGGCCGCGCCGGCTGATCGTGATGGATTGCGATACGCAGGTCACGCAGGTGCAGGTGTTCGAGCGGGGCGAGCCGGTTGATCTCGCGCCGATCAAGGGGGGCGGCGGCACGTCGTTCGTTGATCCCTTCCGTCGCGTCGCGGCGGACGGGATCGATCCGGCGTTCCTCGTCTACCTGACCGATATGGATGGCCGTTTCCCGACGGACGTGCCCGCCTACCCGGTGCTCTGGGCGTCGACCACGCCGCTGCATCGCGCCAGGCGTGCGCCGTTTGGCGAGACGGTCGAAGTCATCTGTTGAACGCGCGTGCGCGCCCACCTTCTGCAACCCGCCCGGTCTTGTGACCGGGTTTTTTTCGTTTACGAAACGCCCAAGCACATCCCGCCGGGAGCATTGGCGGCGAAAGCGATATGTTTTTGGGGAGCTTTCCGCCTGAAGGGGCTCATCCGGTTGAACCGGCCGCGCGTCCAATCGTCTATGAACGGGGCCGCGTGACGGTCTCGAAAGCTATCGAAATTAGGCGTTCTTTCAGTCCAACGGCGGACCGTGCAGCTTGAACAATAGCTGCATGTCCGACACTGCCGAAAACCCGCTGCTCAAGGTTCGACCGCTCGAAGAGAACGCGGTCAATCTGTTCTTCGCGTCGCTGCAGCCGCTCGTCGAGCCGCTCGAAGCGCCGGACGTTGCCGAAATCATGGTGAACGATTTCAACAATGTCTGGATCGAGTCGCGCGGCGAGATGCACCGCCTCGACGTCACGTTCAACCAGGCGACGCTGCAGGGTGCAATTCATGCGCTGGCGGCGTCGGTCGACAAGTCGGCCAAGGCCGGCACCTCGCAGGGGATCATCAACGGCGGCCACAAGAATCTGCGGATCGCCGCGGTCATGCGGCCGACCGCCATCGACGGACATGCGCTGGCGATCCGTAAGCACCGCGAGAAGCACCTGACGCTCGATGACTACGTCCAGATGGGTGCGTTTTCGCGGGTCCACGCGCGACGCGAGGTCGAGCGCACGCTGTTTCCGCCCGATGTGCAGGACGCGGTGCTGCGGCATGCGCTGGCCGAGATGGTGCGCGGGCGCTGCAACGTGCTCGTCGCCGGCGGCACGTCCTCAGGCAAGACGACGTTGCTTAATGCGCTCAATGCCGAGATCCCGCCCGATGAGCGGGTCATCACGATCGAAGACACGATGGAGTTGAAGGTGAGCGCGCCCAACCGGGTCCGGCTGCTCTCCAACCCCGACAAAGGCGTCACCACGCAAGTGCTGGTCGCGCTCTGTCTGCGCTTCCGCCCCGACCGGATCATCGTCGGCGAAGTCCGTGGCGGCGAGGCGTACGACTTCATCCAGGCGCTCAGTACGGGCCACGACGGCGGCATGGGTTCGATCCACTCGAATGACGGTCGCGGCGCACTGAGCCGTCTCGAAAGCCTCGCGATGCTCGGCATCCCGACGGGTAGCCGCTGGGAGCTGGCCGACATGCGCAAGGCGATCGCCGACTGCTTCAACTATGTAATCCATATGCGCCGGACCGGCGAGCTGCGGCACATCTCCGAAGTGCTCGAAATCAAGGGGTTCAAGGACGGCGACTACGTCCTCAAGCGGGTTTTTTAACCGGAGTCATCCAATGCAAAAGCACAAACACACTCTCCTCAACCGTCTGCGCGTGAAGCTGGCCGCCACCTCGCGCGTGCTGTTCGCGCGCAACGAGATGCGCTCGACGCTGATCGCGGCAGCGCTCGCCGGCGCGGCGCCCGCTGCACACGCGGTCGACATGTCCAGCCTCGGCGCGGCGACCGACGTGATCTGTCTGATCTCGTCATACATCAGCGGTCCGTGGCTGTATGCCATCGGCATTGTGCTCATCATCGTCGGCGCGGTCGCGATCGCGAATTCGGAAAGCAACATCGGCAAGATGATTTCGTCGGTCCTGGTGGGCCTCGGTATTGCGGCTTGCGCGCTGCCGATCGTGCGCGACCACCTCCACGTCAATTTCACTTGTGCGTAGCCCGACCCGGGTAAGCCGCTCGCTGTCGCTGCCCCGCCAGATGGGCGGGGCCGACCGGGGCCTGGCAATCGCCAACGGCACGCTGACGGCGTTGCTCTGCTACAGCAGCATGACGCCGACTTTCCTCGTCGTGGGGATTGGCGTGCACTGGCTGTTGCGGTGGCTGTCGTCGCGGGATCCGTGGTGGAAGGAGGTGCTGGTGATCTACAACCGCTTTCCTGACGTCCACGAGCCGCTGCCGACCACGCGGTTCTCGGTTCGATTCAAGCGTCCGTACGGTTTCGATCAGGATTTGCCATGTTGACCAAGCACGTCAAGCGCGGCCCGGTGCAGGAAATCGCCCCGTGGGCCACGATGGTGACGCCCGAGCTGATTCTCGACAAGGATGGCTCGTTGCTGACCGTGTACACGTTCAGCGGCGTCGACGCTGACAGTCCGAACGCCTCGGACATTTCTGCCGCACGCGACAACCTCGACCACGCCTGCAAGAACTTCGACCATCGCGTGACCGCGTGGTGGCGGCTCTCCCATCGGCGCGTGAAAGGGGAGATCGCCGGCGAGTTCGCGAACTCGATCGACGAGCGGGTCGATGCGATCAACCGCGCGCATGTCAGCAGCGGCAAGTTTTTCCGCAACACGCATTCGCTCGCGCTGGCGTTCACGCCCGAGACGGGCATCAACAAGATCTTCGAGAAGGTCGCGTACCACATGACCGTGGGTGGCAAGGCGGTGCCGCTCGCGATCTGGGAAACCGTGAAGGACATGCTGTTCGCGCGCAGCGCATTTTCGTTCGACATGGACCGAGTCACGGCCGATATCAAGCGCTTCGAGTCGATTCTGGACGCGTTCAAGGGCGGGGTGACGCGCCTCAAAATGAAACGCCTCCAGCTCCAGAATGCGATGGCGTACCTGCACCAGACCGCCAATCCGTCGGTGCCGCCGCGCCGTGTCCGTTATCCGGTCACGATGCTCGACACGCACCTGACAGAGAGCTTCGTCACGTATGGCGCCGAGCACCTGATGTTCGAATCGGCGTACGGGACGCGCTACGCCAAGATTGTGTCGGTGAAAGAGTGGATGGGCTTTCAGGAGGCCGCGCTCGACGTGCTGGCCGACGTCGACGCCGAGCTCGATGTCTGCGTGATGTTTCGATTCCTGTCGACCAGCAAGGCGCAGGCGTACATCGACAAGATCCGCAAGTTCTACAAGGTTTCCGCATTCAGTCCGGTCGCGGTGCTGAAATCCTATTTCGCGAAGGAGGAGCAGAAGAACGACGAAGGTCGGGAAATGCTCGCCGACGAAGCGGAAAAAGCCCTGGCGAAATTGATCGCGGACGGCCAGCAATATGGGTTCGCGAATATCTCGGTAGTCGTCTATGGGGACACGATCGAGGAATGTGACGACCTGACGCGCGAAGTGGTCGGCCGGATCGGCAACGCCGGCTTCGGGGTGATCGTGGAGACGCGCAATCTCGCGGCGGCGTGGGCCACCACGATGCCCGGGCGATGGGACCAGCAAAAGCGTCTGCAGTTCGTCGAGACGCCGGCCGTCTCCGACATTGCGCCACTGCGCGGCGTCGCGGAAGGCAACCCGGTCAACGACTGGCTGACGCAGCAGTCGGGCGAAAAGACCGGGCCGCTCACGTTGCTGCCGACCCGCCACAAGACGCTGCAGCGCGTCAGCCTGCATCATCCGGGCGGCAAGTCGCACGCGCTCGTGATTGGCCCGATCGGTGCCGGCAAGTCCGTGTTCCTGAACTTCCTCGTGTCGCAAGCAGGGCGTCACAAGGCGCGTCGGATCCGGTTCGACAAGGACCGCTCCACGCGGATTCCGACCGTGCTCGCCAACGGCCGGTTCGTGGATGCGACGGGCCGGTTCGAGGCGGCGACATCCGTGAACCCGCTTTCGTTGCTGTCGGTCCCACAGCATTACACCTATGTTGCCGAATGGGTGCAGATGGCGATCGAGGACGACGATTTCCGTTGCACGCCGCAACAGCAAAGCACGCTCTACGAAGCGGTTGCCACGCTGGGCGAGGGCTACACCCGCGAATTCTGGACGCTGTCGAACCTGACCACGCTTCTGCCGACCGAGTTGCGCGAGCGGCTTCAGATCTGGACCAAGGGGGAGAAAAACGGCCGGTTCTTCGACCACGTCGAGGATGCGTTTTCGCTGTCCGACGACATCTCGATCGAGATGGGCGATCTCTTCCAGAACTATCCGGTCGCCGCCGCGCTGTTCATGGACTACGCGTTCTACCGGATTTCGCAATGGCTGGACGGGAGGTGCTACACGATCATCGAAGTCGAAGAGTGCGGCTTCTTCTTCCAGTACCCGCGCTTCTATCAGCGTCTCGAGATCTGGGCGGTGACGATCCGGAAACTCAACGCGACCTTGCTGCTCGCGACGCAGTCGCTTGGTCAGCTCGCGCGTGTGCCGAACTTCGAAATTCTGAAAGAGAACATTCCGAACATCTTCTATCTACCCAACCGGGACGCGCGCAACAACAAGCACCTGTATCGCGATGTGTGCGGCTTGACCGACGACCAGATCGACATGGTCGCCAACGCGGTTCCCAACCGCGACTACCTATGGGTCACGCCGGACCATTCCCGGATGCTGCAAGCGCAGTTCCCGAAAGAGGCGCTCGCGGTGCTGCGCTCGGACGGCGCGGCCCAGCGGGTGCTCGACAAACACTACGCGTCCGGCTCGCCACATTGGCGGGAAGCGTATCTGCAAGAAATGCTGACTCTCGACTGATAGGTGACCCCATGAAAATGCGCATCCTCTGTGCCGCCGTCGTCGCGGCGTCCTTTTTCGCAGCCCAGCATGCCTCGGCCATGATCGTGTTCGACCCGACGAACTTCGGCCAGAACGTTGTCACGGCGGCGAAGGCCGTGCGCGGGGAGATCTACCAGAACACCAACATCCTGTACCAGTACCAGATGATGGCGAACCAGCTGTTGCAGGCGAAGGACCTCAATCCAGCGGCATGGAAGGCCGCGTATGACCAGATCACCGGCGACATCGACAAGGTGAAGAACCTGGTCGGCACCCTCAACGGCCTGTACGGCGACCTCAAGCAGGGGAGTCAGTGGGTCTCGCAAGTGCAAACGCTGATTAGCCGGTCGGGGAAGACCAATGAGCAGTGGTTTGCCGACATGAACACGCTGTATCAGCAGAATGACAAGGTCGTGCGCAACATGTTCCAGATGGGGTCGGACATCATGCAGCACACGAACGATCTCGCCAAGCGGCGGCAGGATCTGCAGTCCCAACTCTCGCTGTCGCCGACGGCGCAGGCGACGGCGGAGATCACGACGCACTATCTGGACATCGTGACGAGCCAGAACGCCGACCTGTTGCAATTGAATGCGGCCAAGGCACAAAAGGATGCGCAACAGCAGTCGCAGCAGCTACAGGACCAGAAGGAGCGGGCCGCGGCGGCCCAGACCTTCATGGACAAGCAGGATGCCGAGCGCGCAGCGTACGGCTACTCGCGATAAGGGGCGCGTCATGATGACTGGATGGCTTCGGCGACTGCTTTCGATGGTCGCTGTCCTGACCGTGCTCGTTGGCCCGGCACCTAGCTGGGCGGACACGTCACCTAATGCGGCGGCCGTAGCCGCCGGCGCACCTGCGCCCACGACGTCGGGCGATGTGGGGGCGACGGTCGCGCAAGGCGAAATCGCGCAGGGTAGTCAGCGCGCGTTTCAGACCTTCGGCGGGCTGATTGGTACGTTGATCCAGGCGGCGGTGAGCGTGAGTCAGCAGCTCAGTACCGAATCGGACAAGATTGCGGGTGGCTTGGCGGTCATCACCGTCGTCCTCTCAGGGGTTCGCTTCGCGGCGATCAAGGATCCGGTTGCGGCGTGGGGCGGCATATTCGAGGATCTGGCGATACTCGGTATTTTTGCGTCGTTGTACATGGGCTATTCGTCGTTTGCAACCGGCTTCTATAACTGGTTCTACGGCCTCTCGACCACGATCGCGGGCGGCGACATGACGAGCCTCGTCGGTTCCTTGTTCACCGCGGGCGGTCAATTGTTCGATGCGTTCTTCCAGTCGTTCAAGGGCGCGGCGTGGTACGAGTACCCGGCTCACCTTGTCGCAGTCTTCCCGCTTCTGATCGCCTGTATCGTGCTCTTGATCGCCGGCGTTGTCTTCGCCTACTACATCTATGTGGGTCTGATTCAGATGGCAATCGGGGCGGTGCTCGGGCAGATTGCGATCGCACTGGGATTTTCCGAGTTCACGCGGGGATTCTTCAAGTCGTGGCTCGATTTCATGATTAGCGCCGGTATGTATGCGGTCGTGGCCGCCTGCATGCGGCGGCTGGTCACGCAGTCGATGGCGACGGCGGTTGCGGACGCGACCAAGCTGGGCCTATCGACGCCATTCGCGGCCGCAAACGCGATGACTCTGGCGATCTTCATGCTGTTACTCGCGTTCGAGATCCCGAAGATCGCCGGCATGTTCGGTGGTGGGGCGAGCGCCAGCGGGGCAGCGTTGGGCAAGGCGGCGAGCGCGGCGATGAAGGTCGCCAAGATGGGGTTCTGATGAGCCAGTCCGGTCTTCATTCCCCGATCGCGTCTGGCGATCTACTGGGCCACCACCAGCGCCGCATTGACCTGATCGAGCAATGCGCGAACGAAGCCAGCAAGGACGAATTTCGTCGAAAGTGGTATGCGCTGATGGCGCGATGCGCCGACTGGTTTTCGTCCGCTCCGCTCAGCCCGGACCTGTATCGCGAGCCGGGCGGCGCATTCCGATGCACGATCGAAACGGCGTTCTACGCGATGCGGCTGGCTGGTGGCCAGAAGTTCGGCACCAACCTGCCGTCCGAAAAGCGCCGCCGGATCGAGCCGCAGTACAACTACGGCGTGTTTCTGGCCGCGATCTGCTCGCGTCTCGACGAGCCCTATCGACATTTCGAGTTCGTGCGTGGCTCGGACCATCAGACGTGGAACCCGCCCGTGCACGGTCCGGCCGGGCCTTGGCTCGGTGACGGGCCGTATCGCGTCGCCCGCCGCGGGGCGCCGCTTCCGATCGAGCGGATGCGCACCGGGATGCTCGCGCAAGTGCTGATCGGCAGCGAGCTGCTGGCCGGCCTCGATGCCGAAGTGTTGGCGGAGGTGTTCGGGGCGATCAATCCGAACCTCAGCCCGATGGATGCCGAATCCCTGACACACAAGGTGGTGCGTCAGGCCGTGTCGACGGCGGCCGAGTTCGACCGCAAGGCCCAACGTGGGGTGTTCGCGCCGGTCCAGTTCGAGGTGCCGTCGGCGATCCACGTGGCGGGCGAGCTTGCACCAGTGCAAGCGCAGCCGAAGCCGGTGGCGGTGGACGCAACCGGTTCGGGCACGGCCGCGCGGCCACTCGCGCCGGACGTCGAAGGGGAAGCGCCGCCGACACCCCAACCGGCCGCGACCGCACCGGCCATGAACGGCGGCGAGCCGGCCGCGGTAGCCGACCCGACACCCGACACGGGCTCCGACGCACGGCTCAACGCGCGGCCCCACGCACCGTCGGCGGCGCCGATGAATCCGCGAGAGAACCCGGTCCCCCTGCCCACGGGCAGCCCATCTCCGGGGAAGACTGAGCCGCCGCCCCAGGCGTTCGAGGAAGTCCTGAAGGGTGCCCCGCGCATGATCGTTGAGCTGTTCCGCGCACTGCGCCAGGACGTTCAGATGGGCAAGGCCAAGGTCCAGTGGGGCGACATGGGTCTCGTGTTGCCGAAGCGCCTGATCGGAAGCTACGGCGTCGCGAGCGACACGCTGATCGAACATCTGCGGCGGCGCTCGCTGCTGCTGGGCAACGACTCGACCGAAATCACGATCGCCGCCCGCGCCGGCGAGCTGATTCTGGAGCGCAACGCGTGAACAGTTACATCAACCATTTCCGGCCGATCTTCGAGTTTCGCGCGGTCATCGGCTGGCTGCTCGCCATTTTTATCCTGCCGTTCTCCGGGATGCCGTATGGATGGGCGTTCGCGCTCTTCGGACTCGCGGTGCTGACGCTCCGAGCGTCACAGGTCTGGCGCGCACTGAAGTTCCGCATGGCAATCTCGACGAAGTGGCTGACGACGCTCGAGGTGTCGAAGCTGCTGGCGATCCAGAAGCGGATGCGCGCCGAAGCGAATGCGATGTATCTGGGGATCGGCTACGAGTGGACGCAGAAGCATTGCCAGATCGCGCACGACATCCTGCGGATGCCGACCACCGACATCCCGGGCTTGCCGGCATGGCTGCCGAAGACCGAGCGGGGCCGCAAGTTGGAGGCGCTCATCGAGCAGCTGTTCGCGCCGAAAGACAGCATCCGGGACCGCATGCCCCAAGGTTCGTCCTGGATTCACGGGATGGAACCGAAGAAGGGTCTTGTGCCGTTCCACTACAAGGCGATGGGCGGCCATACGCTGGTAGGGGGCACGACCGGCGCAGGCAAGACACGCACCTACGAGGTGATCTCCACACAGGTGATCCACCTCGGCGACGTGCTGCTGATCGTCGATCCGAAGAACGACAAGGAATGGAAGGAGCGGGTCGAGCGCGAGTGCGCGCGTGCCGCCCGCAAGTTCCTCTACTTCAACCAGGCCAAACCGTCCGAGTCGATTCGCCTCAATCCGATCGAGAACTGGAGCCAGCCGTCCGAAATCCCGAGCCGCATTGCGCAGCTGATGGAGGAGGGGCCCTTCCGAGATTTCGCGTTTCTGTTCATCGACCGCGCCGTGAAGGGCGAGCTGTATATCGGCGACAAGCCGACGCTGCGGTCGATCCTGAAGTACGCGCAGTCGGGCATCACGACATTGCTGGAGAAGGCGCTCAAGCGCTTCTTCATCGAGCGAGGGCTGACCGATTGGGAAACCCTCGTCGCGGCCGACACCGTCAAGATGGCGAACAAGCCCGGCGTGTCAAAAATCGACGGGATGATCTCGCTCTACCAGGCGCGATTCGCGTCGCTCGATCAGGGCCACGAAACCATCGACGGCCTGATCGCGACGCAGACGCACGACCGCGAGCATTACATGCGGATCATCGCCTCGGCGTTGCCACTGTTGCAGATGCTTGCGACGGGCGAAACGGGGCTGATGCTCGCACCGAAGGCCGACGATTTCGAGGACGAGCGCGAGATCTGGGACATCGACAAGATCATCAAGCAGAAGGCCGTGCTTTACATGGGCCTCGACTCGTTGTCGAACAACATCGTTCAGAAGGCGATCGCGTCGATGATCCTGGCCGACGTCGCGGCGGTGTGCGGCTCGATCTACAACTTCTACGCGTCACCGCCGGAAGTGGTGCTCATCATCGACGAGATCGCCGAAGCCATCAACGAGCAGGTGATTCAGGTCCTGAACAAGGGCCGCGGTGCGGGCTTCAAGGCGTTTGTCGCGTTCCAGGCGCGGGCCGACCTCGAAGCCAGACTGGGAAATGCCGCCAAAATGCTGCAGGTTTTGGGGAACCTGAACAACCAGATCATCTTACGCTTGGAGGACAGCGACACTGCGCAGTGGTTCTCCGACAAGGTCGGTGAGACCGCGATTCGCAATCTCGTGATGTCGAGCAGCACGAGCACAGGCAGCGAGGCGCATGTCGGTGAATTTACGGGATCGATTACCCGCTCGCTCCAGTTGGAGAAGGTGCCGTTGATCCCAACCCGCCTGATCCACGGGCTTCCGAACCTGCAGTATTTCATGCGGATTTCGGGCGCATCGGTGTATCAGGGCCGTATTCCAATCCTTAAAGGCTGAAATCTCACGCATGTCTGCCGTATTCAAAAAAATCATCCGCGATCACAAGCTGTCGGCTCGCCTGATTCCGGCTTTTACGCTGGCCCCGGAGCTCGAGCTGGCGTGCACGCGTGTGGCCGAGTTCATCGGCGAAAACTTTATCGGCAAGTCGGAATCGCTCGTCAAGGAGATGCTGACGGAGGGACTCGAAGGCTTCAAGCGCGTGCGTAAGACCGGGGCGCCGCACGTCGCGTTCATGCAAGGCCTGTTCGCACCGGCGCATCTGCTGTACGCGCGGCGCTATGTGGCACGCGACGGCGATCGTTACCACGTCTGGTCGCCCATGTTCGAGCCGATTCCGGCGTTCGAGGCGCGGCACGCGACGCTCACGAAGGAAATGGTCGATGAGCGGTGCCCGGAGAACATCAGCCAGCGCTCCGCGGCCTTCCAGTTGGCGTCGCGCGCATTGACGGGCGAGAACTTCCGGCTCTATTTCGAGGAATACGATGTCGCTCACACCTTTTCTGATAGCGACGCTCGCTAGGGTCGATCGCGATGTCGCGCGCCGCGCGATCAGCACGGCGGCCGCGCAGGACGAGCCCGACGCGCCGGTGCCCGCGGAATTCGCGCGCGGGCAGAACGCGATGGCCTATGCGCTGGCGATGTTCATTCGCCGGCGGCCGCTCCATTTCTACGTCGGGTCGGCCGGACTGGTCGCGTTCCCGGTCTACCTGCTGGCGCGGGCGACGATGGCGCTGATGAGTATGGGGGGCGCCGGACATGGCGGGTAGCCGATTTTTCCAGCACGGGAAGGTTTGGTTCTTCTTCGTGCCGCTGATCGCAGGAATCATCATGCCGGTGCTGCCGGATCAAGCGCTGTTCGCGATCCCGGAGGCGGAGACGCGCTCCGTCGAGGCGACGGTTGGCGAAGGCCGGGCGGACGCGGCCGTCGAATCGACCAATGGCCTCTTCCGGCGCTACTTCGTCGAGACGGGGATCGTGGGCGCGACGATCGCCGGCACGCGGGACGAGACGATCAATGACGGCGGCGTGTCGAGTTTCGCACATACGTGGGTGCACAATTTCTGGCGGCTGGTCTATCGCGCGGTGTATCGGGCCACGGTCATGAAGCTCTGGATCCTCGGCACCTTCGTCTTCGCGGCCGCGATGTTCACTGACGGCGTCGTGCGTCGAAAGATCCGGGCGGCCGCCGCCGGCTACGCGAGCCCGGTATCGTTCCACCTGGCCGCGCACGGCCTGTTGACCGTGTTTGGTGCCGCCTTCGCGGTCCTCATCCTGCCGATCCCCGTGCTGGCCCCGTACTGGATAGTGGCCGCCGCGTGCGTCGGTGGTCTGCTCTGGCATGCAGCGTCTTCATACCAGTAACGGATTCTTCGGAAAACAGGAAATAGCAAGCATGGACTTTGCCTCTTGGTGCCACTCTTACTTTGGCCAAGCCGCGCCTGATTCGTGGCTCGATTTCCTGAAGGATCACCGGTCCAGTATCTACAACGGAACGGGTGGCGTGATCTGGGACGTGGCGGAAATCATCGCCGCGACCGAAGAGCGCGAGCTTGCTGGCAAGGGCGTGTGCATCATCGGTACCGAGAACGACGTCCGAGTCTATTTGTTGCGGGTCCGAGATGGACGGATCTTCGCGGTGGATCGCGCGGACTACCAGATCGTCGATGCCTGGTTCTCGGACATCGACGTGATGACCGATATGTGCCAGTTCGAACGTACGTGAAGGAAGGAAAGCTACCTAAAAACCTGGAGCTTTTCGCCTGAAGCCGCTCAACCGGATGAGCGGCTTTTTTCATTTCGGTGACCCGTCCTGAAATAGGTTGACACTTTTTCGAGAGATCGAAGGGGTGCCAAGTGGAGCAAGGGATCAAGCGGACGCAGCGAGACTACAGTCTGGCTTTTAAGCTGTCGGTGGTGGAGCAGGTCGAAAAAGGCGAACTGACGTACAAAGAGGCGCAGCGACGCTACGGCATCCAGGGTCGCTCGACAGTGCTGGTATGGTTACGGAAGCACGGCTTGCAGGATTGGGCCGATCCATCCGGCCGTGCCTCATCGGACTCCACGATGCCGAAGCAAGGATCAAAGCCACTCACGCCAGAGCAGCGCATCAAGGAACTGGAAACGCAGTTGCGGGAGGCGCAGGAGAAGGCTGCGCTGTTCGAGGCCGTGCTCGACGTGATGCGCAAGGATTACGGGATCACCGTAAAAAAGCCTTCGGGCAGGTCGTCGCGCAAAAGCGGATCGAAAAGCTGAGCGTCGAGCGGGCCTGCCGCTATATGGGCATCAGCCGGCAAGCGTACTACAAGCGTTGCCAGAGCGAGTGCCGCCGCAGTTCAGAGGCCAAGGTCGTGACCGCCCTGGTCCGGGACGTCCGGCTTCGCCAGCCGAGGCTCGGGACACGAAAACTGCATCATTTGCTTGGGCCCGAACTCACTGGGCGCGGCATCAAGCTGGGGCGAGACCGGTTGTTCGATGTGCTGCGCGCCGCGCGCTTGCTGGTCATGCCGCACCGGGCGTACCACAAGACGACTCAAAGCCACCATCGCTTCCGGCGGCATCCGAATCTGCTGAAACCCGGGCCGGATCAAATCGTGCCGACCGGGCCCGAACAGGTGTGGGTTGCCGACATCACGTACTTGCCGACTGCCGGCCCGTTTGTGTATTTAAGCCTCGTCACGGATGCGTACTCGCGCAAGATCGTCGGCCATCACGTTCACGACAGCCTGCAGACCGAACAGGTCAGCCAGGCGCTCAAGAAAGCGTTGCGCACGCGCCAGACCCGCCAGCCGTTGATCCATCACTCCGATCGCGGGATCCAGTACTGCTCGACCTACTATCAGGACATCCATCGGCGCCACGACTTGCGCTGTTCGATGACGGACGGCTACGACTGCTATCAGAACGCCTTGGCCGAACGGGTCAACGGCATCCTCAAGGGCGAATTCCTGTTGCAACGTCCCACCGACCTCGAACAGGCCGCCAAGATGGTCGACCAGTCGGTGCGCATCTACAACCACGAGCGACCTCATGCCGCTCTGAAATACAAAACGCCCGATGCGGTGCATCGGGCGCTCTAGCGTCTGGGTACTGTCAACCTATTCCAGGACTTGACACGGTGCCCGGCGCGCGCGTGACGGCCCCGAAAGCCCCTCAAAATCGACCACGTTTCGGTGCCACGCAGGTTCCCAGTCGTCGCAAAAATAGCCGTATGCCGCGCATGCGGCCACGATCAACCAACAAGGAACCCTCTCAATGAGCACGATCAACGAAGCGACGCCCGTCCTCGATGGCGAAACCGCGACGCTCGCGGCCACGCAACCGCACGTTCCCGCCGATGCCGTGACGGCGGGTGCCGCTGTCGTTGCCAACGGCGAGACGGATACGCCCGCGCGGCCGACCACCGACGGTGCGGACGATGGCGAGCTCGAGCGCGAGCTGGTGGAGATGGAGACCGCTGCCGCGACGCTGCACAAAGAGGGGATGATTAGCGATGCGGAGGCGCAGGAGAAACGCGAGCAGGTCGCGCGCACGCGCAAGCTGTTCAGCGATCTGTCGCCGGCCGAGCGGGCCGCGATCATCTTGCGCCGCCGCGAGATCGGCCGGGAGCTGATGAACAAGCAGTTGTCGGGCGCAGCCGTGGTGACGGCCGAGGTTCGGCTGAACCACACCCGCCTGAAGCCGCTGTTCGAACAGTGGTGGCCGTACCTGAACCGGATGAGCATCAACATGCAGCGATTCGGCCGGTCGACCTTCGGGGCGGAGGATCAGGAGGTCGTGACGACGTATCTCGACACCCAATTGAAGAATCTGGAAGCGTATGTCGGCGAGCAGTTGGAGGTCGCACGCGAGTATCGCGAGAAAACCGAAGCGTCGATGCGCGAGAGCGGCGAAATCGTGTTCTCGCCGACGGTCACGAAGCCGTCGCTGTCGGTGGAAGTCGAGGCGTACACGCGCTTTTCCTATCGCCTGCTGACGCTCATCATGAAGTTCGATCAGGTGATGGACCACTTCGACTTCCTCGTCTGGAACGGTCTGCGTGACCAGTCGGACGTCGACGAGGAAACCGCGCGATTCCTGCGCAAGTTCCATCCGATCGGCCTTCGGGGCTACATGACGCACCTGCGGCTGATGACGACGGTTCGCGGCCGGTAAGGCGAGTCGGTGAGTGCCATGCTCGACGAGCTGAATCCCCAACAGCGCGAGGTGGCACTCCTGCGCCGCCACTGTCTCGCGATAGCATGCCCCGGCGCGGGCAAGACCAAGACGATTGCGGCCAAGGCAGCGCGGCTGCTCGCCGATCCGGCCGCGGTGGTCGGCGCTGTGACCTTCAGCAAGGACGCCGCGCTGGAGTTGCGCGACCGGATCCTGGCGGTCGCGGGACCAGACGCGAAGCGGCAGCTCATCGCGGGCACGTTCCACTCGCTGGCGTTCCGCCAACTGGGGCAACCCGGCCGGCCGCGCCGCGACATCGCCTCTGATGGCGACCGACTCGGGATGCTCGCGCGGGTGATCGCGGAGTTGGGCCTCGAATGGAAAGTCGAAGAGGCCGTGCCGATCATCGAGCGCATCAAGACCAATTTCGGAAGGGTCGACGCCGGCACGACCGAGGCGCAGCTCTATCGCGCCTATCAGGACGCGCTCGAGCGCAACGGCAAGATCGACTTCCAGGACATGCTGCGGCTCGCGGTCGCCGGCATGGAAAATGACGAGATTCGCCCGTACCGTTTCACCGATCTGCTCGTCGACGAGTTTCAGGACACGGATCCGTTGCAATACCGGTGGGTCGAGTTGCATGCGCGCGCCGGCGCGCACGTGACCGTCGTCGGCGACGATGACCAGAGCATCTATGGATTCCGGGCGGCGCTCGGCTTTCGCGGCATGGAGAGCTTTGCCGGCACCTTCGACGCGCAAAAGATCGTGCTCGGCAGCAATTACCGTTGCCGGGCCGAGATCCTGTCGGCGGCCGACAGGGTGATCCGCCACAACGCTGACCGTATCCCGAAAGTGCTGCGGGCAGAGCGCGGCGAAGGTGGCGGCATTGGCAGCCAGCGGTTCGACGACGAGTATGCGGATGCTGTGGCCGCCGTCGAGGCATTGCAGCCGCGCCTCACCGCGGGCAAATCCTGCGCGATTCTCGCGCGCACGAACCGCATTCTCGATCCGATCGAGGCGGTGTGTCGGTCGCATGGGGTGCCGTACTACCGTGCGTCCGGCAGTTCGGTGCTCAACCGCCCACAGGGCGCGCTGATGTGCAACCTGCTCGAGATTGTCGAGGGGCGCAAGCAGAACGGCGTCGACGCAGTGCTGGCCCACATGGGCATGAGTTCGACCGATCTGGCCGTGTTGCACCGGGACATGGGCGCAGACTTCGTGCAACGGCAGAAGAAGGATCTCGTCGCGCTCGGACTAAGGGACGACACAGCCACGGCCTACCGGGGGTTCATGAAGCGCCTGGCCGAGTGGCAATCGCTTTGCGAACGCGAATTCTATTCGCTCGCGCTGGAAGGCGTGTTCGAATGGATGATGGGCTACGCGAAGGGCGATCAGGCGATCCGCGCGATTCAGGGCACCTACGACGTGATCAGCCGCTTGAATGGGCTGTTTTCGGAGCGTATCGACTTTCTCAAGCGCGACAACAACAAGCCTGTCGACGGCGCGTTGGTTCTCACCACCATGCACAGCTCGAAAGGCCTGGAGTGGGATCACGTATGGATCAGCCGGGCGGAAGAGGGCGTGGTGCCCGATGAGAAGAGCCCGGAGTCGGAAGAGCGTCGCCTGTTCTATGTGGCGATGACACGGGCGCGGGACAGTCTGGTGATCTCGACCATCAAGAAAAATCCGGTGTCCCGGTTTGTGATCGAGTCGAAGATCGACTGATTGATCGCTCGAAGAAGTCGGCCGCCGACGGCAGCCGATTCGTTTCCGGAGTCTGGCGTTATTCCTCGGCGTGCAGCTTGAGTCGCAGCTCACCGTGGCCGTCCGGTAACGACACTGTCGCGACCTTGCCTTCCCCGACCGTGGCCGTGAGCTTCACGGGCTTCATGCCGGCGGTTTCGACCACCTCGGACTTGCACGGCCCGGAATCGACCAGCTTGATCTCGACGAGCGACGTGTCGCTTGCGTCGATCTCGAATTGGACCTGGCTGTTCTGCGCGGCGACGGGGCGAACCGTCAGCGCGCGGCCAACGAATTGCTGGTTGGCATTGAGCGAAAACGATGCACCCGATGGCGTGCAGGTGGCGTAGCCAACACTGGTTCCGGACGAGTAGTGGAGCGGCGTAGACTGCTCCACCGGGCGCGTGATCCGGGTGATTCCCGTCATGATGGTGCGGCCGTCTTGTCGCCAGTCGACGTCGAGTTGTTGCGAGGTGTCCGCTGCGTGCGCGGCGCTTGCGACCAACACGGCACCGATCGCGAAAGCGTGGATTGCAGATTTCGATAGCATGGGTGCTCCTTCGTGGGTGGTTAAAGCGCGGTTGCCACTACGGGCGCGACGGGTTCAGCCGGCGACAGCGATTGCACCGGTTCGGCGGCGTGTTCGATCACGAGTTCGCGCGCGACGCGGCTGATCTTGCCGTCGAGCGCGGCTTTAGGGCCAAGCCGGATCGTGCCGCAGTAGTAGACGTTGCCCTTGACCCGCCCGTTGATCTCCAGCATTTCGCGCGCGTGCACGTCGCCTTCCACCGCGCCGTCGATACGCACGTATTCGCCTTGAAGTTGGCCCTTGACCATGCCGCCCTGCCCGATGTGCAGCAGGCCGGTGGTCGAGATGACACTGCCGTTGATCAGCGCGAATACGCTGACGCCGTGGTCGAGGATCAGGTCGCCGTGGATAACTGCGCCTGCTGCGAGCAGCGTGACGTTGAGCGATTTCGTTTTCATGCTGGATCTCGATCAGAAGATTTGAACGTCGCCGGACTTTGCGGCTGCCGGTGCCTTCGGGGCCGGTGCGGGTGCCGCCGCCGCGTCCGGTTGTGGAGCGGGCGCG
Source organism: Burkholderia sp. MR1-5-21 (assembly GCF_053427715.1). Lineage (NCBI taxonomy): Bacteria > Pseudomonadati > Pseudomonadota > Betaproteobacteria > Burkholderiales > Burkholderiaceae > Burkholderia > Burkholderia sp. MR1-5-21. The sequence goes on from NZ_JBSAXD010000043.1 coordinate 44,302, forward strand.
ACGTGTCGGCGCGACGCGATATGCCGGGCGGGATGCGGCGTATGCTGCGGCTCGGCCGATTCCGTGTCCGGCTGCGCTCGAACCGCTGCCCGATTGACCGGGGCCTGCGGCTGCGGGGTAGCTGGCGCGGCCGGTGCGCCATTCGATGCCTGGGGCGGTGCGGTAGGCTCGGGCGCCGGAGCTGTTCGACGCGGCACGCGAATCGGCGATGCCTCGGCTTTCTCGACGTCGCTGACAGGCGTAGAGGTTGCCTTTGGCGCAACGGCGGTCGCCACGCTCGCGGGCGCGGCCAGCTCCTGCGGATCGACCTTCGTCATTGCTGGCGAGGGTGATTTGCCGTCTGCGGTGAGGTCGGCCGAGGTAAACGGGCGGGATGAGACGGGAGCGCCTTGTGCCGCGTCCGGGCGGGGCGTCTGCGGCGTGCTCGCTGCCATTGCGGCGTGCGGGACCGGGGTATGCATGACCCGCCATAGCTTCGCGGCGCTCATGCCGCCGGCGCCGGCCACGAGCGTGACCGCGAAGGCGACCATTGCGGGCCTGGCGATTCGCCCGTACCGCGTGACGCCCGTGACCCACGACCGATCGCGGGCAGGCCGCGAGGGAGCCGGCAGTGCGGGCATTGCCTTTACGTGGCTGGTGATGTCGATCACGATGGGCTGCGATGCATATTGCGCGTGCAGGGCCTCAATTTCTCGTATGTCCATGGAATCCCCTCATTTGTCTGGTCGAGCGTATCCCGCTGCCGGCAAAGTCAAGTGCGTCGGCAGACTACGTTCGAAAGGCTGAGATCGCGTTACTGCTCGCGACGCGAACCGTCGGAGTCGTACTGGTCGTTGTCGGGCGTGCAAATCAGGGAGATCTGCTTGATGCGCCCCTCGGCGTTGGCGAGGATCGTCGCGCGGTCTTGCGCGGTGATCTTCTCGGCGAGCATCGCCTCCATCGTCGAGACGAAAAGCCGGTCGTATTGGGTGAGGCAGCGCACCAGCAGGCCAGCGAGCGGCCGCGTGACCTGCAGTTCGATGCGCTCGTGAGGGAGCCCGACCTTGCGGGCGTTGTGCTGCTCCACCCACGCGGTCGCCTTGCGCAGCCATTCCGAGACATCCCGCAGCGCGACTTCCAGTGCACGCGTCTTGCCGCCGCGCGCAACGGTAATCTTCGACGCACAGAAGTTGTAGTCGCCGCGGATGAAATTCCGGGCGAATTGGGAGCTGTACCGCAGGACGGTCGTCGAATCGGACGTCGGGATGATTCGCGCGATACGTGTATCGCTCGTCAGGCGTTCGATCGGCTTCAAGCCGCTCGCCGACGGGACCGGCTCGGCCTGAGTGTCTACGGGGTGTGCCGGGGCGACGGACGGTTCCTCGTCTGGGTCCGGCGGCAAATCAAGAACAGCGGACATGGCATTTTCGGGTGGTCTCTCTCACCGATGATTGTGAGGGAACCCGATTTAACAATTGGCCGCAAAAGCTAGCCTGTTTTCGCGAGCTTTCGGGGGATTGCGCTCCGGATTTTCCGCAATACTGACTCTACTTCTCGCGTCCACGACGCATCGACCTAGACTTCGAAGCCCGAAGTCCATCTTTTGTATAAGCCGTGCCATCGGGCATGCTCCGACCAGTTGGCAACTGGTGTGGAATCTTCTGCTGATGAGTGCCTCGCCCGCGCTCCCCTTTTTTCAGTCATGAAACTCGTTGCTGGCCGCATTCATTTGCGCCGTGACGTCGTTCGAGCCCGGACATCGGGTGTCTCTCTCCAGACCAGAGTCTGGGTAGAACGACCGTAGCCGACTGAGCCGTGATCCTGCGGCGGAATGGATATTCCGAAAATGGGCTGTTGCGCGGCGTGACCATGCTGCGCGAGGATGACCTAACGTCCTCGATTTGAGCCGACCGGCTCCCTGAGCGCCACATCCCCAGAAGGGATGTGGCGCTTGGGTCATTTCCACCGAATCCAAGAAGCGCGTTCCTCGACCGAGGGACGCGCTTTTTTTTCGCCGTTTGTTTTTGTCCCGGAGGGCCCCGTGCTTCCCAATCGTCTCGACGCGCGTATCGCCGACGTGATCAGCAACACGATCGCCGACGAACGCACAACTGCCAATACCGCGTCGCCTGCCTGGCGCGCGCGGTGCGAGGTGGCTCAAGTCGCGATGTACAGCGATCCCGAGCGCCGCATCTTTCTTTCACACATCGCCGAACGCCGCGGAGAGGCGGCTGCCAACACGCTCGAGCAGTCAGCGAGCGCGATGCGCACTCAGGCGATCTTCATTCTCGCGAGGAAACCATCATGAACGCTGTTGTCAGTATGTTGGGCGGCCCGGCGCGCAGCCTGGTCGAAGAGCGGGCGGTGCGCCCGCCCGTGATCGGACGGATCCGTCCGGGTATCAAGGCGCTCACGTCCAAGGCGCGCGGTAACGCGGAAGCGGTGAGGCTGTACGAGACGATGGTTGCGGCCGGCGATTCGTTCGAGACGATCGGCAAGGCGATCGAGTCGCGCTGCCAGCTCCGGAACGCGCTTGCGCCGAAGAACGTCGACTACTTCACCTGCCGCCGGTCGGATTTCAACAACCCGGACGTGGCGGACGAAATCCTCAAGCTCTACGGCGAGGATCGCGGACAGGGACTGCGCTTGTATCGCTTTCCCGTGCTGTTCGCGTTCAACGACTGGATGCAGAACCTGCCGAACGAAATGGCCGCATGGGGCGGGACGGGGCGGAAGTTCTTCTCCCAGTATGGCCCTGATGGCATTCGCTACTGCAAGACCTACGCGAAGGTCGAGCGGGATCCCCGCGCGCAGCGTGCGGTCCGCCATTTCGGCGGGCGCGACGTGATCTTCCGTCAGGACGAGGCGATCACGGACGGCATCTGTGACCCGGAGCAGTGCCCGCAGTACCAGAGCCGGCAGTGCAACCTCTCCGCGCATTTCGTGTTCGCGATTCCCGATATCAAGGGGCTTGGGCTGATCGAGTTGCCGACGAACTCGATCTACGTCCTTCAAAAGGCCTACGCTGCGATGCAGACCGTGCAGTTGGCCCGCGGCAAGCTGACCGGCACACGCTTCTGGATCTCGAAGCGGGAGTTCGACATCACGCGGATCAACGAGAACGGCGAGGCGGTTCGCCAACCGCAGTTGCTGACCGTGCTCGACGCGGATATCGATATTGGTGCGCTGCTGGATGGTGCGGATGAAGCGCCGCCAGTGATCGAAGCGGCCCAAAGCGCCGCCGCGTTGCTTGGTTCGAGTGGCACGGTCATCCAGCTGCATGGCGGCGCGACGCAAGACGAGGCAGAACCGACGCCCCTCGTCGGTGGTGTCCAAAGTGCGGATCAGGCCGACCCGCCTCCGGAACCGATCGAGGAAAAGCGACATCGCCTTCAGGACTTGCTGCAGCGGTTGCGGCTTGGTGCCGACGATCGCCGCAATCAGTTCCGCGTCTACGGTCACCTCACGTTCGGACGAGGCTGGGCAGACCGCCCGGCTGACATCGACAAGATGATCAGGCGTCTGACCGACGCGCTTGACGCGCCGGATGCCCTCAACCGTGAGATCGCCGAGGCCGTCGATTCGTTCGACCGACGGTAACGGCATTCCTCATTCGCCGGCCCTTCGGGGCTGGCACTTCTTTTCGCGCGACCGAGAGAGCATTTCAGCAAACGCGATTTTCTCAAGTGCTTTCGACCGCGTTCCTCACGCATCGAAACCGTCCGCGCAAGCGGCCATATCTTGACTCGTTTGATGTTCATCGACTGTCGGCTGCCGCAAGGCGGCCGTTTTCATATCTGGAGGCGACGATGAAAATCGCGCATTTTTCTGACCTGCATTACTCGCCGGAGAACCTCGAGGAGGCCGACCGCTGCTTTCGCTTCGCCGTTGGCGACGCGATCGCGCGCGGTGCGCATCTGGCTGTGATCTCGGGTGATTCGACCGATCATCGCCTCGACGCGCATGCGCCGGCGCTGCACGCGCTCGCCACGCAGGTGCACCGGCTCGCCGAGGCGATGCCCGTGATCATGTTGCAGGGCACGTTCTCGCACGAACCGCCCGGCACGCTCGACAACTTTGCGTTGATGGGTGCGCGGTTTCCGGTATTCGTCGCGGATCGGATCTGTCAGGTCGCGCTGTCCGAGGGAGCGTTCCGGGCCTCCGACGGCCCGGTGTTCTCGTACGAGGACATGCTCGATTTCGAGCGGCTGAGTCCGGACGCGGTGTTCACCTGCCTGCCGACGATCAACAAGGGGGACCTGGCGCTCAAGGTGGGCGCGCTGGCGTCGTCCACCGAGCTGGGCGAGATCCTCGGCTCCTATCTTGCGGCCGCCGGAACGAACAACGCTCACTTCCGGGGGATGAACGTGCCGACGGTTGGCATTTCCCATGGCACGGTGACAGGCTGTATGACCGAGCATGGTGTGGTGATGGCTGGCTTCGATCACGAGTTCAGCCTCAACGCGCTGTTCGATGCCGAGTGTTCGGCGTTCATGTTGGGGCACATCCACAAACATCAGTTATGGGAGCTTGCGGGCCGCCGTGTCGCCTATCCTGGTTCGATCGGGCGCTTTCATTATGGCGAAGAGGGTGATAAAGGCTACCTGCTCTGGAGTGTTGACTATGACGGTGCAGTGCCGGAACTGGTTGCCACCCCGTCGCGCGAGATGGTCTACGTTGAGTTCGAAGGTCCGCCGGATGTCGCGCGGCTGGCAGCCTTGGCAGCCGACTCGGCTGGAAAGTTCGTCCGGGTGCGTTGGCAGATCGACGAGGAGCACAAGCAGCTCGTCGACCGGAAGGCGATCGAGGCGATGTTCTCTGGCGCTGCCGGGCTGAAGCTGGAGCCGCGAGTACTGCCGGTGACGCGCAGTCGCGCGGAAGGCATCAGCCGCGAAGTGACGGTGGAGGCCAAGATTGCGCGTTGGTGCGAACTGACCGGCGTCGAGGCGTTACCGCTGTTGGATCGGCTGCAGGCGCTCGAGATCGGCGATGCGGAGTCGATTGCCGCGTGTGTGCTCGACCGCCTTGCTCAGCTTCCCGAGAAGGCTTGCGAGCCATCCGGTGCCGTCGATACCGCCAATGTCGTTCCGATGCCAATCACCGTTGCCCAGCCGGAGCACGCGAGCAAGCCGTCGCTTTCGTGGCTGGAAGACGATCTGTTCGCGGCATGACGACGACTTTCGATTGAGCGGTCGGCACGACGCTTTCCCTTGGACACAGCCGTGTTCCGATAGCCTTCGGGCTATCGAAACGAGGTTCACCCCGCGTCGCAAGACGCTTCGATCGCAGCATCGCTGCATCCATTTTCTTTTGACCCTGGTGGGGAGCGATCCCCTCGGGGCGCACTCCGCCCAATTCGACAGGAGTGTGATGATGTTTGGCCTTTACCCAGCTGGTCCCCAGTGGATCAAGTTCTACCAGTCCAAAGCGAACGCGCGCGCACTTCAACAGAGTCTCGTTGATTGCCGTGAATTCGTCGCCGGCATTTTTCACCAACCGTTTGGCGCACAGCGCGGGTTCGTGGTTGCGCAACGCGACCACTTCCTCGTGCTCGCCGACTCAATGGACACGTCCGAGCCGGAAGTTGTTGTTGTGCCCGACGTCGAGCTGCAAAATTTTCTCTGGTCATTCAATACTGGGTATGCCGGCCAGTGGTCTGCACGCGAGCTGCGCGCGCTGACCGGGCATGGCGATTGGGACAGCCTGATCCGGGCTTCTGTCAGCGCATTTGCGTCGATCGCAGACGATGTCCAGAAAGCGGCGGACGGGCAGCTGGTGAAACCCGTCGCCGCACCGACGCTGATGACGGACGGCTGGCCGGACGATGACGATTCGCCATGGCTGCCGGCGGACTGCATGCACGACGCGCCGTATCAGGAGGTGCTGCCATGCGCCCGCTGAAGCTCTCGCTCGAGGGATTCTATGGTGTCCGGGACGGGATGAAGCGTGATTGCGTGGACCTCGACCTGGAAGCGCTGCCGCATGGCCTGATCGCGCTGACCGGCCCGAATGGCGCCGGGAAGACGACGATCATGGACAACCTGCATCCGTACCGGATCATGCCGTCGCGCGCGTCGAAGCTCTCTGTCGACGCGTTTTCGTACTGGGAACACCTATATGGCAGCCAGGCGAGAAAGGAATTCGAATGGACGCACGATGGCATCCGCTATCGCTCGTCATTCGCGTTTCGCAAGCCCAGCAAGACCGGGAAGGCCGACTATTTCCTGTTCTACCAGTCGACGGACGGGGAATGGCAGCCGGTCACGCTACCGGATGGCACCGTTTCGGATGGCAAGGGCGAGACCTACGACCGCTGCGTCGAAGCGATTTGCGGCTCGTTGGAATCGTTCTTCACGAGCGTGTTCTCGGCGCAGAATCGCCGGCCGTTGGCCTCCTACGGCGCGTCGGAAATCAAGGCGCTGCTGGCGGAGCTGCTGAAGATCGATCACCTGCGCGCGCTGGCTGCCAAGGCGGCCGACGTCGCGAAGGTCCTGGCGCGGCGTCTCGACGTCGTGCAGCAGGAGATCGTTGCGTTTTCCGGCAAGCGCGAGCGAGCTGAGCAGACGCGGCGGACCATGGAAGCCGACGCAACGGCGCTCGCGACAGCGAAAGCCGAGCGTGACGCACTTCAAGTTTCGACAGGCAATCTAACGCAGCAACGCACGACGCTCGTGGCGAAGCAAAGCGAGAACGCGGATGTCGAGTCCCGACTTCGTGAACTTGCGGGCCGTCGCAACGAGCTGAATGCTTCTCTGCAGGCGATCGAGCGCGATGCAAATGCCGATCGCGTACGCGTGGTGCAGCGGCGCAGCACGATCCAGCAGGCCATCGCCGGTTCCGAGGCGACGCTGAAGCAGCGGGATGCGATCTTGGGCGCATCGGAGCAGCGTGAGCGAGCTTTGCTCCAGATCTCGCAGTTGGAGACGAAGGTCGAGCCGCTACAGCGCGCCATCGCCGACCTGGAAGCGAAGCAACTTCGCCATACGGCGATCGGGTCGATGTTGACCGGGCTGGAGTCGGAGGGCTCGACGAAGGCTGCGTTGCTGAAGAATCTGCGTGAGCAAGCCGGCGTTGTCGAGAAGGTCCCGTGCTCAGGCATGGACATTCACGCGACATGTCCGCTTCTGGCACAGGCTCGCAATGCTGCGCAGGAAGTCACGGTTCAGACGGTCTCTCTGACTGATCTTCGTACCCGATACCGGGCGCACAAGATGGAAGGAGAGGCCCTTGCCCCGGTCGTGGCACAGCTGTCGACGAGGCGCGCCGAGCTGCAATCGGTAAATGTGGGGTTGTTGGTCGCGCGCCAGGAACTTCAACGGGCGACCGATCTGGCGGCGCGCAAGCCGTTGCTCGACGCCGCCGAAGCCGGGCTGACCTCATCGCGAGCGGAACTGCTCACCCTTGATACCGAGGAAGCTGACGCCGCAAAACGTCGTGAGACGGAACAAACGCGCGTGACCGTGCTGCTGCGCGAGCTCGAGGCGGAAGTTTCTCGGCTCGCGGCGGTTGACGTGACGCAGGCCGTCGCCGATCTCGACCGAAAGCTGACTGCGGACCGACAAGCACTCACTGCCGTGGACGCGCGAATCGAAGCGCTAATTCGCAGTCAGGCGACGCGCGAGACCGAACTGATCGGAATCGAGCGGGAACTCGCTGGCCTCGAATCCACGCAGGCGCTCGCGGCTCGCATTTCCGACGAAGTTGCGCAGTGGAAGCTCGTCGCGAAAGGCCTGGGCAACGACGGCGTGATTGCGTTAACGATCGACGATGCGGGCCCGGCGCTGACGCAGACGGTGAACGACCTGCTGCTCGCGTGCTACGGCACGCGGTTCACGGTCGAGATCCAGACCCAACGTGCACTGGCCAGCGGCGAACTGCGCGAGGGCTTCGAAATCCTCGTGCACGATGCCGACAGCGATAGCAGCAAGGCGGTCGGGGTCATGTCCGGTGGGCAGAAGGTCTGGATCAACGAGTGCCTGACACGTGGCATCGCGCTGTACATCGCGGGCAATGCGGGGCAGCCGTACCAGTCGCTGTTCAGCGACGAGTCGGATGGTCCGCTGGATCCGCAACGCAAGGTGCAGTTCATGCGCATGAAGCGGGAGGTGTTGAGGCAGGGCGGCTACGAGCGGGAATTTTTTATCACGCAGACGCCCGAGCTGATCGCCGAAGCCGATGCAGTCATCGATGTAGTCGCGCTCGCCCAGTAGGGCGGCGTTCATTTCTTTTAACCCTGGCGGGGAATGTCCCCGCAGGGGCGTTCCTCGCTTTTCTTTTTTGTGAAGAACGTCATGCAACTGAAGTCTTTTCAATCGAGTACCCTGACGGCGTTCACGGTGGCAACGCGTCCGGCGCGCCCGCGCGTCGGCGTCGAACACGCCTACACGCTGAACGGCTCGGAACTGCGCGACGTCTTGATCGATGGCCGCTGGGTCACGCTGTCGGCGACGGCGGCACCGTCTCAAGCAGCCTGAGTAGTGGAGATCAGCGATGTCGAATCTCGTCACGATGTTGATCGCTGCCCACGGGCCGCTACCGGCTAGCCAGCCGGGGATCGAGCGGCCCGTCTGGCGGCCGGCGATCACGGTGCAACGTCGGATCGAGGAAGAGACGGACTTCGTCATCTGCAAGGATGGTCGAGTCCCCGTCTTTCTGGTTGGTCGGCCGAAAAGCTGCGGTGCCCATTGAACCTTCCATCTGCACGTCCTGCTTTCGAATGATGGCGGAGCGTATGCAGCTGGAGATTCACGGATCCCAAAGTGGGCAATTGAGCCTATCCGAAACCTTGTGTGTGAGGGGCTGACGACCTGTCGGCCAACCTCCACCATTCCGCACGCTCACGTTGGCGTTGAGCCAACGAATTCCCTGTTGATCCGCGACACGCCCTGCCGCCTTTATCGCGGCTCGGCGTGAAATCCTCCGGCACCCCAGGGCGTTACACGCTGGCGTCAAGGACGCACATGCGACTGGCACGGCGGTTGCAGGAGTATGAGGCGGCTCATGCCGCTTCAATGGCTCATCAACTTTCAGCGAGGTAAGTAATCATGTCCAGCATCAAAACTGAAGATCTGTCGCCGCTACCGTTCTTTGCGCATTTCTTGGAAAGTCAGTTCTCCAAGGATCTCACGCGGGAAGAGATGAAGGCGATCCGCGGCGGTTCCGTCGTGACGATGGCCGCCCCATCCGACCAGGAAGGCGTGCCGACCGGAGAATTGCCTGACATTCAGGCCCTTATCCGGGACGTCACCGGCCGCGTGAGTCAGCTACCTGGCATTCGTCCGCAGCCAGTCACCCTGATGTATCCGTCGGACGGGGAAATCATTCCTCTCTAGCTTTCGGTCCATGTACCCATCACGAGACCGCACCTGTCCTGCCATCGAGCGCGCGGCGCAGTGTTATCCCGGCGCGCGCTCGATCCCGGTGCCCGGTGTCGGTCTCAAGCCCTCGAGGCGAAGATAGGTGTTCAGCAAAGGAGCTGCAATATGTCCGAACGGCATCGACCGGCGGTGATCCTGATCATCACCCATAGCAACGACAACGAGAGTATCCAGTTGGTCATGGATGCTGTGGCTGCACAAGACGGCGTCGCTTATCGGTTCGATACGGACCGCTTTCCCACCGATATTCAACTTCGAAACCAGTACAGTGGCGAAGATGAACGGCTTTTCCTCGGATGCGAGGACTACGAGTTGGATCTGCGGACGGTATCCGCCGTGTGGTATCGGCGCATCGCAATCGGGCAGTGCATCCCTCAGACGATGGAGCCGCAGCTAAGACGGGCCGCGATCGATCAATCACGCGCTACGGTACACGGCATGATCGCCAGCCTCGATGCCTTCCATCTGGATCCCGTGCATCGCCTTCGCCGCGCCGAAAACAAGCAGCTTCAGTTAAAGATCGCGAGAGAGGTTGGTCTGCATATTCCACGTACCCTGATTACAAACGAGCCGGAAGCGGTGCGAACGTTCGCGCGCGAATGCAGGCACGGGATGATCATGAAGACTTTGTCCTCTTTTGCCATCTATGAGCAGGGCGAAGAGAAAGTGGTCTTTACCAACACTGTCCAAACCAAAGACCTCGAACACCTCGCCGACCTGCGTTACTGCCCGGCTACCTTTCAAGAACAAGTTTCCAAGGCACTGGAACTCAGGACCACGATCGTGGGAGACCGGCTGTTCACCGCATCGATCGATTCCCAACGGTCGGAAAAATCCAGGATCGATTGGCGCCGTGATGGTCTTGAGCTGATCGATGAGTGGGAGCCGTATCAACTCCCGCCCAATGTAGAGGAAAGGCTGCTGAGGCTTATGCGTATTCTGGGCCTCAGCTACGGTGCAGCAGATCTGATCCTCACCCCTGACGGTCATCACATCTTTCTGGAGGTCAACCCGGTTGGGGAGTTCTTCTGGCTGGAAAAATACTCGGGACTGCCGCTCTCTTCCGCGATCGCTGGCCTGCTTGTCTCCAACGGCGGAGATCGGTGACCCATTCCGTTCCTGAACCGGGTAACGCAACCATCGCAGTCTGCGGAGATGCGAAATCTGAGCGCGAAAGAGGGCCGAATAGCCGATGAATCGCACTTTCTCGCCAGAAGCGACTCCCATAAAATTCCGCCCGGCTTCTACTCGACTACGGACAGGTGCTATGGAAAGCCAGATGAGGTCAGTCTTTCTTTGACTGGCGGAGCGATTCTCGCCCGTGGGCGCGTTTGGTTGTTGGCTCGTCAATATGTGGCCGGTGACGTAGATTAGGTCGAGGTAGGGTGTTGAGTAGGGCATTCGACGGCGCCGATGGAGAGAAACGCCAGCGCGGTTGCTGGCTCTTCAAACCTGTCGAGTCGTCGGCGAAGTCAAGGCGCCGGGCTGACCTCTGCGTGCGGAAGGGTCGCGCGCAGTCGGACGACCGTCCGTTGGCTGGCTAAACCTAACCGTTGACTCACATCCTCATTGCTCTGGCCGGCGATCAAGAGGCGCCGCGCGTAGGTGTTGCGGAGCGTGCGCGGACCCATGTCAGGCAAGCGGACGTCGATGGCGAGTAACTCGTCGCGCACGATCCGCCCGAGCATCTCGTCGGTCATGGGTCCGCCGCCGCGCGGCGAAGGGAACAACAACGTGTCGTTTGCCGTCGGGTGCTGCGATTGCCACCGCGACAGGGCGGGGCGCGCGAACTCTGCAATATCGATCCGGCGCGCATCGCGCGCGCCGCGCTTCGGGATCTGGATGTGCGGCCGGATCGGCGCTAGGTCAAGCTCGCTGGCGTTGGCAAGGCGAATCTCCTGAGCCGTCACGCCGGTGGCCAGCAACAACCCAACGATCGCGCGATTGCGCAGCGCACGGGCCTCTAGGCTGTCGACGTCGGCGACCTGCGCTTGCAATCGAACATCGTCGATTTCGGGGATATACACCGGGTTGGGCTCGTCTTCAGGCCACTCTTGTGTGAGCGCGAAGGCGGCGGCCGGATTCGATTGGCGCACACCGATCTCGGTCAGGTGGCGGCACAGCCGGTCGATGAGCTTGTGGTACCGCAGACGCGTCGTGGTGCCGGGCTGACATCGATTGTCGACGTCGGCAAAGAACGTCTCGAGGTGCTCCGGGCCGAAGGTGGCCAGCGTCTTGTGCGCGGCCGTGAGGTGGTGCATGAAGCGCGCGAACATAGCCTGATGTTGGACGATCGATCGCGGCGAGAACGCGCGACGGTCGGCACCGGCGGCGTCCGTGTGTTGCCATTGCTTATAGGCCTCGACAGGCGCCGACAGCCAGAGAGTGGGTTCGTCCATTCGTTCTTATATACTGAATATCGCTCACCCCCAAGCCTAACGCGAATCTACGATTCGCGTCTCCTGCCACCAGGATAGAGGGGCGTGCCATCCCGGTCATTTGCACATCTTGCGAAACGCCGCTTTCGCTCGGCCGACGCTCGTGTAGTCGCCGCGAGGGAGTCTGTCCGGGGTCCACAATAGGCACTTCTCGATGCCCGACACGATGTATCGCCCGATCGTCCAACCTTCCGGGTATGTCCAGCCATATTCGCTGACTTCGCGCCACTCGTCGCCCGACTCGACGGGCGAATGCGGCCGGCCGCTCATGCCGATTCCACTTTTCGACCATTCGCCTGCGCGTTTGACAACGCGCGAACGCACAGGTAGACGGTCGGCAGCGACGGACCCTCGATCCGCCAATCGATCGGGCCGTAAAGATCGACGCCTGGCAACGTGGCCGCGCTGATCCGCGGCAGACCACCGATGACCGCTGGCTCATTGCGGCTCTGGAATCCGAGATCGGAAAAAGCCTGCTCTTCGATTTCGAGCAGGACAGCCCAGCTCAAGGCGTGCGCCAGTCCCGCATTGAAATAGCGGTTCGCCAGCGACGCGGTAATGCGCCATAGATCGTCCGTCGCGTGTTCAAGCGCATGTTCATACAGCACTGGGTCGAAGTCCGGATCGCGGCGATCAACAGTAGGTCGCAAATTCATGGTCAATCGATGGTGTGACGCGGGCGACAGGTCACGCGCGGTGCGGACCGTGCTCGCAGCAACAAAAACGCTGTAAATATATCCAGCGTGTTCGTGGAATTCAAGGTTGGGGGCAACCGACCCGATCTCGAACTGCGCACGATCCGTGCCATCAATCCACGCCGGTGGGCGACCGCGACTCAACAAGTCGATAGTGTGCTAAGAGAGATTGCGTCCGCCTCTGAGGAGCAACACAACGGCGCCGAAGAGCTGTCACGGGCCTCTGACTGGGTCAAGCCGATAGCGCAGAGCGAGTTCGTGCGGCCGCTCGGTTTGGATAAAGACGTACTTGCAGGTGGAGGGACGGTTCGAAAAGCACTCTGCAAATCGCAGTGACGACCGGAATCTCGGAACTGATGCGAGATGGCGTCGTGTAAAAATCAGGGCGGACCGGCAACCGGCAGTTGGTGGTGCGGGACCGGCGAAATCAGGACTACGTCTTGCGTGCCCATTTGGTGCTTTACACACGCTTTGGCTGCCGCGGATATTATCTTTCCGCGGCCGGCCAAGTCACAGGTGAGGAAACTTACTCCTGGATCAGGAACCGATTGCGATTCTTGGCATCTTTGATCCAGGCAGGCGCGCGGCCGCGGCCCGACCAGGTTGCGCCGGTCTTGGGATCGCGATACTTCGCTTCCACCGGTCCCTTTGTCTGCTTTGCCGACCTGCCGCGACGCGTACCAAAGATGTCCTTCTCGGTAATGCCGTACTCGGCCACTTTGGCCCGAATGTCGTCAACAACAGCTTGGAATTCTGATAGCCGGGCGGCCTCAGTTTTCTCTACCAAGGCGCCCATTTGAGCTTTCAGTTCCTTGTAAGTCGCCATGTTTTCCTCCTCTGGTTATGTTGCGCATATGGTAGCGGTTTCGCCTTACAAGAAGGAGCGAATCGAGGGGTAGGTGCTACTCAATCGATGGCCGGCCTGACCGAGTGTGACTCCCTACGGAAAACTCAACCGGCCACTTTCAGATGCGGACTTCGATGAATGCGATCGGCCGGTTCGGCAAGTGATCAAAGAATCGGTTATCTCGAACGCCGATCTGGCGACGCAACGCGAGCCCGACCCACAACGGACTGTCGCCTTGCTCGGAAGCGGACGTTCAAACGCCGAGCTAAAGGGCGGCATGCCGTTTCGCTGTCCCGGTTGGGCGACGTGTTAATTGGACTCCGCGCCTTCTATCCTTTCCTCATACTGGCTTAGCTTGTCCATAGCCGCTCGATTATTCTTGTAGCGCCTCTTCAGAGCAGCCAAGCGTTTATCCGTACCAGAGCAGTAGATATCCAGACTATCCACAACAAACTCCCTGCGCTCGATTTGTTCTGGGCTGTTCCCTTCAATGGGTTCACCACGAAAATGGTCACATATGTTGCGTTCAGCGATGTAGCTCTTCACCTCTTGCGGAAG
>NZ_JBSAXD010000044.1:0-57907 GCF_053427715.1 Burkholderia sp. MR1-5-21
GCCTGCGTGCCGATCAGATTGCTGCCGGAGACGGTCAACGTTGACGCGATCGAATAGCATGGAAAAGCCACTTCTTCTTGTGCTCGTGTTTCTCTCCGAAGAACACCGTGTGCTGGTTGCCGAGCACTTCGATATGATCTATGCGCCCAACGCGGGGCTGGGTACAGACCGTAGCAACGGCGAAGCCCAGATCCGGGAACGCGGCGCCGATATCCGCGTAGTGCTGACCAATGGCACGAACGGCTTGCTGGCGGAAGAGATCGACCGTTTGCCGAAACTCGAAATCATCTGTACAGTCGGCGTCGGCTTCGAGAACGTCGCATTAGAGCGAGCGCGGGAACGAGGTATCCGCGTCGCGAATGCTGCGGGAACGAATGACGATTGCGTGGCGGATCATGCAATGACCATCCTGCTCGCTGCCGTCAGACGACTGATATTCCTGAATGACGGTGTGCGGCGTGGGGTCTGGCGTGACGACATCCCGCGCCCGCCTCAGGTGTCTGGGCGTCGGATGGGTATCGTCGGTCTGGGAGCGATCGGCCGCAAGATTGCGCAACGGGCGGTCGGCTTCAACTTGGAGATTGGCTATTACAGCCGGACTCGCCGTGACGAGCTTGGTTTTCGCTATTTCGACGACATTCGCAGCCTTGCCGGTTGGTGTGATTTCTTGATGATCGCGGCACCCGGTGGCAAGGAAACGTATCACCTGGTCAACGCGGAAGTGCTGGACGCACTGGGGCCTCAAGGGGTGCTCGTCAATATCGCGCGAGGCACGCTGGTCGACACTAACGCGGTGGCGCAAGCATTGCGCACCGGGAAGATTTCTGCTGCCGCTCTCGATGTCTATGAGGGAGAGCCGACGCCTCCGGCTGCGCTGCTCGATTTTGGCAATGCAATCCTCACACCTCACATCGGTGGCCTTTCCCCGGAAGCGATCGACGCGTCCGTTCGACGGTTCATAGCCAATGCCGAGCGACACTTCGCTGGCGAACCGTTGATATCTCCCGTTCTCTGAACTGGCTATCCGGCCGGCACGCTCCGGCTGCCCCACCGAGCCCAGCTGAAGCGCGGGGAGTCATTTGGCTCCCCGCGCTTCGCCTTGTTCGGCCGTGCTGTCGAGACACGTTTTCATTCTTGATATGAAAAATCTCTCGCTCACTTCCCACATCGCCCCATTCCACGTGCGGATTATCCCTCGATTCATTGCAGCGACGAGCGATGCACGTGGCGCTCAACGACTCGCTTCTCAGGGGCAGCCCAAAGGACATGCTGGGGTATGTCACGCCGGCCGAGCACTTAGTGCATTGCTATACCCCACATTCTGCTCTCGCGCAGAAGGCAAGACGAAATCTGACGCAGCGGCGGAAGTTCGACGGGCAGGCAACATCTTCAAGTTCTTCGTGGGTGAATGCCTGTGCTTGTCCGGAGAGGTGATTCCATGGGGCCGCACGGGAGCCAACCTCGACATCACCCAGGAGCTGGTCGGCGTCGTCACGCTGATCACACCCTGGTATTTCCCGCGCGCGATTCCGGCGTGGAAGATTGCGACCGCATTAGCACGCGGGAATTGCGTGCTGTTCAAACCGGCCGATCTCGCGCCGGGCAGTGCGTGGGCACTCACCGAGATTCTGCATCGCGCTAAGGTGCCGACCGGTGTATTCAACCTCGCCATGGGTCGCGAGAGCGCGATCGGCGACGCACTGGTCATTGATCCACGCGTGTCAGCCGTGAGCTTTACCGGTTCGGGGGACGTGGGACACCGGATTGCAGTGCGCGGCGTATGGTAAGAAGGTTCAGCTTGAGATGGGCGGTAAGAACCCACCGGTTGTTCTTGACGATACGGCTCTCGATCAGGCGGTTGAGCTCGTCACGCAAAGCGCGTTCTTTTCGACCGGTCAACGATGCACCGCGTCGAGCTGACTGATTGTGACGGATCGTATTCAGACCGGTTCGTCGCTATGCTACGTGAACGCGTCAACTCACTGCGCGTCGGCGATGCGCTATTTCCGGATACAGACATTGGTCCGGCTGTCAGCGATGCGCAGTACGCACAAGACCTTGACTTCATTGGGCTCGCGCACTGGGAAGGCGCCATTCTCGAGGCAGGCGGCGGTCCGATCGAATGCCACAGTGGCCGTGGCAAGCACGCGTACTTCATCCAGCCGACACTGTTTAGCGGAGCCACGGCGGAGATGCGCACTCATCGTAAAGATCTTCGGCCGGGTTGCCACCGTGGAGCATGTCGCCGACTATGAAGCCGCGCTCGAAGCAGCGAAGCGGACGCAGTTCAGGCTCGCCGCCGGTATCGCGACCACGAGCGTCAAATATGCGTCGCATTTCCGGTGTCAGGCTCAGGCGGCGATGGCCATGGTGAATCTGCCGACGGCGAGCCTCGACTATCACGTGCCGTTCGGCGGGCGCAAGGCAAGCAGCTACGGCGCGCGAGAGCACGGGCGCCACGCGCACGAGTTCTACACAACTGCGGAGACCGCATACGTATTGCCATGACGCATCGTGATTTCATGAGGTTGCGCATGAAATCGCGATATCGGAGATATGAGCACACAGCGACGGCTAAGCACACAAACAGATCGCCTGATAGGAGGCAACACCATGAGTCATGGCGTCGCCGCAGACCGGCGCGGCAGTGCCCGCCATGTCCGCCATACAGAAGCTGTCTGGCTTTTGATTGATGGCGTCATCAATTCGGTTGTCCGAATTTTCGCGGCCACCTCTGTTCGAGCGTGGTGGACACATGATTCGGGCAGCTTGAGGACGTCCGAGTGATGAAGATCGTTCCCAGCCACGTTACGAATCAGAAAATAAATCGATCGCCACGATAAGAAAATTTATATTTTACGCTGATCCTTATACGCTATCGTGTTCTCAATTGGAGTGACGAAAAATATGATGAAACGTCAGAGATGCTGAGCTGCGTGACTTGAAGGGCTCGTTGTGGTCGGGCTGAAGAAATGCTTAACCTGAAAATGGGCGAAACAAACAAGTCGTTAGTATGTAAATATATTGATTTTCTTATGAAAATACTGGAAAGGTAAACGGCTGCCTGAATTGCCGGTGGGTCAGTGGGGGTTCTTTGGAATATGAATTTCGATTGGAAATACACCCTTGAGTTGCTGGTAAATGTCGATTTTTGGCGCGCCTGCTGGACCGTCGTGGAGCTTAGCGTTAGTGCTTGGACGCTGAGTGTGATCCTTGGGTTTCTGCTGGCGCTCGGGAAGCAGTCAAGAAATATGATGATGAATGTGTCATCATCAGCCTACATTTGGTTATTCAGAAGTCTTCCATTGTTGGTTTTGCTTGTATTCATTTACAACCTTCCTCAGGCGTGGCCGGCGTCGGGTTTGGTTTTGTCATCGCCATTTTGGGCGGGATTAATTGCATTGGTGCTTAATGAGGCGGCATATATCGCCGAAATTCATCGTGGTGGTTTGCTTGCGGTGGCCCGTGGTCAGTTGGAAGCAGGGAAGGCTCTAGGTATCCGGTACGCGGGTGTGCAGCGACTGATTGTAATCCCTCAGGCATTGAGAGTAGCACTGCCGACTCTCGCAAACGAATTTGTTACGATCGTTAAGCTCACGTCATTGGTTTCAGTTATCTCGCTATCGGAGATTCTATTGGTCGGGCAGCGACTCTATACACAGAATTTCCTTGTTTTGGAAACCATGCTTGCCGTCGCATTCTATTACGTCTTTGTTGTGACTTTAGCGGGTTTTCCCCTTCGCTGGCTAGAGCGGCGCCTCGACGTTACGCGTCGTAAAACAATTTCTGTTGAGCACCCTGTGGACATGAAAACAATGTCCGTAGTGTCTTCCGCTGAGCCTGTAAGGGGTGAGTTCGCAGTCGAAGCCATGGCGTTGAAAAAAAGCTATGGAACGCTCGAAGTGCTAAAAGGAGTGGACATTAAAGTCAAGTGGGGAGAGATTGTTGCAATCATAGGTCCATCTGGGTCCGGGAAGACAACTCTAATCCGGACGTTGAATGGACTGGAGAGTTTGACCCACGGTGCAGTCAAGATTGGCGGTGAGTTATTGCAGCGCGGTTTAGAAGATTTTGGGCCGCGAATCTCCGATCGGCAGTATTTCGAGCGAGTGGTCCATGTCGGTATGGTTTTTCAGAATTTCAACCTCTTTCCGCACCGGACGGTTTTAGACAATGTGATGCTGGCGCCTCTCTATCACGGTCGAGGCGATATTCAAGCCAATCGCTCGGCGTCGCTAGCATTGCTCGACAAAGTTGGTTTGATGGAACACGCCGGAAAGTATCCTCATCAGCTCTCCGGGGGGCAACAGCAGCGCGTCGCTATTGCTAGAGCACTAGCACTGCGGCCAACCGTGATGTTGTTTGATGAGCCGACGTCAGCATTGGATCCAGAACTGGTCGCAGACGTCTTGGACGTAATCGCTACTCTCGCTAATGAGGGAATGACAATGATCATTGTAACTCATGAAATGGAGTTCGCATTTCGAATTTCAGACCGCCTGATATTCATGGAGGACGGACGCATTGTGGCCAATGACGCGCCAGCAGCGCTACGCGAAGCCCGACATCCTAGGATTGAACGCTTCCTCGGAAACCTTTACTTTGCCCCTCAAGCTCTTTAACGTTCACTTTTCTATGTAATTCTCGATCAATCAGAATAGGAGATAAACGTGAGTATTCGACTAAGTGGCCAGTCAATCGAGCCTGTCGACTCTAATAAAAAAAAGTCGGTACCAAAGCAAACAGTGTATGAAAATGGCCAGATTCAGCGGGCAGACATGAGCTTCTACAATCACGTCCGCTCAAACGCAAAGAAGGAGCGGGAGCTGATCGTACCTGCCCGAGACGGTTTGGCGTGGGATGTTCCGGCAGGCCATCTCTTTCGGATTGTTTGTGTTGAGGGTTCACAGGTTGGAGATTTGAATCTCTGGAACGCCGATAATCTTGAAGAGAAGTTTTATAGCGGGAAAACGCGGGCGATTCATGCAACGCATGTGACAACCGGTGATCGCTTGTGGTCGTCCATGCCGTTCTTGCGGCCTATGGCTACCGTTACTCATGATACTTTAAATTGGTACGGTTATGACGAAGATGGCTGCGCACCTCATGATGTGATCGGAACGCGCTGCGATCCATATATCCATAAATTGCTGGATGGAATTGAATTTCACAAAAGTTGCCATTCAAACTTAGTCCGCGGCCTGGCGAAATACAAGGAATTTGAGGTGGTTGAGGCGGAAAAGTATATTCATGATGTGCTGAATGTGTTCATGTGCTCTGGCTTTGATAAAGTCACGCATGAGTATATTAATAAGGCAAGTCCGGTTCGCGCAGGAGATTTCATCGAATTTTTTGCAGAAATAAACCTGTTGGCTTGCCTATCTGCATGTCCGGCGGGAGACTGTGGCCTTCGAGACGAGCGCGTGCCGCGTCCGACGTACCCATTGAAGATTGAGATCTTCAAGCCCGATTCTGAATCGCTCGCCGATTGGACATCGCCGAAAGTTTCGGATTACAGTAGATCACACGGGATGTAATAAATTGCGACGAGGAAAATTCAGGTGTCGCCTGCAACAGGTTGGTTTGAGTCGGGTGATTGCTGGGAGTGATCGATGATTTTAAAGCGGGTTTGAAGTGGAGTGTGGCGTGATTAAATGGAGGATCTCATGGAAATCGAGGTTTGAAATTTAACTAACAAGACCCTGTGTCCGTATTTTTTGATTTAATGCTAGGAGGTATGACGTGAGGCGAAAATCATTTCTTTGTCTTGTTGGCCTGACTATCGCATCACTGCTCATCGTTTCGGCTGGAGCCGCAACACTCAACAAGGGCAAGCTAAAGATCGGATCGGATTTGACGGAAGCCCCGTACGACTATATGGAGGCCAACGTCGCTGCGGGTTTCGATCCGGAGTTGATGCGCGTTCTAGCCGTGGAAATGAAACTCGAACCTGAGTTTGTAGATACTCGCTTCGCGGACTTGATTACTGGTGTCAATGCACAGCGTTTCGATGTAATCGCCTCAGCGCTCTATGTCACTCCAGAGCGGGCCAAACAATTGGATTTCATTCCATACTTTACCACAGGTGCTGTAATGTTGGTGCGTAGCGATAGTGATTGGAAGCCGACTAAGCCCGAGCAGCTATGTGGGAAGCGGGTCGCGTCTGATAAAGGTGCTTCGTGGATTCCGCGTTTAGCGCAAGTATCGAAAGAGATTTGTGCACCGTCGGGGAGAAGTCCAATTGATGTACGAGAATTTCCCACCTCTCCGGAGGCATCACAAGCGGTATTGGCCCGGTCTGCGGAAGTTCAGATTGAGGACGCGGCTATCTCGAAATTTACCGCAGAGAGATCGAAAGGCCGGCTAGTGCTCACGTCGAGCGAGCCGCTGTATCCAGTGGTTGTCGGTTTGGGAATTCGCAAGGGTAATACGGAGTTGGTGAAGGCCATGGAGCAAGCGTTCGCTACAATCAAAGGTGACGGGCGTTATGCTAAGTTGCTTGCGACGTATAATCTGACCGAGCCGACTGCCGCACAAGTTTCGGCAGCTCTTGGTAATGGTAAAACTGCGCCAAAATAGGCTCGCCCAATCCGCGAAAATTTGGCGATTCGGCTCAGGGATAAGATATCGAGAGGTGTCGGTAGCGAGGTCGGCCTGCTCCTGGCACCCCGAGCCTGTTCATTCAATAATTGGACGCGCAGGACGCGCTTCAACAGCGAAGCTTCGTGATGGGGGAAATGGGGGCGCTTTCCGAGACTGCAAAGAATCTCGGCGTTCCCCCTGCGGCAATTAGTGCTAGCATTCGGGCTCTGGACGATGAAAGCAAATTCGCGCTGGTCAAGCAGACCGGCGGTCCGTCAGGCTCCAATTGGATGATCCGACTCTCGTCGTATGTGTGTGAAATCGTTGGACGAGTTCACGCAGGATATCTGTACGCCAGGAGTTAGACCCGCTAACACGAGCCATCGACGAAGCGAGAGCAGATGGTGGCGGGAGCGAGCTTGACCAGCGCAAAGTGAATGTTGAGCCGCCGTTCAAAGCGAATGTGTAGTTCCGCCTTTAGAACGACGTGCGCACCCCCATCGTCAGCGCCCATGGATCGAATCCCGGTGCGACGGTCGCCGCCGCGCTGTTGAGCAGAGCAAACCCTTGCGTCGAATGGCTGTTGTTGAGGATGGTCGTCGCGAAGCCATACAACTGCGTGCGCTTCGACAGGTAGTACACGTAACCCGCGTCGCAGGCTACGGCGCGCGCATTGCCGTTCTCGATGCGACGCGCGATGCCGGCGTTGACGTCGCCTTGGCCGATCCGCACGCGCGCGTTTAGCAGCATCGCCGATGCAAACCATCCCGTGCCGTCGGTGCGCTTCGAATAGACATAGTTTCCGCCCACCACCACGTTGCCGATCTCGGCCGCCGACGTGATGACGTGCGTGATCTGCGACGAAGCATCGGGCGCCGTCGCGTTCGCATAGTACTGGTAGCGATTGAAGCCATACCCGAACAGCACGCCGTGTTTCGCATATTGGACGTTCGCGCCGACGTTGCGCGCGTTCAGCGTCTGCCCCGCGGGATCCTGAGCACCGAACGAATAGCCGACCTCGCTCGACCATCCGCCGAGCGTGTCCGGTGTGCGATAGCGAACTGCATTCCGGTAGAACCCGCCCGTGCCGCTCGCGCCGAGCGTCGTCGTGTGCTCGAGCGACATGATCGCGGCTGGATTCGCAAGCCCGTACGTGCCGACGTCGGACGCGAGAAACACCCAGTAGATTGGCAGGTACAGATAGCCTGCATCGACGCTGCCGAACGGGCCCGACACGCCGACCGACGCGCCGCGATTGAATTCCGTCGCGCCACCGCCCATCCCGGTATACGTGTTGAAGCCGGTCTCGAGCCGAAAGTTCGCGCGGTATCCGCCGCCGAGATCCTCCTTGCCGAGGAAGCCGAAGCGCGACGCCTGCAGGTTGCCGCTCGCCGCGGACGCGGTTGCGCCTGTCGTGCTGTTGAAGTGCCCGACCTGCAGCGCCGAATCGACGATCCCGTAGATCTGCAGCGACGACTGCGCGTGCGACGCGTGGCCGGCGCAGGCGATGACAACGGCGCCGGCTGCGCGCAGGCCCGATCTCATTCGGGGCATGAAGCGCGGGCGCCAGCGCGGCGCGCTGCGGCGGCGGTGACGCAAACCAACGGCGGCGGGACGGAAAGACGGACGATTCATGACGGCGACTCGGCGATATGGACGATAAGGCGTTAGCGGACAAAAGAAACCGGATGGACGATGTCGGCGACGCGAATCGCGCGCGGGATTACGCCGGCGCGGTGGAACGCATCGGCGACGCGCTGCTGCGCATCGAGCACGGCGGCGCCGAGCGGTAGCAGCCCGAACGCCGAGCGCGCGAGATAGCGCTCGACGATCGGCTGCGGCACGCCGATCTCGCGCGCAATCAACTGCGCGGCTTCGCCGCGATGGCTCGCTGTCCTTGCATCGCCGCGGGCCACTTCGGAGAGCACGTCGGACAGCACGTCGGGATGCGATGTCGCGAAATCCGGCGAGCCGAGAAAGAAGCTGTACGGTTGCACGATGCCGGAACCGTAATCGGCGATCGTGCGCACGCCGAGCGTCTGCTGCACCACCGCGAGATACGGATCCCAGATGACCCATGCGTCGACCTTGCCGCCTTCGAACGCGGCGCGCGCATCCGCGGGAGACAGAAACGCCGGCTTGATGTCGGAATAATTCAGGCCTGCCTTCTCCAGCGCCGCGACGATCAGGTAGTTCGAGCTCGACCCGCGCGCGAACGCGACCGTGCGCCCTTTCAGGTCGGCGACCGTCTTCACCGGCGAAGCGTCCGGCACGATGATCGCCTCGCTGTGCGGCCCGGCCGGCTCGGCGGCCAGATAGACGATCCGGCTTCCGGCCGCCTGCGCGAAGACCGGCGGCGGCGACCCTGTGTAGCCGAGATCGATCGAGCCGGCGTTCATCGCCTCGAGCAGCGGCGGCCCGGCCGGAAACTCGATCCACGCGACATCGAAGCCGCGCGCGGCGAGCGGCTTGTCGAGCGTGCGCTGCGCCTTCAGCAGCGTGAGCGGTGTGCCTTTCTGATAGCCGATGCGCAGCGTGTGGCCGGCGCTCGTGCGCGCCGTGCCGGCAAAGGGCGCGGCAAGCGCGGCGACGGCGGCGGCGCGGGCGGCGGAGAGAAACGAACGGCGCGTGACGGGCATGGTCGGATTTCCTTGTCTAAATGGATCGGCAAAACTGGTTCGGCGAAGCGAACGGCGCGCCTTCACGCGCGAACCGGGCGGCGCAGCCCGAGGTGCTCGCGCAGCGTGCGGCCCGTGTACGCGGTGCGAAACAGCCCGCGCCGCCGCAGTTCGGGCACGACGAGCGAACAGAACGCATCGAGCCCGCCCGGCAGCTCGGCCGGCATCACGTTGAAGCCGTCGGCGGCATCGTGCTCGAACCACGTCTGCATCGCATCCGCGACCGTGGCCGCGCTGCCGACAACCGTGTGATGGCCGCGGCCGGCCGCGATCTTCAGGTACAGCTCGCGAATCGTCAGCTTTCCGTCGTCGGCGAGTGCGTTGAGGAGCGCCTGGCGGCTGCGCTGGCCGCTGTCCGTGAGCGGCAGCTCGGGCAGCGGTCCGTCAAGCGGACAGCCCGACAGGTCAAAGTTGCCGAGCATCCGCGCGAGCAGCGCGACGCCCGCCGCCGGATCGACCAGCGCCTGCAGCGCGTCGAAGCGCTCGCGCGCCTCGCTGTCGGTACGCGCAACGACTACCGACAGCCCCGGCATGATCTTGAGATCGTCCGGCGCGCGGCCGGCCGAGACGGCACGCGCCTTCATGTCGCGATAGAACGCCTGTGCGGTGTCGACACGCGCGTGCGCGGTGAACACGACGTCGGCCGTCTGCGCGGCGAGCGCGCGGCCGGCGTCCGACGAGCCCGCCTGAACGACGACCGGCCAGCCCTGCACCGGGCGCGGCACGTTGAGCGGCCCCGCCACGGAGAAGTGCCGGCCGCGATGATCGAGCACGCGCAGCGTCGACGCGTCGTAGTAAACGCCGCTCGCCTTGTCGCGGACGAAGCTGTCGTCGGCCCAGCTGTCCCACAGGCCCGTGACGACGCGATGGAACTCGCGGGCGCGCGCATAGCGCTCCGCATGTCCGACGTGTTCCGCGCGCCCGAAGTTGTGCGCTTCGGCCGCGTTGTCCGACGTCACGAGATTCCAGCCGGCCCGGCCGCCGCTGATGTGGTCGAGCGACGCGAACTTGCGTGCAATGTGATACGGCTCGTTGTAGGTCGTGGTCGCCGTCGCGACGAGGCCGATGCGCTCCGTGACGGCCGCCAGCGCCGGCAGCAGCGTCAGCGGATCGAGCCGGTCGGACCGCGCGGCGAGCGCCGCGCCGGCGCCCATGTTCGCGGCAACGCTGTCCGCGACGAAGATTGCGTCGAAGCACGCGCGCTCGGCCACGCGCGCGAGCGCCGTGTAGGCGCGGAAATCCGTGCCGGCGTCGGCCTGCACGTCCGGATGCCGCCATGCGGCGACATGGTGCCCGGTCTCCATCAGAAAGGCCCCGAGATGCATGAGGCGGGAAGCTGTCGTCATCCGATATCCTGTCGCGAACCCAGCACGCGCCCCGCAGGCCGCACAGCGATTCGGGCTGGCTGCCATCGGCGGTTAGCGCTACCATTGGCGATCAGTTTCACGTGGCGATATCGCCGCGTCAAATAACGAAATCAGCGGAACATATGTCCGATTCGACTAACCGCGATGCGCGCCAGCGGCGCACGTCCGGGCGTCTCACGTTGCGCGACGTGGCCGAGCACGTCGGCGTGTCGCAGATCAGCGTGTCGCGCTACTTCCAGGATCCGGAGCGGGTGTCCGGGCCGCTGCGCGAGCGGATCGCGCGTGCCGTCGCCGAACTCGGCTACGTGCCGAATCTCGTCGCGGGCGGGCTCGCGTCGGCGCGCAGCCGCGCTATCGGCATGGTGATTCCGAACATTTCCGGGCCGATCTTCGCGAACACGATCCAGAGCTTCAGCGACGCGGTGACCGCGCACGGCTACCAGTTGCTGCTGGCGTCGAGCTATTTCTCCATGGATCTCGAGGAGCACGCGGTGCGCGGTCTGCTCGGCTGGTCGCCCGCGGCGCTCGTGCTGACGTCGCATTTCCATTCGGCCGGCACCGAGGCGCTGATCGCGCAAACGCGGGTGCCCGTGATCGAGACGTGGGACTTCCAGCCGCGGCGCAAGCCGCTGCAGATCGGGTTCGCGCATTGGGAAGCCGGGCGAATCGCGGCGCGTCATCTGATCGAGCGCGGCTACCGGCGCATCGCGTTCGTGCAGAACAGCGTCGCGGGCGACGCGAGCGCGCTCGAGCGGCGCGACGGCTACGCCGACGTGATGCGCGAGCACGGCCGCCGGCCGATCGTGTTTGCACCAGCCGATGCGCAGCCGGCGCACGCGGGGCGAGAAGCGTTGCTCGCGCTCGTGTCTGCGCGCCATCTGGCCGATGCGATTGTCTTCGCGAACGACAATCTCGCGTTCGGCGCGCTGCTCGCGGCGCCGCGAGCAGGCATTCGCGTGCCGGAGCAGTGTGCGATCGTCGGGTTCGGCGACTATCCGATGGCGGAGATGCTGATGCCGAGCCTGACCACCGTGCGGCCGCCCGCGCGCGAGATGGGCGTCGCGGCGGCGGAGCGGATCTTCGAGCTGCTGGGTGACGATCCACCGGCGTTCGCGACGCTGCGCAAGCGGCAGAAGCCGTTGTCATGTGAGTTGATCGAACGCGAGAGCAGCTAGGCTGAAGGAGTCGAATTGCAGGTGCACGCGGACAACCGATCCGGCCGATCGAGCCGCAACCTGACGAGATCCGGCACGACGTTTGTGTTGATGCCACCCTCGATGAGCCCGATCACGAGCGTCGGATGCACGATACCGGGTGTCGTGGAGCGAATCCTGGCCAACTCGGCGCGATACTCGTACAACGCATTCAGCACGGCAGTCGCAGCTTCGAGCGCGTCGCGGCCGGATCGGCTACGCACTCGGCCAGGAATTAGCGAAGGGAGAAAGGCGGCTTCGGGCATCGCCGACCGTCAATGTGGGTTTTCGCGTATTCAACCGCAAACTGGCGGGCGGCTTTCTCCGATGCGAAATAGCCAAGGATGCGGAATGCTTCCTGCTTGCCGCCCTTGCGCGTAACCAGTGCGGTTGCTGCGTAGCCCGGTATCAAAAGCGAGACCAGAGGCATGATGGTCGACTTTTTGTATTCCACAGGATCGGCGTGCATGGCAGTCTCTCCGTTGTTGCCAGCCCAGCAGGCCGGCATATATCGACGACACTACGTTGCGATGATAGACCGGTGGCCGACCGACGCCAACCGGTTCATGCTCGCCGTCTCGCCAACATATCGCTGACGAATCGCTGACCGGTGCAGAAGCTCGTCGACGCCCGTCGCTGCCCGTGATTGCCTATCCGTAAGGTGAGCCCGTGGCCCGGCTCTCGGTGCTCGATGCCAAGGCGAAGGGGCGTGTGACCGAACAGGACTGGCTTCGTGACCACCCAGTCGCGCGGAAGAACTGCGTGAGTCGAGTCGCGGCAATCCCGCGACTTCGATGGTCGCACATTGGCGCGGCGCGACCGAAGCGCGACTGGATCTGTTACTGGATTTTGTAGGTGTGGTCGTGCTGGAAGCCGGCACCTGCTGTGCCTGGTACTTCGCGATACTGAGGCCGGTCCGGCCCGGTCGCGCAACAGTCGTATACGACCCGACTGTGACCGTGCTGCAGCAGGAAGCGGTCGTGGCGATACCGGAAGCGACACCGGCTGGTCGCGTTGAGCAGACCGACAGTCACGCGGCGACCGTCGCCGCGAAGGAGTCGGTCGCGAACGACTCGAGTCCCGATCCTACCATGTCAGAAGACGATCGGTTGATTGCGAAGATCCACGAGGCAGTCGTGGCCGGTTGCCTGACGATGTCGATTTCGACGCCGCGGCAGCCGCGATGTTCAAGGGCATCACAGCACAGTAGGCAAACCCGCATGGCGCACCGGAAACGTCAATGTCGGGCTCGTGAATTTGTCACCGGCCTGCGAGATTCCAACGCGAAGGCTGGCCCGGTCGACATGCTTAACTATCGCGCGCAGAAGTTGCACACACATGCCTTACTATCCGGTGTCTGCGGGTACTGCCGCCGAGTCTCAAGCGACTTCGTGTAATCATCGCGGACACCATTTGGCGCACTAGCTTCCAACTGGTGTCCGCGCCTTGGTGTAGCGTCGGAAGATCAGAACTTGTGCCGAATGCCAGTGGCTACCGTAACCTGAGTGTTTGTTGAAGATACGCCGCCGGCTGTTTGAATCGATGCAACGGCGGCATACTTTCTGCCGACCAGCGTAGACCCATCCCCGACCGCTTTCTGATAGCTCGCGCTCATGTAGATTTCAGTTCGCGTCGACAGGGAATAGTCAAAGCCGAGCGTCACCTGATGCCACTTCGGGCGAAGTTCGTGGGAGCTCACACCGGGCAGTCCCGTCACGCGGCCATCGGTGAAGGTGTAGTCGGCCATAAGGTAGAGGGGCGCTGAAATTTGATAGCGCAGATTCGCGTCATAGTTATTCAGCTTGCGAGCTGCACCGTCGTTGTAGTTCAACTGAACGTGGCTGAAGCCGAGGCCGACCGTCGCCGGACCAGCAACATAGTTGGTGCCGACGGCCGCGATCTGCTGGCGCGCGACACCTCCATCGATACCATAAAAGAACGACGAGCTGTAATCGTCACCGGTCGTTGCAGTAGCGCCCCCGGATGCGCCGCTCGTGTTGGTAGTTGAATTTGGATGATCGAGTTGTTCGAAGCCGCCACCAAACGAGAATGGGCCATGTGTATAGTTCGCGGCGACCGACCACATGCGGTTGTTGGCAAAGCCTTGACCGTTCGGCCCAGACGCTTGATTGCTGAAGCCGTACATCGTATCGACTGCGAATCCACCGATCTGCGCCGATCGGAACTTCACAGAGTTGTTGAATCGCTGAGAGCGATCGAGATTGTCGTTGTCACCGATGTGTGTCGAGGCAGTCCAGAATCCGGATGCGAAGTAATTCCCGATGAGGTCACCAAGCGGATCGTACTGACGGCCGAATGTCACCGTGCCTACTCCGGTCTTGTCGATGCCAACGAACGCTTGACGGCCGAATAGCCTTCCGCCTTGCTGAGACGTGCCGTTCGCGGAGTTAAAGCCGCTTTCCAGCGTGAAGATGGCATTCAGCCCGCCACCAAGATCTTCCTTGCCAAGGATGCCCCACCGGCTGCCACCGAGCTTCCCGTTGCTCTCCTGCCAGGCGCTGCCGCCTTTGATGTTATTTGTATAAGAAATTCCGGTGTCGATAAGGCCGTAAAGCGTGACGGTGCTTTGAGCATGCGCGCAAGTTGTCATCAGAGTCAATGCACAGGTGGAGCTAGCTAAGGCGAGTAGTCTCATTGCTTTGGTCCGGAATAGACGATTGAATATGATGTCGGTGTTTTGAAGGAAAGCGAATGTGGGAAAAGCGAAACCGCTAACACCCAATCTGACTTCATTAAATATGCATACCTAACTAAGCGGTGAAAAAATTAAGACATTTGATTGTCTTGCCCATCTTTGATGCGAGCTTGTTTCGCGGGGCAGTCGGAGAGACGATACCCCGCGAAGAAGAGGAGCTAGGAGAGGTTAGTTTGAAATCTCTTCGAGGCTGCGCTTTCGAGTTTCCACGCCGAGGAAAAGCAGGCCTGCGGCGAACGTGACCAGTACGAAGTCTGCAGCCACCATGATCCCGGCGACTTTGTACAGCCCATAGATCGCGGGGATCGCCGCCTGCACGCCAATCTGAATTGCTCGCGAGACGGAACTGACAAAGCCGACACCACGGGAGCGAAGCTTGGTCGGAAAGATCTCCGAGAGATACAGCCCCTGGCCAACGGTCATCAGGATTTGGGACATCACCATGAACACGAAGCCGGTCGTCAAAAGCATAATCACTGGCTGGTCGTTCGACGTAATATAGACCGTTGAGAGCGCTACGGAGAGAGCTGAAGACCCGATCAACAGCGCCTTGCGGCCGATCTTGTCAACGACGAAAATCAGAGCGATGCTGCTTACCGGCTGGCCAAACGCAACGATCGCATTCCATTTCAGCGCTTGTTGCATCGTGTAGCCCTGGGAAACGAAGAACGTCGGCATCCACATGACGATGCCATACAGGCATACCTGCATCGTCACCATGACGAGCAACCCGACAATGAAGGTTCGCAGATACTTGGGCTTGAAAAGGTCCCACGCTCTCGCCTGCTCGATGGGCTTGCTTTCGGCTTCACGCGCCTCGCAGATCGTTGCTGGCGGAATCAGGGGAGGGACCTTGCCCTTGTAGGCGACCGCTTCAATCTGATCCATCACCGCACGAGCCTCATCGAAGCGGCCCCTGCTCTCCAACCAACGAGGCGACTCGGGCATGTACCGGCGAAAGTACCAGACGATTGCTGCGCCGATAGCCGCGATCATAAACATCCAGCGCCAGCCAAGAGTCGGGATCACCGCCGCTCCGATGATGCTAGCGAAGAACCCCCCGCCGTGCGTCACGAATGACAGGATGGCAAAGAGTCGTCCCCGCTTGCTCGGCGGAACAAATTCAGCCAACGTGCTGTAACCGAGCACGATCTCGGATCCAATGCCGATGCCCATGATGAATCGGAGTGCGATGAGCACGTCCATGTTGGGTGCGAAGAAAGCCGCGAAGCCACCGCCACCGAAGAGAAGAAGATTCAGTTGGTAGCCTTTCTTACGCCCCACGTGATCGCCGAGTATGCCCGCAAGCAAGCCGCCCACCAGCAACCCTGCAAACGTCACACTGAGAAACAGGCTGGTGATGTGGATGTTCGTCCATCCTTCTTTCTGCAGCGCCGCAAGCACACTGCTGGCGAGAAAGTTCTCGTAGGACTCGACAAGTAGACCGGCGCCAATAATGGCCATGACGCGGTAATGGAAAAAACCCACTTCCAGCCGGTCGAGACGCCACGCCGATTCATTTTGGATTGCTGGGTATGAGGGAGTCGAATACTCGCCGGCAGCTGCCGGTATCTGTTGCGCGTTTGTCGATGTCATTGCCTATCCGTGAATGTCTGTGAGGACGCTCAGCACACGTATTTGTCAGAGTCGGATAGACTTTGAAGGGACCAAAAATGCGGCGCCAATGCTATTTTTGGGGTCGCCTATTCGGCAACGGCATAGCGCTGGTACGCAGTTTTTACGTCGAAAACGAGAGTGAGCCGCCAGTTGTTTAGACAAATGCGGATACCGCGGAAAACGCGCGGCTCTACGCCAGTGACGGCTTTTGTTCCGCCTTAGAGGCTGTCTATGGCGGGCAACTCGTGTGGCACATCCCGCATCGCGAGAGCTAGTTCGTGGAGGAAGCGCTCCGCGAGTTCGGACGCAGGCGCATAACGAGAGAAGATGGCATACGTGGAGATGCCGATCTTGGGCTCGAACGGGCGAATACAGAGTTGTCCCGCGAAGGCAGCGGCCATGTACGGATTGACAACGCTCACGCCTAGACCTGCCTTCACCATCGCGCAGATCGTTGATGAGTAAATCGTTTCTACGATAGTCCGCAGGGTTAGTGATCGCGACTGCATGACATCGCGAAGCTTCATCGTCAGCTCGTCATGAGAAGGAAGACTGATGAATGAATGTTCCGCCAATGTCTCGGGCTGTACCGTCTCAAGCTTGGCAAACTCGTGATCGAGGGCACAAACACACACGGCATCCGTTCCGGCGACCTGATGGATAGAAAACTCCTCTCCATCGAAACGGGTGTTGGTGACAGCGATATCGTAACGTCCGAGCCTTAGGCCCTCGGCGATCTCCCGGCTACCGAGCGTCGCTACCGTGTAGGTGACGTTTGGGAATATGGCGGCGAACCGCTTCATTGCCGAAGGCAGAATGCTTTGGCCGAGCGAAGGTGTAGATGCGATGCGGAAGATGCCTGTGCCGGATTCGCGGAGCGAAGCGATCGACTTCTCGATCTGCTCAAACCCCTGGAAGTACCGCTCGACCGTATCAAAAAGGTGTCTTCCTTCGCGGGTGAGCTGGAGCCTGCCCCTGTCGTTGACGAAGAGTTTCAGGCCAGACGCGCTTTGAGCCTGGGTGATCAGGCGGCTGATGGACGGCTGCGTGGTGTTCAGCATCCGTGCAGCGGCTACCGTGGTTCCCGAGACGACCACAGCATAAAACGCTTCAATCTGGTGGAAGGTCAGAGGACGAGGCATGGCAGTGCTCCTGCAAGGCAGCTGTTTTAGTATACCCTGCAGGAATATGCCGACAAAAAAATAGCGTCTTCTGACATACCTCCTTGAGGCGGGAAGGACGATAATCGGTGGGGCCGCTCGTGGGAAATACCGGGAGCGGCCCCATCTTGGCTTATCGACCTGTCAGACGGGACACGTCGATAAGGTACATCGCGCGATCATGCTCGTGGATCGAGTCGACGCAGGCTTGCAATCCGTTCGGACTCCAGCGAGGGTGAAGATCGCAGCGGTTTTCCTTGCTGAGCTTCGGGTCAGCATAGAAGTCACCGAGGTCGTACTTCGTTTCGCTGTCGATGTCGAACAGGAACAACGTGCGCTCATGCGTTTCGCTGTTCGGATACGTGTCACTCAGCATCCAGCGGGGATTCGCACGCGAAAACGTCATATGGCCGTTTTCCGCGAGAATTCCGCGCCCAACGACCTTGACGGAACCGGCGTCAGAGTCCTGATACAGGTGATAGTGGATTTCACCGTCGTGAGGACCCCAGACGATGATCTCACCGTTGTCGCGCCACAGCGGGTGCGAGATCTGGTACTCGGACTTCTCGTAATCGAACGTGCCAACTGAATTCGGATAGAAGTCGTCTGTCAACTGCGGAAGAGGGTGATCCGAGCATTCGAGCAGACGCATGTCCGTGCCGTCCGGGTTGATCGTAATCAAACGGTGCAGGAAACACGTTTCGTCTTCGACGCGTTCGGTCCAGCGATGCAGGAACAGGATGCGCTCGGACGACGGGTTGATCTCGATATGACTGACCCAGTGGATTGCTTTCTCCATCGACGCGCGCGGATGGAAATCACGAAGCTGCCTGTAGCTGACGAGCAGACAGTTATCACCGCTTTCGAGATCCATCCAGCGGATACCGTCACCAGCCGGGCAATTCTCCAACTTGGGAGCGTGCCGATCACAGCTATATCCGATCGTCTCGTGCGTAACGTATAGGCGACGATAGTCGACGGACAACGCCCATTTGGCGTTCGGCGCGACGCTATAGATAGGGAGCGGGAGCTGCCGAGTTGCGCCCGATTCGACATCGCAAATCGCCGAGCCAAAAAACGGATAGGGCGTGTCGGCGTGATCAGTGCGGACGTTGAAGATCGCGCGCCGTTGGTCACCTGCAAGCCACTGAAGCTGCGAGCCCATCTGCCAGTTCCAGGCTGTGGTCTTCCCGAACTCGACGAAGCGATCCCCGTCGTTCAGGTCGAAGTAGCCGACAACGCAGTCGAGATTCGGCTCGAGCAGCTTGTCGCGCCACGGCACCTGATGCCCGAGCAGATAACGGCCAGTGGCGTCCCAGTTCGACTTGTTGTAGTAGCCGAAAAAGTAGCTCTTGCCGTCTACTTTGCCCACTCGGCGGCACGGGAACGGTTCTTTCCGATTATTCACTTGTCACCTCCTGTGCGGTTTCTCGCATTTCATAGCTTTCGCCGTGCAGGGCTAGGTTGATCAGCAGGTTGCCGGCTGCGTCGATCTCAGCGGTCGCGCCCGGGGGAATGGCCAGAGTCGACGATGCGTCTTCTACCAGAGCCGGGCCGACGACGGTCTTGCCCGGCACCAGTGCCTGTCGCGAGATAACCGGCGCCTGCACGAACTTGTTCTGGTTCGCGACCCAGAGATCACGGTGGCTCGTGCTCGGAATCCAGGCTTCCGTGTCGGCTCCGAGCGAGAGGGGACGGTTGACGTTTTCTTCGATGGCAGCGACACGCAGCGTGGTCAGTTCGACTGAGCGAACCGGCGGTACCTGACCGAACACATTGCCGTAAGCCTCGCAGAAGCGATCCAGAATGATTCCAGCCGTGCTGTCGTCGCACTTCGTAGACGGTACTTGGACCACGAGTTCGAAGCCCTGACCGATAAAGCGAATGTCGGCCGCGCGCTGAAGCGTGAACGACGTGCCTTCGGGCAGCGTGTCGCGGATCACGTTCGATGCCTGCTGCTCCAGTTCGGCAAAGCGCCGTTCCAGTACATCGGGCGGCACTTCCGACAGAGGACGATTGAACGAGACAGAGCGGTCGATGCGTGCCGGAGCCATCAGCAAACCAAGCGCCGAGGCGACGCCGGCGAGTGGCGGGCAGATAATCTTATTTACGCCAAGCCGCCGTGCGACATCGCAGCCATGGAGCGGGCCGCCGCCACCGGTGACCAGCAATGCGAACGCCGAAGCGTCGAACCCACGCTCAGCGACGTGAACGCGCGCTGCTGCTGCCATGTTCTCGTTCACCACTGCGACGATGCCGTCCGCGACTTCGATTACCTCGCTGCCAAGCCCTTGAGCGACGTTGGCGACAGCAGTCTCTGCGAGTTCCCGCTTGAGGGTCATCGTGCGGCCGGCAAACGTCGTCGGGTCAAGATGGCCAACGAGCAGATTGCCGTCGGTCACAGTGGGTTCGTTCCCGCCGCGACCGAAGCATGCCGGGCCGGGTTTCGAGCTGGCGCTGCGAGGGCCGACCTTGAGCAGACCGAGCGAATCCAGGTGGGCGATGCTGCCGCCACCCGCGCCGATCTCGATCAGCTCAACGGTCGAGATGTTGATCGGCATACCGCTACCATTCGCGAACCGCTTCTGGCGGGCGGCTTCGAAGGTGTGAGCGACCAGCGGCTGGTTGGCCTCGACGATCGCCAGTTTCGCCGTCGTTCCGCCCATATCGAACGCGAGTACGTCGGCGATGTTCGAGCGCTTGCTGAAGAACGCAGCCGCAATGGCGCCGGCGGCCGGACCCGATTCAAGCAGCTGAACGGGGAATCTGCGTGCCTCGTTCACGTGCGCGAGGCCGCCGTTCGACAGCATCATAAGGAGCGGACAGCCGATGCCATTCTGCTTCAGCCGAGCTTCGAGGCTCTGCAGGTAGCGTTCGGCAATCGGAACGACGTATGCATTTGCGACCGTCGTTGACGTGCGCTCGTACTCGCGGATCTGCGGCGCGACTTCGCTGGAAATCGAGACGTACAGGTCGGGGTACTTCTGCAAAATAAGGTCGCGCGCCCGGCGTTCGTGTTCCGGATTTGCATAGGCATGCAGAAACACGATCGCGATGGACTCGATGCCCTGGCGCACAAGCTCGTCAGCGGAAGACAGGACGCTTGCGTCGTCGATCGGCGTATCGACGGTGCCGTCTGCGAGCACGCGTTCCATCGCTTCGAGGCGGGACGCACGCGGAACCAGAGGCTTCGGGATGTCGATGAAAACGTCGTACAGGTCGTATTTGAATTCGCGGCGCATTTCCAGCGTATCGCGGAAGCCGGCGGTCGTGATGAGGCCGGTCTTCACGCCGCGGCGTTCGATCAGTGCGTTGGTAAAGAGGGTGGTAGCGTGGACCACGCGGGTGATTTGCGATGCGTTCACGCCTTCGCGTTCGAGCAGCACCTCGACGCCGCGCATAGCGCCTTGCGTCGGATCATCGGGCGTCGTCAGTTCCTTGTGACCGAATGCCTTCGCCAGACCGTTGCTGTACAGAACGATGTCCGTGAAGGTGCCGCCGATGTCGATGCCAAGAGAGTAGGCCGCCGTATCTTTCATTGCGCGTACAGACCGTTAACCCGGTCTTCCTCGATAGATTGGTTGGAACGTTGGGACGGGTCGCCGTAGCCGCCGCCCATCGGAGTGCGAAGGGTCACGACGGTGCCACGCTTCACCGTCTGTTGCTGTTTTGCATTGATTCGGTTGCCGTCGATGAGAATTTCGCCTGGTTCGCCCGATTTGCCGCCCGCCATACCGCGGGCCGCAGACTCCTCGCGCGTTCGTTCCGCCATGAACGACATGACCGCCGAGGTGGGGTTAAGACTTTCGAGCACAAGCTCCTGGCCGAGGCCACCCCGATACTTGCCGTTTGGTTCGGTGATCTTGCGGAACTCGCGGCGATGCACCTTCAGGGGCGCAAGGCGTTCGATGATCTCGACCGGTGTTGACGAGATATTGCTGGGCCACGAGAGGACGTTGACTGCGTCCCCGTTTGCACTCGCGCCGTAGCCGCCGTTCAGGAAGAAGAGGTTCGCGAAGCCCTTGCCGTCCGCACGCGTACCGGCCATATTCACGCACCAAAGCGGCGAGCCGACGCCCGAGATCACCTTGTCGGGGACGATGGGAGCCAAAGCCTCCAGGACCATGGCGGGCAGGAAGTGGCCGATCAGCGCACGAGCGCCGCCTGCTGCAGGCGGCGCCGAGTTCAGGATGGACCCATAGGGCGCCACGATTTCGAGCGGCTGGAGAACACCATCGTTGTTCGGCACATCCGTGCACAGAACCGACTTGATACCGTAGGCCGTCAGGGCGTTCGTATACGCCAGGCAGACATTAATCGACTTCTGCACCTGCGGGTCCGTACCATCATAGTCGATGGTGATCGAATCGCCCTTGACGGTAAGCGCCATACGCAGATGGATAGGTGATGCGTCGATGCCGTCGCTTACGGCTTCTGAGCGGTAGACTCCATCAGGTATTGCCGCGATTGCAGAACGCATAGCCGCTTCGGTCCGTGCGCGTAACTGGCTCGACAACTCATCGAGGTCGTCAAGTGAGTGCTCTTCCATCAGCTCGAGCAGATGACGCTCAATCAGGGCGAGCCCTGTGAACTGTGCGTAGAGGTCGCCCATGACCTGGTCGGGCACACGCACGTTCTGACGAAGGATTGCTTCGAGTGTCGCATCCATTTCGCCCGCGCGCAGAACCTTCATCGGGGGAATCTGGAGACCCTCTTCGAACACGGACGTGGCATCTGCCGAACGAACGCGACCGCCGATGTCGGGCGCATGAGCCACCGACCCTGCCCATGCGACGACGCGGCCGTTCGCGAAGATTGGCTTTGCGACGGTGATATCGGGGAGGTGACCGGTACCGAGCCAGATGTCGTTGGTGATCAGGATGTCACCTTCGCTTAGCGTCTCAAGTGGGAAGCGCTCGAGGAAGCAGCGGATGGTACGTGGCGCCGTGCCGATGAAGGACGGGATGCTTTGGGAGGCCTGTGCGATGGACCGGCCTTTTGCGTCGGTGATGACGCAGGCAAAGTCGTTCGATTCGCGGACGATCGATGAAAACGATGTCCGCACCAACGACGCTGCGGCCTCATCGACGACCGAGATGAGGCGACGCCATATAACTTCCAGCTTGATTCCATTCATACTAGTTCACCTGAAAGAGCAAAGTTGGGTTGATTAATGCACCAGTAACCGAGTGAAATAAAATCAGGATACCTAATCAAAATGTATTTTGTCATAGTGCTTTCGATCCAATTGGCCATCGGAAGAGGGCGGCCGTCGTCTACATTGACGCTTGTGAAAGACGTTGGGTAAGGTCAGTTTAAATAGTCGAGCGTATGCTATCCAATGCTTTAATTTGCTTCGGCTATGCGGATTTGCATAGCCTCGCATAGTGTCACCATCAATACGCTCTGTCAGTTCTCGATATGTTCGAGTGAACGACGTCGTGTCTCTGCGCCGAACGTGCATAGGCAGATCGCGAAGATGACCAGGACAATGTCGACGGCGATGAGGATCCCGCTCATCTTGTAGGCGGTATATATCGCGGGCACCGCAATCTGAACCCCGATCTGAAGTCCACGAGATACCGAACTGGTAAGGCCCACGCCGCGCGATCGCAGCTTCGTCGGGAAAATTTCTGAGAGATAGGTTCCTTGGCCAACCGTCATAAGAATCTGGGCAAGCATCATGAACACAAATCCCGTTGCGAGCATCATGAAGACCGGCTGATTGCTCGACATGAGATAGAAGGGAGAGAATGCGACGGCGAGGACTGCTGCCCCAGCAAGGAGCACTTTTCGTCCGACCTTGTCGATGATGATGATCAGAAGGATGCCGCTGATCGGCTGGCCAATCGATACGATGGCGTTCCAGCGCAATGCGTCCTCCATCGTGTGCCCTTGGGAAACAAAAAACGTGGGGAGCCAGGTGACGAGACCATAGAGGCAAACCTGCATGGTCACCATGACGAGCAACCCGATGCAGGTGCTGCGCAGATAGCGGTTCGAGAATAGCTCTCGCGCTTTCACCTTTGCCGGCGGCAAGGTATTTTGTACGCGCAGTGTCTGATCAGCGGGAAGCGGGGGCGGCTTTTCCCCGCTATACGCAATGCGTTCGATCTGATCCAGCACTTCGCGAGCTTCAGCGATTCGACTTTTGCTCTCGAGCCATCGCGGTGACTCGGGCATGTAGCGGCGGAAAAACCAAACAATTCCGGATCCGACGGCCGCGATCATGAACATGTAGCGCCAGCCAAGGTGCGGGATTACCCATGCACCACAAAAGCTAGCGGCGAAGCCTCCGCCGTGGGAGATGAACGACATGATTGCGGACAATCGCCCGCGCGTGTGTGGCGGAACAAACTCTGCGAGCGCGCTGTATCCAAGAACAAGTTCTGCCCCGAGGCCGATCCCCATAACAAATCGCAGTGCGATCAGAGCGTTCATGTTCGGTGCGAAAAACGCTGCGAACGCAGCTCCACCAAAGATCAGAAGGTTGATCTGGTAGCCTTTTTTGCGGCCGAAGTGATCTCCAAGAAGGCCGGCCATCCATCCGCCTGCGAGCAAGCCCGCAAAAGTCACGCTGACGAAAACGCTGGTGAGGTGAAAGTTGCTCCATCCGGACTTTTGCAATGCGGCTAGGACACTCCCGGCGAGGAAGGTCTCGGACGATTCGACAAACAACCCCGCCGCGATGATCGCCATGATGCGGAAGTGGAAAGCACCGACAGGGAGTCGGTCGAGTCGGATCGCCGATTCGTTATACGTAGTGGCGATCCGACTGTCCGATTCGTGTGCGTCGAGTTGCAGGGTCGTAGTAGCAGTTGTCATGTCGATTGCGGTCCTGACAATGCAGATTCCCGCCTCCAAGTGCATGTTTCGAGTTAACTTTGAGTCAGTCGAAATATTCACACAAATGCTTATTTTGGGGTTGTGTATGCGATTTTGGTATAGATGGTTATTTTCGGGCTGACTGCGGCCCTTTTTCTGCTCCTGCTCGACACGGCCATGCCTGGCATCAGCGGAATCGCGTTGCTTCACCGCGTGCGCGGTGCGCATCCCGCGTTGCCGATCCTCATCCTGAGCGTGCACGACGAGGCACAGATCGTTTCCCGAGCACTTCGTGCCGGCGCGAACGGCTATGCCACCAAGGACAGCGATCCAGAAATCCTTCTCGACGCGATCCGCAGGCTGGCGGCCGGCGGCCGCTACATCGATCCCAAACTGGTCGACACAATCGTTTTCGACGCGTCGTCCGCCGATGAAGCCGGCCTCGAAATATTGTCCGACCACGAGTTTCAGGTCTTTCAAATGCTTGCCGCCGGCCAGAGCATCAATAGACATCGCCAACACGTGGACGCGCAGCGCAAAGACGAACAGTACGTACAAGAAACGTCTGATGCAGAAGCTCAAGATCGTCAACAGCGCGGAATTGATCCACTATGCGATCTCGCACAACCTCGTGAACAGCGGCAACCTTGCAGAGGAAAAGCAACAAGCCTGACCTTTGTCGATGACTTGTGCCAGCGACGCTAAATCGTCTGCCAATCTTCTGTCCCATCGGTGGAAACGAGTGCCGGCGCAAGCTGGAGGGCTGCAGGCGACGATGCCGCTTTGCCACGTAGCAGTGTTCGACAGACGGCTGGTGTGCGGTTCGCCGCACGCTGCAGGACTTGGCCCGACCGCGATCCGTCCACGCGGAAGAAGGCTACCGCTTCGGTTAACTGTTGCCCCTGCGTCTCTAGCGACGCCGAGGCGGCAGCCGCTTCTTCGACCAGCGCGGCGTTCTGCTGCGTGACTTCGTCCATCTGCGTAACGGCAACGTTGACCTGCTCGATGCCGCGGCTCTGCTCGCGCGAGGCGGCGGCGATCTCGCCGATGATGTCGGTCACGCGGGCCACGGCGTGTGTGACCTCGGTCATGGTCGTGCCTGCCTCGCCTGCGAGTGCCGAGCCGTCGCGGATTTTCTGCACCGACGAGGTAATGAGCTCCTTGATTTCCTTCGCCGCGCTCGACGAGCGTTGCGCCAGACTGCGCACCTCGCTCGCGACCACGGCGAAGCCGCGGCCCTGCTCGCCCGCACGTGCAGCCTCGACGGCTGCATTGAGCGCCAGGATGTTGGTCTGAAACGCGATGCCTTCGATGATGCTGGTGATGTCCGCGATCTTTGTCGAGCGCTCGCTGATTTCGGCCATCGTGTCGACCACCTGCCCGACCGCGGTGCTCCCCTTTTGCGCGACTTCCGATGCGTTGGTCGCCAGCGCGCTCGCTTGCTGAGCGTTCTCCGCGTTTTGCTTCACCGTAGACGTAAGCTCGTCCATGCTCGACGCCGTTTCCTGCAGCGACGAGGCCTGTTGCTCGGTGCGCGAGGACAGGTCTTGGTTGCCCGCTGCGATCTGACGCGATCCCGTGGCAATGCTATCGGCAGAGGTGCGAACCTGGCCGATCAGCCGCATGAGGCTCGCCTGCATCTCGCCCATCGAGCGCAGCACGCTGCCCGCAGGCGCCGCTTGCGCGCCCGCCACCGGGCTCAGATCGCCGCTGGCGACACGCCGCGTCACCTCGCTGAGTTCCGCCGGTTCGGCGCCGAGAGCGCGCGTCAGGCTGCGGGTGATCAGTAGCGCGGCGACGACCGCAATCGCAAGCGACGCCACGACGATGCCGAGAAAGAGCGCCCGCTGGCTCGCGTAACGATCAGCCGCATCGCGCACCATATGTTCGCCGCGCTCGCGCGTGTAGTCGCTGTAAGCGTTCGTGGCCTTGACGAGCTGAGCGAGCAACGGCCGACACTGCTCGTTCATCATCGTGATCGCTTCGTCACGCCGGTTGTTCAGGGCGGCATTCACGATCGTCAGCGCGACGGGACCATACTGGCTTTCGATATGGTCGATGTCGGAGACCATGCTGCGGGCCTGCTCGCTCGCATCCGTTGCATTGGCGATCGCCCGCTTGAGTTCGCCAAGCCGCGCCTGTACATCGGCGTGTGCTTGGGTCACCTCGGTTTTTTCCATTTCGACGTCGGCTGGCTTCGTCACCAGCACGAGGTTGCGCGCGGCGATCGCGCGGCGGTCCACGGCGGTACGAACTCGCTCTGCGAGCATCCCGCGCGCGCCGATGCCGGTGACATATGTCACGAACCGCGCATTGCCGTCGGCCAGCGCCTGCAATGCAAACAGCGCAACAGCCAGCACCAATGCGGTCAGCATGCCGAAGGTCATGGTCAGCTTTGCTCGCACCGTCATATGTCGGATGAATTTCATATCTGATGTCCCTGTCACAGAGCCTCATTAAGGATGGTACCGATCATGCTTCAACCGGACTCGCGGACGCTTCTCCAAGTGGGATATCGGCAGCATCGAGTGAGGGGTTAAATCATATTGTTGTTGGCAACCGTATGCGTTAGGGTTCAGGAATACGCATTACCTGTCTGTCGCGGCCCGATGACATCCGACGCAACAACGGAAGGGCGGTTTTTATAGACCGCATACCGTCGATCAACAGGACGTCAGGCGTCGCATAATGGCGCACGCTGGCGCAATGCCGAATCGCTGTCGAGCTTTAAGTGGACGGTCCGAGGCAATCACGCTGCCGATTTGATCGCATGCAGCGTCGCGAGGTATACCTCTCTGACATCTGATCCGCCAGGCTCGAATGGGGCCGTTTCCGGTTGTCCAAGCAGATGTACTTGCCGATGGAGCGCGACCTGCTCGTACGCCTTCAGGTGGACCTCTTCGTACGTGATACGGTGTCACACTCGCTCGACGAACACGTTGTCCCGCCAGCTTCCCTTGCCGTTCATCGACAGCCGGATGTCTCGCCAAGCAAGGCTTGCGTGAACGCATTCGCCGAGAACTGACTGCCCTGATCCGTATTCACGATGTCGGGCTGTCCGTACCGGGCGAACGCTTCTTCAAGCGCATGACCACATCGACAACGTCGACATCAAACCAAAAGTACTGTGCAGAAACTGAACACAGTAAAAGCTCCACAAGGCCGCTGATACAAGGACTTACAACGGATTGGCACACCGTTGTTAGTGCAGGCAGCTTCATCACCCTAAAATTCGCTGAGGCTGCATTGCCGCAACTGACCGCCGTGCAATGCTAGGAGATCGACCACTTGTTCCGGCAAGGCGTCGAAGACACCACGGCACGTGTCGATGAGATTGTGATGCTTGGCGCGTGCAACTCAACGTTGCTCGAACAAACCAATATCCCGTTGGCTACGCTGGGGAAGAAGGGTTTTATGCTGCGATAAATCTGTCTCCATCGGTTTCATGCACTGCGTTCAGTTCTCGATGTGTCGTGCCGTAAGGCGTCCGTCCGCAGCGGTCGTCGGTTTGCCCCACCTTGCGGAAGGTGTGGATTTTGCGTTCTGACTGAGTGATGTGCGGCGGATATGTCCCGCGCGCAAGGTTGGTTGAGAACGAGGCGCAATTGTCGATAACCGCAATGGACATCCTCCACTTGGACGTCCGTATCCACGAATGCCTTTCAGGAAAAGGTCTCGAAAGTGAAACTGTCATTCTCTCAAAAGCTGTGGTTGCCGCTTGCCCCGAGTCTTCTGTGTCTGGTGTGCCTTACGGTCGTTGACGCCTATCGTACGCGTGAAATCCGCCTCGAAGAAAGAAAGGCGGATCTGGGCCACGCGACCGAGCTTGCGCTGGCGGTAGTCAAGACGTTTGCCGATCAGGCTAGGGCGGGAGCCATGACATTGGACGATGCGAAGAAAAAGGCCATGGATGCGGTGCGCAACATGCGCTATGGCGGATCGACCGGTTATTTCACCATCCTGAGTCCTGAAGCGGTCGTCCTGATGCATCCGATCAAGGCCGAGCTACAGGGCAAGAACATGATCGGGCTCAAGGATCCGAACGGCGTGGCCATCTACCAGGATGTGCTCGACCAGATCAAGCGGGATGGCAAGGGGTTCACCCGTTACTCTTTTGCAAAGCCCGGCTCAAGCGACGTGCTGCCGAAGATTTCCTATAACGCGGCTTATCAGCCCTGGGACTGGATTTTCACGACAGGCGTCTATGTCGACGACATCGACGCCGCTTTTCACACCACGCTCTACGGGAGTTTCGGTTTGCTGGTGGTAGTGGCGGCGCTGCTTTCGCTCGTGGTCGGACTGATCAACCGCGGTGTTTTGCGCACGATTGGCGGCGAGCCCGTGCACGTCGCCAAGGTCGTCGGGCAGATTGCCGAAGGCGACCTTCAGCCGCCGATCGATACGAAAACGATTGACGGTAACAGTGTCTTGCACGCAGTCGTGGGGATGCAGCGCCGCCTTGCGGCCACGATCGGTTCGATTCGCACCGGTGCCGAATCGGTGACGGTGGCGTCGCGAGAAATCGCGAGCGGCAATACCGACCTGTCGGCGCGCACGGAAGAGCAGGCCGCATCGCTCGAGGAAACGGCGTCGAGCATGACGCAGTTGACGGAAACCGTGAAGCAGAATGCCGACAACGCGCGGCAGGCCAACGCGCTGGCGACGCGCGCGACCGACGTGGCCGATGCTGGCAACGAGGCGGTGCAGGGGATGGTCCAGACCATCGACCATATCAATAGCAGTTCGAGCAAGATTTCCGAGATCACGGGCACGATCGAGGGCATCGCATTCCAGACGAACATTCTGGCGCTGAACGCAGCCGTCGAGGCTGCCCGTGCGGGCGAACAGGGGCGTGGCTTCGCGGTGGTGGCGAGCGAGGTGCGCAGCCTCGCGCAGCGCTCGGCTGCGGCCGCGAAGGAGATCGAGGAGTTGATCAGTTCGTCGGTGCAGATGATCCAGGACGGCGCGAAACAGGCGAGTGAAGTCGGCGCGACGATGGGCGAGGTGAAGCGGGCGATCAAGCAGGTGTCGGACATCGTCGGCGAGATCGCGGCGGCCTCGGAAGAGCAGAGCCGCGGCATCGAGCAGGTCAACCAGGCCGTCAATCAGATGGACGAGGTCACACAGCAGAATGCGGCACTCGTGGAGCAGGCCGCAGCAGCAGCGCAATCCCTCGAGGAGCAGGCCAGGAATCTAGGCGATGCCATGTCAGTGTTCAAGCTCGCTGACGCGGGGCAGCCGGTCTCGCGCGCAATTGTCACGCAGAGCCGGATACGCGCTGCCCCCGCCGTGACAGCACCCAGTCCGGCTGGCGAAACTTGGGAGACCTTCTGATGGACGCGCAGAAAACTGGCGATACCGGGCCTGTCATGGATGAGTGGGCGAGCGACCTGGAAGTCAACGTTGAAGTGGTCTCGCGCATTGGAGCCCGGATGGTGGTGCTGTGCAAGTTCGTTGATGCCGTATTGCCTCAACTGAACGCTGCTCAATGTCGGGAGATTGAGCTGCTATTCCGGCATGGTGTTGAAGACGCTATGTCGT
This sequence comes from Burkholderia sp. MR1-5-21, assembly GCF_053427715.1. Lineage (NCBI taxonomy): Bacteria > Pseudomonadati > Pseudomonadota > Betaproteobacteria > Burkholderiales > Burkholderiaceae > Burkholderia > Burkholderia sp. MR1-5-21. Next base: position 29,680 of record NZ_JBSAXD010000044.1, read on the forward strand.
ATGCGGACGATATCCCGCTGTTGGGGACGTATCAGCGGACGCTGCTTGAGCAGACAAACATCCTGCTGATCGCGCTTGGACACAAAGGTGCCAATAGGCATTGAATCTGTTGCTGTGGACGTCCTGCCCTTCGCTGTGGCCCACCATCCCGGGAAGGGGCGGATGAGCGCGCCGCGCGACGACCATGGGCTTTTCCTCGCGTTCGTCAGGGGGCGGCCACAGCCTTGAGGCATCTATACAGCGCCGATTGAGGCGGCAAGCGTATCCGCAGTCATCATCGCTTTTACACGGGGCTTTTTGTTGACATTCGACATTGCGCTTTGGACGGCACGGTTCTCGGATATCGCGAGGGAAATGGATAGCCTGGCGGCGCGTGAGCACTGCGGTGCAATGCGCCTGCACGCTCTTTCGCAACGGCTGCGAGACCTGAGTGCTGCAGCTGCGGCGGATATCGGCACAGAGATTTCGAGGCGTGACGAAATACGCGAAGCGCTGGCCGACCGTGAGAGGCAGTTTCGTTCGTTCGCGGAAGACCTTCCCGAACACATCGTGCGATGGGACTGCGCCGGCAACTACCTGTACGTCAATCCGACCCATGAGCGGACCTTGGGCAAACCGGCGACGGATCTGATCGGGTCGCGTATTCCAGAGTCGCACGCCCAGGTGGTCGCGGGGATCGCCCACATCGTGAGCACTGGCGAGGCGTTGCCGTTCGTGCGCCAGGAACTGTTCGACGATAACCGTGTGCGGCACGTCCATGAGGGCAGCATGATCCCGGAGAGAAATGTGGACGGTACGATCGTCAGCATCCTTGGGATCGGTCGCGATATCACTGGCCAGCTGATGACGGAGGAAGCGCTCATCGCAAGCGAACGCCATTTTCGAACACTCGCCGAGAATCTGCCGAATCTTCTTGTCCGTCACACTCCGGATGCGCGGTTCGCTTACCTGAATCGTGCGTTGGAAACGTTGCTGGGTTACCGAACGAGCGAGGTGGCCGATAGATTGCCGCGAGAGGTGTTTCCCGATGGACGCTTCGACGCGTACGAAGACGCCATTCGCGAAGTGGTTCGAACCGGAAGTGAACGCAGGCTGGAGTTGTCCGTGGTGACGGTGGACGGACAGCAACAGTTGCATCATGTTCACTTGGTGGCTGAGCGCGACGAAGCCGGCGCAGTGGCTTCGGTGCTGGTCATCGGCTATGACGTTACCAAAGAGCGGCGTGCCGAGGCGGAGCAGCAAGCCCAGTACGCGAGGATTCTCGAGCTCAACAAACGGCTCGAGGAAAAAACGCGCGCTATAAGTGACGCACGCACACGGCTGCGCGTCTTACTGCAGGCCCTTCCCGACATGATATGGATGAAGGACACCGAGGGCGTGTACCTCGATTGCAACCATGCGTTCGAGCGAGCAATCGGAAGGCGGAGGCAGGAAATCGTCGGGAAGGCCGATCACGACCTGTTCGATGCGGAACTCGTCGAATCGGTTCGTGAGAACGATATCGCCGCAATTGAAGCGGGTAGCGTTCGCGTGTACGAGGAATGGCATACCTATCCGGACACCGGTGAGAGGGGGCTGATCGAGAAGCGCAAGGTTCCCGTGTACGACGCCGCCGGCACCTTGATGGGCGTGCTGGGCGTCGCGCGCGATGTCATGGAGCACAGACGAGTCGAGAAGATGCTCGCGAGCCGTGAACGGGAGTTCCGAACCCTGGTCGAGCACTCTCCCGATACGGTGGTTCGCTATGGTCGGGATCTTCGGCGCCTGTATGCCAATCCGACTTTCAAGGCACTGGTCGTCGGCGGCGACGACGCGTTGATCGACAATAAACCATCGGAAAGCCCGGGAGGCCCAGACACGATTCTCTACGAGCAAAAGCTGGTCGAGGTGTTCGAAAGCGGAAACGAGCTGGAATTCGAATTGACGTGGACCGGCAAAGACGCAGTGTCTCGATGCACGCTGATCCGGCTGGCGCCGGAGTATGGCGCCGACGGTGTGGTGGAAACCGTGCTGGCAGTAGGGCGCGACATCACGGAGCTGTGCGCGTCACGCGAGAAGATCCAGCGGCTTGCCTATTCCGATCCGCTCACTTCGTTGCCGAATCGCGCCTCGTTCAACGAACTTCTGCGGCAGACGTTCGGGTCCGGCTCCGGGCATCGCCCGGCGGGTGCGGTGATGATGATCGACCTGGATCGGTTCAAGGGCGTGAACGACACCTTGGGCCATGCGGTAGGCGACGAGCTGTTGCGTGAGGCTGCCGAACGCCTGAGCCGATGCATTCGCTCAGGCGATACGGTGGCGCGTCTTGGTGGCGACGAGTTCGCCGTTCTGCTGCCGGAAATTCAAAACCGCTGGGTCCTGGAAGATATTGCAGGGAGGATCATAGGCAGGTTCGACGATGGTTTCATGCTCAACGACAAAGAGGTGTTCGTCTCCTGCAGCGTCGGCATTGCGCTGTATCCGTTCGACAGCGCCGAAGCGGACGACCTGATGAAATACGCCGACTCGGCGATGTATTTGGCCAAGCGCTGCGGCCGTCGCAGCTTCCGCTTCTACTCGGAAGCGCTGACGCACGATGCCGCCACGCGCCTCGCGCTGGAGTCGGGACTCCGGCACGCCGTCGAGCGTGGAGAACTCGAATTGCACTACCAGGCCAAGGTGTCGCTCGCGGATAACCGGGTGATCGGTTCGGAGGCGTTGCTGAGGTGGCGCCGGCCCGACGTTGGCGTCGTTGCGCCGAACGAATTCATAGCAGTTGCCGAGGAAACGGGCTTGATCGTGGATCTCGGCAACTGGGTGCTGCGCGAAGCCTGCCGTGCAGCAGTTGAATGGAACGTCGATGGAACCACCAGGCACACTGTGGCAGTCAACCTGTCGGCCCGCGAGTTTCAATCCCGAGATCTCGCCCGCACGGTCGAGCAAATCCTCGCCGAGACTGGCTGCCGGCCAGAATGGCTGGAGATCGAAATCACGGAAAGCCTGCTGCTGGAAACGGATGAAACCGTACTGAGCACGCTATTGGCCTTTGGGTCGATGGGGCTGTCAATCGCGATCGACGATTTCGGCACGGGATATTCGTCGCTGGGCTATCTGGCGCGGTTTCCCATCGACACGCTGAAGATCGACAGATCATTCGTCCATAAGGCGGTGATCGATCGACGCCATGCGGAGTTGGTCAAGGCGATCTTGTCCATTGCAAGGTGCTTGGGGCAGGAGGTTGTTGCGGAAGGCGTCGAGACGGCTGAACAGGCGGCCTTTCTTCGGGCGAACGGATGCCGGTTCGCACAGGGGTTCCTCTACGGCAGGCCGCTGCCGAAGTCCAGTATCGGCGACCCGCTGCGCATGAGTTCCCTCGGGGGCAGCCGTGGATAAATCCACACATCGGGGAATAGTACGTCAGCTCGGAAACGAGGACCCGACGACGCTTCGGCACCGCGTCGTCTGAAGCTGTCATGCCAAGTTTGCTTCGCAAGCATTGAGAATGCTGGTTGCCAGAAGCAGGTGGTGGGCTTCGTGCTGCCTGCCGGTCTGTCTTTCAATCTGGACGGTTCGTCGATCTACTTCGTCATGGCGGTTGTATTCGTTGCACCGGCCTGCAACGTGCCTGTGACATTCGGGCAAGAATTGTCCCTAATCCTGATCTTCATGCTCACATCGAAAGGGATTGCCAGTGTTGCAGGTGCAGGCTTCGTCGCACTCGCCTGCACGCTGTCGATGTACCACGAAGTGCCGCTGGCGGGCATCGTTCTTCTTCTTGGTGTGGATCGATTCATGGATTCAATGCGGACCGTCACCAATCTCACTGGAAATGCACTTGTTACGTTGGTGATCGCCAAATGGGAGAGCGCCCGCGATGACGAGGGGATGCGGCGTGCTTTTGAAGGGGAAAGCGAGAGGAACTGATAAACGAGGCTGAATCAATATTGGGAGCTGTTCAGGGTCGAGAGTTAGTCGTCGACGAGTGTTGTTCAAAAACTGGACACATCCAAAGCGTACCAAACCCGCAGATACAAGGGCTTGCAATGGATTGGCCCTTCGTTGTTAGCGCTGACAGTTCCATCACGCTAGAATGCTCTGGCGAAACACCGGCGGCATCGCATAAAGACAGCACCGTTTGCCCCTTCTCGCCTGGCTCCAGAGGTGCGCGAGATCCTCGCGGCAACGGTTGCCCATGACGCGCGCCCACTGGAGTCGCTGCCATTTCCGCAGATGCGCCATGCTTACCGGCAAATCGGCGCGATGCTGGGTGACGAGCCGCTACCGGTACGAGAAGTCCGCGAAATGCATGCGGACGGCCCGGCAGGGTCTATTCCACTTCGGCTATACCTGCCGGAGAACGTCGGTGCAGCACCGCATGCTTTAACTGTCTACCTCTACAGGGGCTGCTGGTCGGTGGGCGATCTTCTTCGCGGGTCTGGTTTCATGTGGTGTTCAATCGGCCATTGCGCTATCAGCGTTCGGACCGGGTGCCTAGGTCCGGGTCAGCCTTGCCCCGCACGGTATCGATGATATTGGTCCACCATAATTGGTGGTACATAGCTTTTCAGTATTCAGGTCATGGGGAAAGGAGCGTGCCGAGTTTCACACGGAGCATCAAGTTCCAGATCGTCCTTGCGTTCGGTGTTTGCGTCGCACTGATGGTTACGCTCGGCGGATTCGGCGTGTATGGCCTGTCGAAAATGAATGCGAACATGAGCGACGCCTATACCGGCAACACCGTTCCGATAAACGACCTGTCAGATATGCGAGCAGCCCAGTTCACTATGCGTCTTGCGTTGCGGCGTATTCAGGTACTGCACGATCCAGGTCGGACGAAGGCCAGCATCGAAGAGATTCGCGCGGCGGAGGAGCGCGCCAGCAAGGCATGGACCGACTACTATCCGGCTGGGATCTCGAGCGACAAGGAGCGCGAAATCGCAGATGGGATCAAGAATGTCTTGCCGCAGTTCATGTCGCGCACAGATGCAGCGGTAGCGGCTGTCGGTGCAGGAAACTATGACACCGCAGGCTCGCTCATTGAAGATCTGGCCCCGAGCGCGACTTCCCTGAGCAAACTGCTCGATGACGATGCGGCGTTGAACCTCGTTCAGGCGAAACAGTTCGCCGACGACAGCGAATCGACTTTCAGGACGATTCTCTGGATTGCGATTGCGCTGATTTGCGCCGGCGCTGTGGTGGCAACCGGCGTATCGATCTATCTGATGCGCTCGATTACGACACCCCTCGGAAAAGCCGTGGATGTTGCCAACAAGATCGCCAACGGCAAGTTGGCGAACGCGATCGTCACTGACTCACGTGACGAATTCGGCAAACTGCTGGAAGCATTGAAGAAGATGGACGGGCAGCTCAGCAATACCGTGCGCGGCATCAAGGCAAGCACGGAATCGGTGACGGTGGCGTCGCGAGAAATCGCGAGCGGCAATACCGACCTGTCGGCGCGCACGGAAGAGCAGGCCGCATCGCTCGAGGAAACGGCGTCGAGCATGACGCAGTTGACGGAAACCGTGAAGCAGAATGCCGACAACGCGCGGCAGGCCAACGCGCTGGCGACGCGCGCGACCGACGTGGCCGATGCTGGCAACGAGGCGGTGCAGGGGATGGTCCAGACCATCGACCATATCAATAGCAGTTCGAGCAAGATTTCCGAGATCACGGGCACGATCGAGGGCATCGCATTCCAGACGAACATTCTGGCGCTGAACGCAGCCGTCGAGGCTGCCCGTGCGGGCGAACAGGGGCGTGGCTTCGCGGTGGTGGCGAGCGAGGTGCGCAGCCTCGCGCAGCGCTCGGCTGCGGCCGCGAAGGAGATCGAGGAGTTGATCAGTTCGTCGGTGCAGATGATCCAGGACGGCGCGAAACAGGCGAGTGAAGTCGGCGCGACGATGGGCGAGGTGAAGCGGGCGATCAAGCAGGTGTCGGACATCGTCGGCGAGATCGCGGCGGCCTCGGAAGAGCAGAGCCGCGGCATCGAGCAGGTCAACCAGGCCGTCAATCAGATGGACGAGGTCACACAGCAGAATGCGGCACTCGTGGAGCAGGCCGCAGCAGCAGCGCAATCCCTCGAGGAGCAGGCCAGGAATCTAGGCGATGCCATGTCAGTGTTCAAGCTCGCTGACGCGGGGCAGCCGGTCTCGCGCGCAATTGTCACGCAGAGCCGGATACGCGCTGCCCCCGCCGTGACAGCACCCAGTCCGGCTGGCGAAACTTGGGAGACCTTCTGATGGACGCGCAGAAAACTGGCGATACCGGGCCTGTCATGGATGAGTGGGCGAGCGACCTGGAAGTCAACGTTGAAGTGGTCTCGCGCATTGGAGCCCGGATGGTGGTGCTGTGCAAGTTCGTTGATGCCGTATTGCCTCAACTGAACGCTGCTCAATGTCGGGAGATTGAGCGGCTATTCCGGCATGGTGTTGAAGACGCTATGTCGTATGCGGACGATATCCCGCTGTTGGGGACGTATCAGCGGACGCTGCTTGAGCAGACAAACGTCCTGCTGATCGCGCTTGGACACAAAGGTGCCAATAGGCATTGAATCTGTTGTTGTCACGGGCTCGATGGTGGTTCCAGATCAACGATATATACAGTGGCAGGGCGGGCTGAAAGCGGTATCAGCAGTCACCATCGCTATCACAAGGGGGCCTTGTTGACATTCGACGTCGCAAGTTGGACGGAACAGTTCGCGGATATCGCCCAGGAAATGGATAGCATCGTGGCGCATGAGCACTGCGGTGCAATGCGCCTGTACGCTCTTTCGCAACGACTGCGAGACCTGAGTGATACAGCTGCGGTGGATAACGTACTGAAGATCCGCCCGCCTCTGCAGTTCGACATCGAGCATTGAGACCTGCTGCTCGACAACGTCGCGACAATTTTGATAACAGGATGACCTGGCAATTCTGGCCGGATAAGTTAGTGCGGGATACTCTCGCGATCGGCAGCCTGTCGGCGAGTTCCCACGAGCAGCGTCCATCCCTTAACCCGGAGCAGTGTATATGGGCTCGATCAGACAAAATCCGCCGACTGATGCGGCTTCCACGAGCCTGCCGCCCGGCAGCCTCGGTTTTGCCGAAACCATCGGCCAACAGGGGAAGCACGCGGAAAGACCATGCCGGAACGTCTCCGGTCGATTAACCGCGCAGGGTCGTCCTGCGAAAATGAAGGAGTCTTGATGCCAATCGTTCGAGTTGAGCTTTCTCCCGGGAGAACTCAGGAGCAGAAGGCGAAGTATGTCGAGGAAGTCACCCGGCTGACGTCCGAAGTGCTGAATTGCCCCGTTGAGTCGATCGATGTCATGTTCATCGAAATTCCGGGTACCAATTGGGCTCACGCCGGCAAGTTCTACGCGGCGCCGAAGTGAGCCGGCTAGCGCGTGCCGTTTGATCAGCAGACCTTGTAGGCGCTGCAATTCCGGAAATAGCCCTGTACTTCGCGCTGGGTCTGCTCAATATGCTTACGAAGCAGGCGGACCGCTTCCTTGACATTGCCGTGTTCGCAGGCGTCAAGGATCTTGACGTGCTCTGCGTGCGAACGCTCGTGTTGAGCAGCCATCGTGACCTGAACGCGGAGCAGGCGCCCCATGTGTTCTTGAACGGATTGAATGGTGGCGATCAGGCGCGGACGGTTCGCGGGTGCATAGAGCGTGTAGTGAAATTCGGCATTCAGATCGCTCCATTCCTGGTCAGTCATGGCGGAGTGACAGGCCGACAAGAGTTCTCGGGCACGCGCGATGTCGACGCTGGCCATATTGGGCACGGCGAGTTCGAGTGCACGACATTCCAGCGCCAGGCGCATATCGAGCATCTCGATATAGTCCATGACGGTCAGCGTGGCGACGACCGCCCCGACATTGGGCGTAAACTTGACCAGCCCCTCGGACTGCAACCGCATCAACGCTTCACGGACGGGAATCTTGCTGACACCAAGCTGAGCCGCAACGTCGTCCTGCCGGATAGGTGAGCCTTCGGGGAGCTCCCCTTCCAGAATTCGTCGTTTCAGCTCCACGTAGGCGCCTTGCGTCGCAGTAACGGTCCTTTTCACGACCTTAGCTTGTGCCATGTTCAACAGATCCTCGGGCTTGTGCCGCACTAACTGTCCGGCGCCAACCTCCACGATGCGCTGCCGCGCGATGCCAGTGCGGGCCTTTATACGGAAGCTGTTTATTGTATACGCAACTCTGCCCCGGAGCATCGACGGCAGTCCGGCTCGAAACGAAAGCGGCCACCGAGGAATGTGACCGATGTATCCCGGCCGCTTGCGTTTGCAATCGGCGGGGTGATCGCGCTGGCGGGGGCAGCGGACCCCGTCAGCTTAACTTGTCCTGAAGTCGCTTGAATCGCGTCGCCGCGGCGACGCCCAACGCTCTGAACTGGTGTAAGGCAACGCCGCGGATATCGGTAACCGGCACAGGCATGTCGGATACGCTTGCTCCCATGACTCGCTTCGCGAGCTCGATTCCGAGAGATGTCGATACCGCGATGCCCCGTCCATTGCAGCCCAGGGATATATGTACGCCCGGCTGCGGCTCATGGACGTGGGGAAGGTGATCGGTCGTCACGGCGAAGTAGCCACTCCACGCATACTTCCACTCGAGCTTGCCGAGGGGGGCGAACAGCTCCTCCCCCGCGCGATGGAGATAGGGGACAATTGCGGAGTGGTTGAGGCCGGCGGTTGCGCCGGAGCCACCCATAACGAGACGTCCGTCAGGAGAAAGGCGAAAGGAGGTCAGTAACTGCCTGGTATCGGAGGCAACGTTTCCGTTCGGAAGGATCGTCTTGCGCATCGCCTCGGGCAACGGCGCCGTGGCGACTTGGGCGGTTCTCACCGGGACGATCGATTTGCGCAGGTGCGGGACGAGGCCCTCGGCATAGGCGCCTGTCGCGATAATGACGTTCTTTCCCTGGACCGATCCGCCTGGCGTTGACACCGTGAAGTTGCCGAGCGACCCCGAGATCGATCGGACTTTTGTCCGATCGAAAATGCGTACGCCCAATCCGAGTGCCGCAATTGCTAGACCGCGAGCATAACTGAGCGGTTGAATCGATCCGCCGCGGGGATCGAGCCAGCCGATGTGGTACTTGCGCGTGCCGAGCTGATCGACGAGTGCTTGACCCTCGAGCAGGCAAGCATCGATGCCTCGTGCTCGCCATGCCTCGCACCGGCGCAGGACGGCCTGAGCGCCCCATTTGGTATATGCGGGTTGAATCCAGCCGGCGTTGTTGGCCGAGCAGTCAATAGCGTACCGGCGAATCATGTCGAATACCCTGGCCGGCGCCGCGCTGCCGAACTCGATCAGGCGACGCCCGGCTTCACCGGGCCACTGCTTCTCGATGATGTCGGGATCTTGCTTCAGCCCGGCGATGACTTGGCCGTTGTTTCGGCCAGACGCGCCCCAACCCGGTTCCGCTGCGTCCAGAACTACGCATGTCAGGCCTGCCTCGGCAAGATGGATCGCCGCCGAGAGTCCCGTAAATCCCGCCCCGATGATGACCACATCGGCATTGTTGTTGCCGGTCAGCGGAGCCATTGCCGGAGCCGGAACGGCTGCTTCTGCCCACAGCGACTGTGGCATTTGCAGTTGCTCACCAAGCAAGAACTGTTCATGGTTGCTGTCAAACACCGTTTAGACCTCTGCGAAGTCGAGGTACGTGCCGCAAGCATACTCCGGGGTCACGCGAATGCGATCGCGGATGCGGACATAGGGTACGCCATTGACTTGCAGCGTTTCCTGCGTCGCATGAAGGTCCTTTACCTGGATACCGATGCTCGTGAGGTAGGGAAGTTCGACACCCTCCAGCGAGATGCCTTCCTTGTTGGCAATTGACGCAGTGACGATGCGAACAATGCCGCCGTCGGGCAGGTTGACGCAAACTTCGTCGGCCGAGCGGACGACACTTGCTTCCCCAAACAGCGGGGCGAGCTCGCGATCGATTCCTTCGAGCGAGTCTGTGACCGACGTCATTTCGAAGACGTCCAGTGCCGTGTTTGCGTGCACGAGATATTCCGGCTTGCGCAGGCGTTCCGGCGTCAGGTGCTGGCACACCAGCGAGGCCATGAGTGCTGGCGCTTCGACCGGATCGAAGAACATCAGGCGGAACGACACCGGCACGTTGCCGGTTCCGAGTTCGAAGTTTCGCGTCAGCTCGCGCGGCTCGGCTGGATGCAGGCCCGCCGCAACTGCGTGTTTGTACAGATCGCGGTTGTCCAGGTCGGAGCGGAAGGCCATGCCCATTTGCCCTTCGCGCGTCGCGAGAAATTTCTCAAGGCCGTGCGTATACCGGGCGGCGTCCGTTATCCCGCGCAGCTCAAGATAGTTCTTTCTCAACATGATGCACCAGTTGCCAGTGCCCCATTCGATATGGCTGCCGCGCGGCGGTACCGTGAAGCCAAGCTTTTCGTAGAGGTTTCGCGATGCTTCCATGTCGCGTACAGCGATAACGGGATGGTCGAAACCCGCGATTCCGATCGACATAAGAACTCCCTGAGATGAAAGGTGGTGCGTGGGCGCGACGCGCGAATCAGCACACTCCAACGGGATTTGACTTCCGGGAACGGGTTGATTGCGGCATCGCTATTTTTGAAATCGTATACGAAAAGTATTAGATGGTGTACTTTGCGTAGCGTGATGCAACAACGAAGTCTGGGCATGGAGCAATCAGCGGCTCCGGACGACGTTGGTGACGTTGGCTGAGTGCGTCGCTTTGATGCACTGCGCTTTCAATCCGGCGACTCAGCAAGACGCCTTCCGTAAGATTTATTCAGGGCACTGGCAATGACCAATCCGCAAACACAGAAATACGACGTCGTGGTGATCGGCGGCGGCATCGTGGGCTCGAGCGTCGCCTACAACATCCTTGTGCAAGCGCCCCAGGTTCGCGTATGCGTTGTCGAGCCGGATCCGACGTATGAATTCGCGTCGGCGCTTCGTTCATCGGGCGGCTGCCGCGTTCAGTATTCGGGCCCGGAGAACATCGAGATGTCGCTTTACAGTCTCGAGTTCATCAAGAACTTCGAGAGCGTGATGACGGCAAACGGCCGGCCCGCGCCAGTGGACTGGGTACAGGGCGGCTACTTGTTCCTGGTGCCGCCGGAAAAGGTGCCGATGCTCGAAAGCAACGTCGAGATCCAGCGCGAACGCGGCGCTCATGTCGACCTGCTGTCACCGGGCGAGCTGAAGGAGCGCTTCCCGTCGATCAACGTTGAGGATCTCGGTGCCGGCGCCCACACGCCCGGAGACGGCTGGTGCGATCCGAATGGTCTGCTTTGGGGATTTCGTCGCAAGGCGATTGAGCTCGGTGCGGACTATTTGAAAGACAAGGTCGTCGGTGCGGAAGTCACGGTTCGCAGCGCGAAGAGCGTGATCCTCGAAAGTGGGGCGCGGCTCGCTGCCGACGCGTTCGTCAATTGCGGCGGCGCGTGGTCGGGCCTGATCGCGAGCATGTTCGGCATGGCTCTGCCGGTCATGCCGATGCGGCGCTTCGAGCATTACTTCACGTGCGGCAACCCAATCGAGCAACTGCCATATGTGAAGGACCTCAGCCGTCTGGCATTCCGGTCCGAAGGCAACGGTTTTTCGGGTGGGCTCGTGGACGGCAGCGAGCGGCGCGGTTTCAACTTCGACGTCGATCACGACTACTTCGAGAATGTGGTCTGGCCCGCTGTTGCGCACCGGTTTCCGCCATTCGAAGCGGCGAAGTGCCATCGTACCTGGTCGGGGCTCTACGAGCAGAACGAGCTCGACGGCAATCCGGTGATCGGCGCGTGGAATTCGGGCCTCAAGAATCTGTACACGGCGGCAGGTTTTTCCGGTCACGGGATGATGCATTCGCCGGCGGCGGGGCGAGGCATCGCTGAGCTGATCGTGCACGGCGCATTCCAGACGATCGATCTGACGAGGCTCGGATATGAGCGGGTGGAGGCTAATCAGCCGTATCCGGAGGTGGGAATTCTGTAGAAAATACTTTCCCTTCGAAAACGGTGAGCGTCATTCGTGGTATCGCGAGGACCGGTGTGCGCGATTCGATGTCGACGCGCACGCCGAGGACTTTCTGCGATCCGAGAGTTGGTCGAGATGTGCTGCCGCGCCCTGACGTACCGTTCGGCCAGTGGTGGTTTCGCGACTCTGTATATCTGATTTTGTTGATGCGTATACGATTTGTTTTTGACGTACTACGCTTTTTCGAACCAAACGACTTGGCAACAGCTCATGGAGAGTCGGTTTGATGAGTGGAGTCAGACAAGATCAGAAGCCGGGGCGTCAATGGTGTCATCGGCAGCGATGCGGTTTATGTGGCTCGAAGAGATTCATGGGAACTGGCATCCAAGTGGTTGATGGCGATCGGATGGCGGGCGTGAGTGCGCCGCATTTTCATCGAGGTCTACGAGCGCTTTCTTGGCCTGAGGAGCTTGTCTCATGACTTTGATTTGGGGTCGTACGGCTCGAATAGCATTACGCGCTTCGCCTCAACGCGCGATTCTTCTTTGAGTTGCTAAACCGTCGCCGAAGCGGCAGTGAGGTAACTTTCCAATTGATAATCGAGGTCACCATGGTACGTCGAAAGCTCTTAATTTCACTGGTCGCTTCCGCATTGTTCGGAGTATTGAGTAACTATGCGAGCGCGGAAACCACACTCGCCGTGGGAACGGATACCTCGTTCATGCCGTTCGAGTTCAAGCAGGGCGACAAGTACGTCGGCTTCGATCTCGACCTGTGGGCGGAGATCGCGAAGGACCAGGGCTGGAAGTACACGATCCAGCCGATGGATTTCGCGGGCCTGATTCCCGCGCTGCAGACGCAGAACATCGACGTCGCGCTGTCCGGGATGACGATCAAGGAGGAGCGGAAGAAGGCGATCGACTTCTCCGCGCCTTACTACGACAGCGGTCTCGCCGCGATGGTGCAGACCGGCAACACGACGATCAAGTCGATCGACGACCTGAACGGCAAGGTGATCGCCGCGAAGACGGGCACCGCGACGATCGACTGGATCAAGGCGCACCTGAAGCCGAAGGAGATCCGCCAGTTCCCGAACATCGACCAGGCGTACCTGGCGCTCGAGGCCGGCCGCGTCGACGCGGCGATGCACGACACGCCGAACGTGCTGTTCTTCGTCAACAACGAGGGCAAGGGCAAGGTGAAGGTCGCGGGCGAGCCGGTCAGCGGCGACAAGTACGGGATCGGCTTCCCGAAGGGCAGCCCGCTCGTCGCGAAGGTGAACGAGGAGCTCGTGAAGATCAAGGCCGACGGCCGCTACGCGCAGATCTACAAGAAGTGGTTCGGCGCCGAGCCGCCGAAGATGTGAGCGTGACGTTGCAGTGTGGCGCGGCCGGGTTGCCGCGCCGGTCTTGAATCGAACGGGGAGCAGCAAGTGAATTTCGATTGGTCGGCAATCTGGGCAGCGCTGCCGGACCTGATGGACGGGGTCCGGCTGACGGTGTTCATTGCATTTTTCGGGTTATTGGGCGGCTTCGTCGTGGGGATGATCGCGGGCATGTTCCGCGCGTACGGGCCGAAGTTCATGAACGTGCTCGCGCAGGTGTACATCGAGCTGATCCGCGGCACGCCGATCGTCGTGCAGGTGATGTTCCTGTATTTCGCGCTGCCGCTGCTTGCGCACATCCGCATCGACGGCCTGACGGCCGCGATCATCGCGATCACGGTGAATTCGGGCGCGTATCTGGCCGAGGTGGTGCGCGGCGCGCTGCTGTCGATTCCGAAGGGGCTGACGGAGGCGGGGCTCGCGATGGGGCTGTCGATGCCGCGCGTGCTGCTGAAGGTGGTCGGGCCGCTCGCGTTCCGGCGGCTGATTCCGCCGCTCGGCAACCAGTGCATCGTGAGCCTCAAGGACACGTCGCTGTTCATCGTGATCGGCGTCGGCGAGCTGACGCGCAAGGGGCAGGAAATCATCGCAGGCAATTTCCAGGCAGTCGAGATCTGGACCGCGGTGGCAGCGATCTACCTGATACTGACCGGCGCGATGACGCTGACGCTGCGCGTGGTCGAACGGAGGATGAAAATCCTATGAGCATGATCGAATTCCAGAACGTGTCGAAGAGCTTCGGCCACGTGCCGGTGCTGAAGCACATCGACCTGAAGATCGACGCGGGCGAGGTCGTCGTCGTGATCGGCCCGTCGGGCTCGGGCAAGTCGACGATGCTGCGCTGTATCAACGCGCTCGAGAAGATCACGGGCGGCGAGCTGCTCGTCGACGGGCAGAGCGTGCGCGGCAACGCGGCGACGATCCGCAATATCCGGCTCGAGGCCGGGATGGTGTTCCAGCAGTTCAACCTGTTCCCGCAGATGACGGCGCTCGAGAACGTGATGTTCGGGCCGATCCAGGTGCGCGGCGCGTCGCGCGCCGACGCGCGCGACCAGGCGATGGCGCTGCTCGACAAGGTCGGCCTCGAATCGCGCGCGAATCACTACCCGTCCGAGCTGTCGGGCGGCCAGCAGCAGCGCGTCGCGATCGCGCGCGCGCTCGCGATCCGGCCCCGGCTGATGCTGTTCGACGAGCCGACGTCGGCGCTCGATCCGGAACTGCGCCACGAAGTGCTGAAAGTGATGCAGGATCTCGCTAACGAGGGGATGACGATGATCGTCGTCACGCACGAGATCGGCTTCGCGAAGCGGGTCGGCACGCGCCTGCTGTTCATGGATCAGGGCGGCATCGCCGTGGATGGCCATCCGACGGAACTGATAGACCAACCACCGACGGCGCGACTGAAAGACTTTCTCAGGCACGTTGCTTGACGGCGGCCCATAGTCACGGGAAATCCATTCGTCATCAGCTTGGTTTTCAATTCATAAATGGTTTGAGAGATTCGACATTGATCATGCAGGAAGAAGACAGGAATGGAACGTCTCGCATTTTCTAGCCTGATGGAACTGGCCGACGGATTGCGTGCCGGTGCTTATTCTTCGGTCGAACTTACCGAGTATTATCTCGCACGGATCGCTCGCCTGAATGAGCGGGCGCACGCGTATGTCGACGTTTATGGTGAATCTGCACTCAAGCAGGCGCAGTTTGCGGATCTCCAGCGCAGGAGCGGTGCTTCCCTGTCGGATTTGCATGGGTTGCCGATCGCAATCAAGGACCTGTGTGAGATTGCAGGACAAATCACGACCGGCGGGTCACTTGCCTGGCGAAAACGACGGAGTGACATTACCTGTACGGCGGTCGAGCGTCTGGAGGCGGCGGGCATGGTCGTCCTGGGCAAGACGCATATGTCGGAATTTGCATTTGGAAGCTGGGGGACCAATACGGGCATGGGTACTCCACGTAATCCCTGGAGCTGGAGCGGCGTGCATCATGCGCCAGGCGGGTCGAGCAGCGGATCGGGCGTCGCAGTCGCGGCAGGACTCACTCCAGTGGCCATTGCGACAGACACGGGCGGGTCGGCGCGTATACCAGCGTCGTTTAATGGATTGACAGGGCTGAAACCAACGCATGGCCTCATCAGCCTGCATGGAATATTGCCGTTGGCGCCCAGTTTGGATTCCGTGGGAACAATTACCCGTACTGCGGAAGACGCAGCGATATTGATGGATGTCTTGGCTATCCGTCCAAGCGGGCCAAAGGCTGTCAATCGCACCTTGGAGAAAAGAACCCCGGACAGGAGGAATTGGACTGCATCGGGACTCAGGATCGCTGTGCTGTCTCAGGATGAGTATCCTGAGCTCGTCGATGACGAGGTTCAGGCTGTGACCCACAATGCCGCGCGGGCTTTTCGTGAATTGGGAGGGAAGGTTGAGACCGTGTCCATTCCAGTCAATCTACGCGACCTGATGAGGCGCTTCAGTGTCATTTCCACGGCAGAGGCATATGAAGTACATCGGGAATATATCAACGATCCTCACTTGCCAATCGATCCATGGGTCAGAAGCCGGATCGCAGCAGGCGCATCCATTACCGCCGAGGCTTATCAGGCGGAGCAATCCACGCGGAAACTAGCGATCGATTCATTCAATCGTTGGATGGAGGCATATGACGTCCTGCTCACGCCTACGTTGCCATGGGTCACTGTTCCAACAGAAGACATTGACGAAGACAGGCGAGTGAGTCCTTTCACGCGACCGGCCAACTATCTTGCCACGTGCGCAATTTCACTTCCTGCTGGATTTTCCGCGGGTGGTCTGCCTATCGGTGTACAACTTATCGGAAAACCTTGGGGAGAGGATACGCTGCTGCTGGCGGCCAGTGCGTTCCAGCAGGAAACGGATTGGCATACGAGAAAGCCCGCAGACGTTGGATGATCCGACTCTCGTCGAGGCGACCGCGCTGCAGCGTTGTCTGGTCAACCATCCCAGTAGGACTCGATGCCTTCCGTATCTATCATGCTGAACATGCGGCGCATATGCGGGTCGGTGGAAGCCGCCATTTCTCGGGCAACGAGCCTGAAGGTCTCGAGAAACATGAGCGCCGCGCCTTTGATAGGCTCGTAGCGTCGTGTGACAAGGCACGACCCGCTCTCACGCATCGGCGCTTTTAGATTGAGCGCTATGTAGCGGTCGCGCATGTCGGGCGTCTCGATCATTGGCCATGGCACGATCGTAAGCATGTTGGTGGATCGGACGACGGCGAGTGCAGCGTGAACTGATCGTGCGTAGTGGAAGCGGCAGACACCGTCTTGCGACTGGTCTTCGATGAAGGTTCTAATCTCGGGAGCAATACGATCAACCGAGCGGCTGAGCAGCCAGTTGTAGCCGATCAGCTCGTCGAAGGTTCGTGCTTCCGCGGCGGGATGTCCGTGTCGACAGACGGCAGCGAACGAGTAGCGACAGAGCGGCTGAATCTTCAGTGCGTGATCGGTGGGACCGTCTGGCTGCGGGCCGATTGCGAAATCGAGCTGGCCGTTGCGTACCGCGGGATATTCGTTTCCAAGATGCTCCGCAATGTCGAGCTGCACGTCGGGTCGCAGCTTGCCGAATTCGTCGACGATGCGCGGCAACACGCCGTGCAGAAGCCATGGCGTGATTGCAATCTTGATTGTTCCGCCGCGCCGCTGCGTCATATGAGTCACTTCGTCGCTCGCGCGCTGAAGCTGTCCGAAGATGAGGCGTGCGTGTGCGAAAAGCGCGGCGCCGGCATCGGTCAGCACGACACCATCTGCACGCCGTTCCAGCAGCACCGTATCAACCGTCTGTTCCAGTTCCCGGATCGCGTTGCTCACGGCGGTGGGCGAGCGGCCAAGCTGCGATGCGGCTGCCCGCACGCTGCCATGGTCGGCAACAGCGATGAGAGATTCCAATTGGTGCAACTTCAGTCCGGCAGTCATGATGGGATGACGAGATGAGAGCGGCGTCCGTGAGTGCACGCCAGAACGAGAGGCGTATCAGCTGGATCATCCCGGTGATGCGGCGAGGCGTCAACTTCAAATTGACGCGTAAATTTGGCCTTTATATTCCATTCGATTGCGGCTGCCTACCATGAGTCTCGACCTGATTCGGGAGGGATTTGCAGAGATGGCGAGGCGATACAGCTTCAAACGGAGGGGGAAGTATCTTCTGACGGAGTCGTTGGCACGGCTTCTCAGGAATGGAGGATTCAAAAAGGCGATGGCGGCCGCGTCGAGCGCAAGCTTCCTGTCGTTCCATGGTGTGTCGGCCATGGCCTCCAACGTGCTGCTTTATGGTGCAGTCGACAATTACGTGAGCTTCGATTCGGGCGGTAGGGGCAGTTCCTGGCAGATGGGCAGTGGCGCGGGAGCGACTTCGCGGTTCGGACTGACCGGCACTGAGGATCTTGGCTCGGGATGGTCATCCGGCTTCCGGCTCGAGTCGGGATTCAACGTGCAGAACGGCACGTTGCAATCGTCGAATACGCTCTTCAATCGGGAGGCGAACGTCTGGCTTGCCTCGGACCGATATGGAGCGATCAAGCTGGGACGCCAATTTCCGACGATCTTCCCCCTGTCCTCGCAGGTTGATCCGTTTGCGTTGACGAAGTTGTCCCTCTTTGCCAACGGTGGTTATGCCGCGACGGATCTCGGCGGTGGCGCAACGGCAATCGATTCGCGCGTACCCAACGCTGTCAGCTACCTGACGCCAAGTTTTGGAGGGTTTTCCGCGCAGGGCATGTATGGCTTCAGCACGGCCACGACCAGCGGCGTGCCAGCCCATTTTGCCGGTGTGCTGGCGCAATACGAGGGCGACAGACTCTACGCCGGGCTGTCGTACAACGCCGTGCGCAATGATCTTTCCGAGCGTACCGATCACTACGGCGCAGGTGCGGCTTACAAGGTTGCCAACGCAACGCTGTCGGCCGCCTGGAATTTTATCGTGCCGAAGGCCGCTGCCGGTCGCGTCGCGTCGACCTGGTTGCTGGGTGCGACGGTCCCGTTCGGACCGAACGTGGTCAAGATGAGCATACTCGAGAGGCGCGTAGCGGGCCACGACAATCACGCCACAGGCGTGCTGGTCGGCTACGAGTACCTGCTGTCCAAACGCACCAGCCTGTATGGTCGCGCAGCCTGGATCGGCAACGGCGGCGCGTCGGCGCTTACGCTGGACGCCGCCCAGACGAGCCCGGGCCGGGACGTCTTCGTGACGGCGTTGGGTGTCACACACCGCTTCTGATCGCCAACGTGCCACTACCATAACAAAGGAGAAATCATGTCGCTGCCGACACCGCCAGGCGGAATTCCCGTCGACATTCTGGAGCACGACACGCAGATGCGTGCGCTTCGTCACGACATCCATGCGCATCCTGAGCTTGCCTATGAAGAGTTTCGAACCAGCGACCTTGTCGCACAAAAGCTCGCCGACTGGGGATATGAAGTCACGCGTGGCATCGCCGGCACGGGTGTCGTCGGCACGCTCGTGGCCGGCACCGGCCAACGTAGCCTAGGGCTGCGTGCAGACATGGATGCTTTGCCGATCCAGGAAGCGACCGGCAAGCCTTATGCAAGCACCAGCGCAGGCAAGATGCACGCATGCGGTCACGATGGCCATACGGCTACGCTGCTGGCGGCGGCGCGCTACATCGCGAAGACCCGCAATTTCGACGGCCGCTTGCGCCTCATTTTCCAGCCTGCCGAGGAGGGATTAGGTGGCGCACGCAGGATGATCGAGGAGGGATTGTTCGAGCGATTTCCGTGCGATGCCGTGTTTGCATTCCACAACATGCCCGGTTTTCCCGCAGGAAAGTTTGGCTTTCGCGCCGGTCCCGCGTTGGCATCGTCAGACACGGTTGTTATCACAGTGCACGGGAGGGGCGGCCATGGCTCCATGCCGCATGAGACGGTTGACTCCGTGCTTGTGGCGTCACATATCGTTGTGGCGTTGCAAACTATCGTTTCCCGCAATATCGATCCGCGGCGCATGGCTGTCGTGAGCGTCGGAGCCATCCATGGCGGTGACGCACCGAACGTGATTCCCGACAGCGTCGAGATGCGTCTCTCCGTGCGTGCGCATCTGCCCGAGGTTCGCGAGCAGTTGCGCGAGCGCATCAAGGCGCTCGTGGCTGCGCAGGCGCAGGTGTTCGGAGCGCAAATCGAGATCGACTACCGATGGCGCTATCCCGCGCTCGTCAACGACGAAGCCATGACGGCGCTGGCTCGTGACGTCGCCGCACGATGGTTCGGCGAAGAAAGCCTGGTGCCGGATTTCGAGCCACTCACGGGCAGCGAGGACTTTGCCTTCATGCTTGAACACTGCCCGGGCAGCTACTTCATCATCGGCAATGACGAGGAAGAAGGTGGCTGTTCAGTCCACAACCCTCATTACGACTTCAACGATTCAATCTTGCCGGTCGGCGCGGCTTACTGGGCCCGCCTCGTGGAACGTTTTCTTTGCTGTGAAGGGCATGGGGAATCTGCATGAACATGTCAGACGATTTCAATGTTCCTTCGGTCTCTGCGGCGTGCGAGGCTGGTGCACCCGGGCGCACGTCGCACGTAAGAAAGATCGCGGCAGTCACCATCGGCAACGGTCTCGAGTTCTTCGACTTCGCGGTCTACACCTATTTTGCGACAATCCTCGGCAAGCTTTTTTTCCCCTTAGCCTCGCCGATCACACAATTGCTGCTGTCGCTAGCGACGTTCGGTGTGGGCTTCGTCGTACGTCCACTCGGCGGCATCGTGATCGGCAGCTACGCTGACCGTGCCGGCCGCAAGGCAGCCATGTCGCTCACCTTGTGGATGATGGCGGCGGGCTCCGCGGCGTTCGTCGTGGTGCCGACCTACGCGCAGATTGGCCTCGCCGCGCCGCTGCTATTGATTCTCGGACGTCTCGTCCAGGGCTTCGCCGTGGGTGGCGAAGTTGGGGCTTCAACATCGATGCTCCTCGAGTACGCGCGCGCGGACAATCGTGGGTTTTTCGCGAGCTGGCAGTTGTTCAGCCAGGCGTTGAGCACGTTGCTCGGTTCACTGTTGGGCCTGGCCTTGACGCACTCGCTTACCCCGCAGCAGCTGATGTCTTGGGGCTGGCGGTTGCCTTTCCTCGTTGGCATCGCGCTGATTCCGCTCGGCGTTTACATCCGCCGGCACCTCGACGAGACGAACGAGTCAGCAGGATCGGGGCGCGCCCGCCGCAGCCCGGTTGCGGAAGTGTTCCGTGAACAGCGCGGCAAGGTGTTGCTCGGCGTGCTAATTACTGCAGGAGCCACGTCTTCGAACTACATTTCGCTTCATTACCTGACCAACTATGCCGCGGGTGTGCTCAAGATGTCGCTGTCAGCGGGCTTGTGGGCATCTACGATGGCGAGCGTCCTTCAGATGCTGCTGGCTGCTTTAGCGGGAATTGCGAGTGACCGCTGGGGCCGCAAGCCGGTCCTGACGTGGGCGCGCATCGTGCTGCTGCTCGCAATTGCACCAGCCTTCGCGTGGCTGAATGCCGCGCCTGAGCTTGCCCGCCTGCTTGTCGTCGTGACGGTGCTGACGGTGCCCACGGTGTTTATCTCTGTGGCCTCCATCGTCGTGATTACGGAGGCATTTCCCCGTAGCATCCGCGCAACAGGCCTGTCGATCGTGTACGGCCTCGGCGTATCGATCTTCGGTGGCTTCGCGCAGTTCATTGCGACGTGGCTTATTGCTGTGACGGGCTCGAAGCTTGCACCGGCGGTCTATGTGATTGCAGTCAGCATCGTCGCGTTCGTCGCCGTGCTGAAAACGGAAGAGATGGCCGGTAAGCCGATTGATTGATGCTCCTGCAAGAGGGGCTTCCCCTTGAGAAGGACTCGTCCGGCCAAGTCGCTACCCGTTGGTGTGTCGCGTTCGGCTTCCTTAGTCTTTCGTAGTATTCATATCGACAATGTCGACATCAAACCAAAAGTACTGTGCAGAAACTGAACGCAGTCAAAGCGAGACAAGGCCGATGACACAAGGACTTACAACGGATTGGCCCATCGTTGTTAGTGCAGGCAGTTCCATCGCCCTAAAATCCTCCTGACTTGCCCCCCGATCCGGCGCGCGACACTCTCAAGGTTTTACTGACATGCATGATCTCCCTTATCTGAGCCTGGCGATCTGGGTTCCGATCCTGTTCGGCGTGTGCCTGGTGCGTGCCGGTTCCGATCGCCATCCGCGCCGCACGCGGCTGATCGCGCTCGCCGGCGCGCTGGCCGGGCTCGCGACCGTGGTGCCGCTGGTCGCGGGCTTCGATTCGCATTCGGCCGCGATGCAGTTCGTCGAGCATCGCAACTGGCTCGCGGCGTTCGATGCGGGCTGGCGCCTCGGCATCGACGGCGCGTCGCTGTGGCTTGTCGTGCTGACCGCGTTCACGACGCTCGTGATCGTCGTCGCGTCGTGGGAGGCCGTCACCGTGCGCGTCGCGCAATACCAGGCGTCGTTCCTGATCCTGTCGGGGCTGATGGTCGGCGTATTCGCGGCGCAGGACGGCCTGCTGTTCTTCATCTTCTTCGAGGCGACGCTGATTCCGCTGTACCTGCTGATCGGCACGTGGGGCCGCGACAACCGCGTGCACGCGGCGGTGAAGTTCTTCTTCATCTCGTTCGCGGGTTCGCTGCTGCTGCTGATGGCGATGCTGCTGCTGTACGCGAAGTCGCACACGTTCGACATGAACGTCTGGCGCACGCTGCAGCTCGGCTTCACGCCACAGGTGCTGGTGTTCCTCGGCTTCTTCGCGGCGTTCGCGGTCAAGGTGCCGATGTGGCCGGTGCACACGTGGCTGCGCGACGTCTACTCGGACGGCCCGACGGGCGCCGCGCTGATGCTCGGGATGCTGAAGCTCGGCGGCTACGGTTTCCTGCGCTTCGCGCTGCCGATCACGCCGGACGCGAGCCATTTCTTCGCGCCGGCCGTGATCTCGCTGTCGCTGTTCGCGATCGTCTACGCGAGCCTGCTCGCGCTCGCGCAGACCGATCTCGGCAAGCTGCTCGCGTACTCGACCGTCGCGCACATGGGACTCGTCACGCTCGGCTTGTTCCTGTTCAACCGGATCGGCGTCGAAGGCGCGATCGTGCAGCTCGTGTCGTACGGCTTCGTCGCCGGTGCGATGCTGCTCTGCGTGAGCGTGCTCGCCGATCGCACGGAGACCCGCGAGATTGCCGCGTACGGGGGCATCGCGAGCGTGATGCCGCGTTTCGCGACGTTCGCCATGCTGTTCTCGATGGCGAACGTCGGCCTGCCGGGCACGTCGGGTTTCGTCGGCGAGTTCATGGTCATCATGGGTGCGATCCGCTTCAACTTCTGGATCGGCGCGCTGGCCGCGCTGACGCTGATCTTCAGCGCGTCGTACACGCTGTGGATGCTCAAGCGCGTCGTGTTCGGCAAGATCACAAGCCCGCGCATCGCGCAGCTTGCCGACCTGAGCCGCCGCGAGATCGTGATGTTCGCGTCGCTCGCGCTGATCGTGCTGATGGTCGGCATCGATCCGAAGCCGTTCACCGATGCGATCGATCCGACGGTCGCGCGCCTGATCGACGACGCCGATCATTCGAAGGTGCCGGCAGGGGACGGCCTTGCGCCCGCGCAGCCGGCCTACGTGGCGTCCTCGCACGACTGAGCCTGACCGCTGCTGAGCGCGCAAGATGCGCCGCACGCAGCAAGCCGCGTGCGGACGGTTGACCACATCGACATCAAACCAAAAGTACTGTGCAGAAACTGAACACAGTCAAAGTACGACAAGGCCGCTGATACAAGGACTTACATCGGACTGGCACACCGTTGTTAGTGTACGCAGCTCCATCGCCCTAAAATGCTCGACCGAAACACAGGAGACATCGCTTGAAGATAGCACCGTTTGACCCATCGCGCCTGGCTCCAGAGGTGCGCGAGGTTCTTGAGGCAATGGCTACCCATGACGCGCCCCCACTGGAGTCGCTGCCATTTCCGCAGATGCGCCATGCTTACCGGCAAATCGGCGCGATGCTGGGTGGCGAGCCGCTGCCGGTACGAGAAGTCCGCGAAATGCATGCGGACGGCCCGGCAGGGTCTATTCCACTTCGGCTATACCTGCCGGAGAACGTCGGTGCAGCACCGCATGCTTTAACGGTCTACATCCACGGTGGCGGCTGGTCGCTGGGCGGTCTTGACAGCCATGACAAAGTTTGCCGGAGGCTGGCGGTTTCCGCCCGTTGTGCAGTGGTCAGTGTGGATTACCGGCTTGCACCGGAGTACCCGGCGCCCGCTGGCCCTGCGGACGTGTTGGCCGCGATTCGCTGGCTAGCTGCGCATGCCAGCGAATTTGCGCTGGACCCGCAACGTATTGCGGTGGCTGGCGACAGCGCAGGTGGCAGTCTGTCGGCCGTGGCCTGCCAGCAACTGCGCGGCCAGATTGCACTGCGCGCGCAAGTGCTGTTTTACCCCTCCACCGACCTGTCACCCGCCTCTCACGAGTTTCCCTCGCGTCACGAGAACGGTGCGGTGCCGCCGCTGACGCTGACGCTGATGCGTGCGATGTCCGATCCGTTTGTGGCCGGTTTCGACACCACCGACCCACGGGTATCGCCGCTGCGTGCCACGGACCTGTATGACCTGCCGGCGGCGCTGATCTTCACCGGCGCGTGTGACGTGCTGCGCGACGACGGTTGGCTCTACTACGCGGCGCTGCAGGCAGCCGGCGTTCCGGTCGAGTACGTGGAGGTGCCGGGCATGGTGCACGGTTTTATCGAGATGGCGGGTGTATTGCCGGCCGCAGTTCAGGCTATTGAGCGCGCGGGCGTGTTCCTGCGGGACCGCCTCGCCTAGACGCCGACAGTAGCGTTCCGCTACCCCATAAAGCAGCATTTTCAATGAGAAAGTGAGAGACGATGAGCGACGATGTATTCCTGCAAGGCGACTTCTGGCACGACACGCTGTTTACCGGTTGTTGGGAAGCCGTGTGCACAACATCAAATGTGCTTGAACCGGCTACTGGTCAAGTGCTCGGTCGCATCGGCATGGCCGCGCCCGCGCAGATCGCGGCAGCTGCTGCCATCGCCGCTTCGGCCCAGCGAGCCTGGGCCGAAGCACCCTACGAACAGCGCGCCCTAGTGCTGCGCAAGGCCGCGCAATTGGCCGAGGCGCACATGGGCGAGATCGTTGATTGGATCGTGCGCGAAAGCGGGTCAACCCGGCTCAAGGCCGCCTTCGAAGCCAGCGTGAATGTCAAGGCATTGCACGAGGCAGCCTCGCTGCCTTCGCGTAGCCAGGGCGAAGTGCTGCCCTCCACGCCGGGCCGGTTGAGCCTGGCGCGGCGGCGTCCGCTTGGCGTGGTAGGGGTGATTTCGCCATTCAATTTCCCCCTGTACCTGGCGATGCGAGCAATCGCACCGGCGCTGGCGCTGGGTAATGCCGTGGTACTCAAGCCCGATCCGCGCACGGCCGTCTGCGGTGGGTTCGTGATTGCGCGATTGTTTGAGCTGGCCGGATTGCCCGAAGGTGTGCTGCAGGTACTACCGGGCGATGGTCTTGCAGGTGCGGCGCTGACCGCAGATCCGAACATCGCGATGATCCAGTTCACCGGTTCCACAGCGGCCGGACGCAAGGTCGGCGAGGCGGCCAGCAGGCACCTTAAAAAGGTTTCCTTGGAGCTTGGCGGCAAGAACTCGCTGATTGTGCTTGATGATGCCGACCTCGATCTTGCGATCGCCAACACTGCCTGGGGCGTGTACCTGCATCAGGGCCAGATCTGCATGTCCTCCGGCCGTGTGCTGGTGCAGCGGGCGATCTATGACCGCTTTATTGAGAAGCTTACCGCCAAAGCCCGCGCTCTCAAGGTCGGCGATCCGGCCAGGGAAGACGTCTCGATCGGCCCGCTGATCAACGCCGCACAGCGCGACCATGCCGCGGAGGTGGTCGAACGGGCCAAGGCGGCAGGTGCGAAGGTAGAGATTGGCGGTGGCTACACTGACCTGTTCTTCGAGCCTACGGTACTTAGCCACGTCGGCCCGGACAACCCCGCGTTCCGCGAAGAGATCTTCGGGCCGGTCGCGGTGGTCGTGCCTTTCGACAGCGACGAGGATGCCATCCGTCTCGCAAACGATACCGAGTACGGTTTGTCGATGGCGATCCTCTCCAGTAATGTTGGTCGCGCCCTCAGGATCGGCGAACGCCTGCGCACTGGCCTGCTGCACATCAATGATCAGACGGTAAACGACGAGGTGATCAACCCGTTCGGCGGTGTCGGAGCCTCCGGCAATGGAGCCAGCATTGGCGGTCCGGCAAACTGGGAGGAGTTCACCCAGTGGCAATGGCTTACCGTCAAAGGCGAAGCGCCCGCATATCCAATCTGAGGAGGAGATCGTCATGAATTACCCCACCGAGCTTCGCGATGTCACGGTTGCAGTGGTCCGCACGAAGGGCGCTCCGTTTACCATTGAGCCAGCGCGCATCCGCGGACCGCAGGATGATGAGGTGTTGGTGCGCGTTGTCGCAACCGGCCTGTGTCACACCGACCTGATCGTGCGCGACCAGTACTATCCGGTGCCGTTGCCGGCCGTGCTCGGCCATGAAGGTGCCGGCGTGATCGAGACGGTCGGCCCCGACGTGAAGAACCTGAAGGTTGGCGACCATGTTATTCTGACCTACGGTGCCTGCGGTCACTGCAACCCGTGCGCGAGCGGCCACGAAGCCTATTGTAAGGACTTCTACCCGCTCAACTTCGGCGGCTTCGACGCCCATGGCCACACTGCGCTGCAAACCCCCAGTGGCGAGCCGCTGCACGATCATTTCTTCGCCCAGTCTTCGTTCGCCACTTATGCGATCGCGCGCGAAAGCAATGCGATCAAGGTGCCGGCCGATGCACCGCTGGAACTGCTCGGGCCGCTCGGTTGCGGTATTCAGACCGGCGCTGGCGCGGTGATCAATTCGCTGAAAGTGCGTCCCGGTAGCAGTTTCGCCAGCTACGGTGCGGGTGCGGTCGGCCTTAGTGCGGTGATGGCCGCGCGCGTGGCCGGCGCGTCCATTATTGTCGCGATCGACGTGGTTCCCTCGCGCCTGGAGCTCGCCATGGAGTTGGGTGCCACCCACACGGTCAATAGCCGTGAGGTGGACATGATCGATGCGGTACGAACCATCACTGGCGGCGGCGCCAACTTTGCGCTGGAGTCAACGGGCCGACCGGAAGTGCTGTCGGCCGGCATCGAGGCACTCGGCGGGCTTGGTACGATGGGTGTTGTCGGTGCGCCGAAGCTCGGCACCAAAGCCGAGTTTGACGTCAATAACCTGTTGCTCGGCGGACGCAGCATCCGCGGCATCGTCGAGGGCGACAGCGTGCCGCAGGTGTTCATTCCTCAGCTGGTGCAGCTTTACCAGCAGGGCCGTTTCCCGTTCGACAAGCTGATCAAGTTTTACAGCCTGGACCAGATCAACCAGGCCGCCGAAGACAGCACCAAAGGCATCACCCTCAAGCCGGTCCTGAGGATCGCCAGC
This sequence comes from Burkholderia sp. MR1-5-21, assembly GCF_053427715.1. Taxonomy (NCBI): domain Bacteria; kingdom Pseudomonadati; phylum Pseudomonadota; class Betaproteobacteria; order Burkholderiales; family Burkholderiaceae; genus Burkholderia; species Burkholderia sp. MR1-5-21. Next base: position 56,485 of record NZ_JBSAXD010000044.1, read on the forward strand.
TGACCTCCTCATGTTACTGACGCGATATGATAGCTTCCGTCGTATCACGTTCCACCATGCAGCCTGTAAGGCCTGCCGTGAAATTCGCGCTTCCGGCGGCCTTCAGCTATCTGGAGAAGTAATGTGCGGATGGATTCCCATTCACTGCAGCACGAACATTTGAGCCGCGCCCGTGCCGCATTTGCCGAAGGGGCGGCACTGCCCGAGCGTCTGCTGCCCGAAGCGGTGGTGCGCTCTTGGGAGCGTTCGCGCAGCACCGGACTCAAGCCTTGGAATGCACCCAGCTATGAAACCCAGTGCCCTGCCGGCAAGGTGCGTGAGCATCCCGACGACCGGCGCCTGGTACGCTGCGTCAGGGCCGAGATCGAACACCTCTGGGCTGCCTTTGGCGGGCGAGACTGGACGGTAATTTGCGTCAATCCACATGGCATGATCGTCCACCAGCGTCATCATCCGGACAGCAGCCAGCAGCTGCTACGCCCGCTCCGGGTGGGCCGCCGTATTCGCGAGACCAACATCGGCACCACCGCGCCAAGTTGCGTCGTGGTCGAGGATCGCCCGGCGGTGGTGCGCGGCAGCCAACACTACTTGAGTGAGTTTGACCGGGTATTCTGCCTGTCAGTACCCCTGCACGGCCTTGCGGGCGAACTGATCGGCGCACTGGACATAACCGGCCTCGGCGAGCGCGACCCAGCGCTGCTGCTGGCGCATTTTCGCCAGGCTGCAGTGGCTGCGGAGAACCATCTGATCTCCGAGCAGCAGAATTGCCACGTGCTGCGCGTGCGATACGACCAGCGCTGGGAGCAATCCTCGATGCAGGGACTGCTCGCAGTCGATGGCGATGGCATCCTGCAAGCGGCGAATCGCTTTGCGCGGCGACTGTTGGATCTGCCTGCGGCAGGAATAACATCTGGACTGCATATTAACGACGTGTTCTCCGGTGCCCGCCCCACTCAGCGGCAGCGATTGCTAAAGCCGGGGGCTGCGCAACGCGTTCCTCTGCATAACGGTACGACTGTGTTCGTTGATCTGGTACGTGCGGCGCGCGGCGCACAGGCATTGTTCGGGCCGGCCGTGGGCCAGCGTGCACTGCGCGAACAGACACTACAGGCCGTGGCCAGGGCACTGCACACCAACGATGGCAACATTTCCGCGACTGCGCGCGAATTGGGTATCTCGCGCACAACACTGTACAAGAAGCTGCGTGCCCAACCTCGATAGACTTGGGGCTGTACTGCAGCACGGGCACTTTCACGCCCTTAGCTGTGTGTCGGGACGATTGCGAGCTATTTCACGAGAAAGAGCAACTGCTGCGATTCAAGCCGACGCCCAGTTCTCGGGCGTTGACGAAGGGGCGGCCAAACAAGACGCGTGGGTGGTCCTAGGCGGAGTCGCAATCCGATCGTCCTATTGGCCTTTGAGG
>NZ_JBSAXD010000045.1:0-57210 GCF_053427715.1 Burkholderia sp. MR1-5-21
GATGTGACCTACGCGTGCCAGGCCGCGCGTAGCTGCTGTCCAGGCAGCCACGCCGCGGTCGCCTTTGCTGTCCGTGTGCCCTGTCCGACGCTCCGCCATTGCTCGCGAATCTTTATCCGATATCCGACGTGCCGCTCGGTAGCGAATCGAGGAAGACGTAGAGCGCCGCAATCTTCCCGTCGCGAACGATGATCACATCCAGGCCCGTATAGTCGGGTTCTTCGCCTCGCGGGCCGGAACCCCACGCAAGACGACCGGCATTGTGAAGCGCTTGAGGTTCGCCGTGCGGCACATACGCGAAATGCGGGTGCGTTGCACGAAGATCGCCGGCGAATTTGTCGAGTGCGTCGTGCCCGACTAACGTACCGGCGGGCGAATAGAGCACACAGTCATCGGTATAGAGCTCCTCGACGGCCGCGCGACGGCGAGTCGCGTCGCCTTCGCCGAAAACCTCCTGAAGGTTGCGATAAAGCAGCTCATGGATACGGTCATTCATCACACTTCTCCTTGATCATTGATTCCGGAACGAGTCAGGTTGCGTCTTGCAGATCACCGAAAAACGGCGGGTTGCATCGCATTACTGAGCGAGCGCCAACGTCTTCGCGATCGCGGCAGCGACGGCGGGGCGCGCAGAAATGTCGTCATGCCAACGGGCAACGAACGGAAACTTGTCGAGGGTCACGCCGAGTGCCTGATGACGCCACATTCCCCCGAAGTGAGCGATGTCCGCGATGCTGTACGCATCACCTGCAACGTACGGATGTCGCTCGAGACCACGATTGAGGACAGCCAGCGACCGGTCAACTTCCGATAGCGCACGCGCTTTTGCGTCGGGTTGTGGCGACGACTGGATCGTGGCCAGGAAAGCCTGCAGCAACGCCGGACCAAGGCTGGACGCCTGGAAGAAGAGTTGCTCGAACACCTTGGTGCGTTCGGGGCCGTCCTTCGGAAGAAGCCGCCCGGTCTTCTCTGCCAGGTAGACCAGGATCGCGGCGGACTCGCTGAGCACCACGTCGCCGTTTCCGCCAACCGTACGGTCGACGAGAACCGGGACTTTCGCGTTGGGATTCATCGCCTTGAAGGCGTCGGTCTTCTGCTCGCCCTGGCGCAGGTCGACGCGAACGAGCCGATAGTCGAGCTTCATTTCTTCCAGTGCGATGGGCACCTTGACGCTGTTGGATGTGGCGAATGCGTGAACTTCGAGCATGGTGCTCATGAAAATTTCCTTTGCGGGTTGATTGCCTGCGCCCTGGGCTCCAAAACGCGTGGCGGTAGCAACGCCGATGCCGGTCGTGCCGCCGGTGACGACGGCTGCCTTTCCTTCCGGTTGGCGTTCCATGATTCGTCTCAGATGAGATGAGACAAATCTAAGGCGGCGTGCTAATTTTCGAAATAGAAATGAATGCAAACCATCGTTGCAGAAGTGTCTATGTCGAAGCTGCCGGATTTTGAAGGACTCGCGATGTTCGCGAAGGTCGCCGAGGAAGGTTCGTTCGCTGCGGCGGCAACGGCAATGGGCGTCTCCGTTGCCACGGTCTCCCGGGCCGTGACCCGTCTTGAGGAGCGATTGGGCGGGCGGCTCTTCAACCGTACCTCGCGACGACTCGCACTCACGGACTACGGCCATATGCTCGCGGAGCGGGCCGCGAAGATTTACGTCGACGCCGAGGAGGCAGAGGATTTCGCGCGCGAGACGTCAAGCCGGCCGCGTGGCCTGGTCAAGCTCGCTGCGCCCCTTTCCTTCGGCGCCCGCTGGGTTGCACCGCTGCTGCCCGAGTTCTTCCGCGCCTATCCGGATATCTCCGTGGATCTCCATCTCACGGATGTCCACGTCGACCTGATCGGGGAAGGGTTCGATGCCGCCCTCCGTATTGCGATCCTGGAGGACTCGTCTCTCGTCGCCCGTCTCATTGCCCCCGTCCGCCGATTTGTCGTGGCGTCGCCCGACTATCTGGCTCGTCATGGTCGTCCGCAGCACCCGCGCGATCTCGGCGCGCACCCGTGTCTGACCTACGTCAACAGAAGCAAGCGCGACGTATGGCGCTTTACGCACGAAAGCGGCGACGAATGCGCGGTCACCCCCACCGGGGCGTTGCGAGGAACGAGCGTGGAAGCGTTGCTGCCTACGGTGCTCGCGGGACTTGCAATCACCGAGCTGCCGGAATTTGCTGCGACGGAGTACTTCCCGGACAATCGGCTTGTACCGATTCTCACAGATTGGCGCTTGCCCGAAGGCGGCCTTTATTTCGTCACGCCGAGTGCCCGTGCGCGACCGGCAAAGGTGAGCGCATTGGCCGACTTTTTCGTCGCGAAGCTGACCCACGCGGAATGGCGCGCCGAGGCGCTCACGGGCTGGAGGCCGCCAGACCACCGCCGAACGTGACGTGACGGCCGCCGCTCGGGCTACTGTTCGAAATTGTGCGAAGGCCAACCGCGCATATGGCGCCGCGGACATACGCTTGCGGTTCATGAATCTGGTGTCCGACGTGCCTCGCCGGTGATCGCACCCCAATCGACAACGCGCCGCGCGCGTGTATTTACGCGCATAAATCACGTGTGACCTCGCGTTTCGGCCAAGCGAAGATTCAGGCCTTCAGGGTAATATTGGCCACTCGTGCCGATCGTTCGCGACTGTCAACGTCGGGAGCGGCACCCGGCGTCTACTGCATTCCGCCCACCGTCCTGCTAATGGCTGCTACTTCTACTCAAAGAAGTCGGACGACCGACCTCTTGCCGTATCTCGTTGCCGCGACATTCTTCATGGAGTATCTCGATACGACCGTGATTGCGACCGCGCTGCCGCAGATGGCGCACTCCTTCGGCGTCGGGCCGAACGCGTTGAGTCTCGGGATGACCGCCTACATGCTCGCGCTCGCGGTGTTCATCCCGATCAGCGGCTGGATCGCCGACCGATACGGTTCTCGCACGGTATTCGGTAGCGCAATCGTCATCTTTACCGGCGCGTCGGTGCTGTGCGGCCTGTCCAACGGCGTCGCGTCGTTCACGGCCGCCCGTCTTCTGCAGGGCATCGGCGGGGCGATGATGGTGCCGGTCGGGCGGATGATCGTCGTGCGCAGCACCGAGAAGGCGCGCCTGATGCGCGCGATCGCAACCATTACGTGGCCGGGAATCGTCGCGCCGGTCGTCGGGCCGCCGATCGGCGGATTCATTACAACCTATGCGTCGTGGCGGTGGATCTTCCTGCTGAACGTGCCGTTCGGCATCGCCGCGTTCGTGTGCACCTGGCTGATCGTCAGGAATACGCGCGCCGACGAGCAGCGGCCGCTCGACTGGGTCGGTTTCGTGCTGGCGGGCGCCGCGCTGACCTGTCTGCTGATCGGAACGGAGACAGCCGGGCAGCAGGATGCCCATTTCTTGCGTGCGGCGGTGCTCGTCGGCGCGAGCGTGCTGTTCGGCTACGCCACCTGGTTGCACGCGCGGCGATGCGCGCATCCGCTGCTCGATTTCACGACGCTGAAGGTGCCGACGTTTTCCGTCACCGTGATTACGGGGTCGGTCACGCGGATCGCGATCAATGCCGTGCCGTATCTGCTGCCGCTGCTGTTCCAGATCGGCTTCGGCCTGTCGCCATTCCAGTCCGGCCTGCTGCTGCTGGCGAGCGCGCTCGGCAATCTCGGCATGAAGGCGGGAACGTCGTGGATCCTCGACCGGTTCGGCTTTCGTCGCGTTGCGCTCGTCGACGTGACGATCGCCGGCGTGTTCACGATCGCATGCGGCTGGCTGACCGCGTCGACGCCGCTCGCGATCACGCTGCTCGTCGTATTCGTCTACGGACTGACGCGCTCGATGCAGTTCACGGCGCTCGCGACGCTCGCCTATGCGGACATCCCCGCGCAGCAGACGAGCGCCGCGAGCACGTTGTGGAGTGCCGCGCAGCAGATGACGATCGGCATGGGGATCGCGTTCGGCGCGCTCGCGCTGCGGGTCGCGGCGAACTTGCGCGGCGACGCGACGGGTGTGCATTACCTGCTCGAGGATTTTCGCTGGGCATTCTTCGTGGCCGGTGCCCTTGCGTTGCTGACCTTGCCCGGCTATGCGCGGCTTGCAGCAAACGCGGGAGACCGGTTGCGGGCGAGCGTCGCGAGAGGGTAACGAGGGTCGCCCGCGCGACGCACGGACGTCGCGATCTCCAGGCGGATCATCCGCGTATGGCGGATCAATCGTCGCGCGGCATGATGCCCGTGACTGTCATGGCTCGCCAGGCGCTGGCCATTGCGTTTTCATTCGGAATGCAGAGCGAGCGCATCACGTCACATTGCATGCCGGATACAGCCGATGATGCCATGACCGACGATGCCGCTTGCGGTTCGATCACTGCGCATCGTGGAAGATGATGCCGACCGTATGACGCTGTCCCGACCGGATGCGGCTCACGCCGTGACGCAGATTGACGCGATAGACGCCGCGCGTGCCCTGCACGGGCCGGCCGTGGACGGCGAAGATCACCGCGTCGCCCTGGGTCAGCGGGACCACCTCCGCCCGCGACTGCATGCGCGGCCGCTGCTCGGTCAGCACGAATTCGCCCCCCGTGAAGTCGCGCCCGGGCGCCGACAGCAGGATCGCAACCTGCAGCGGAAACACGTGCTCGCCGTACAGGTCCTGATGCAGGCAGTTGTAGTCGTCCGGCCCATATTGCAGGATCAGCGGTGTCGGACGGCTCTGTCCCGCCGCGTGGCATCGCGCGAGAAAGTCGGCGTGATCGGCCGGATAGCGGACGTCGATGCCGAGTGCGGCGTTCCAGCGATTCGCGATCGGCGCCAGGTGCGGATAGAGCGTCGAGCGCAACGTATCGATCGTTGCCGGAAGCGGATACGCAAAGTATTTGTACTCGCCGCGGCCGAAGCCGTGGCGTGCCATCACGACCCGCGAGCGGTACAGCGGGTCGTGCGGGTAGAGCGACGCCAGCGCGTCGCAAGCGGACGCCGGCAGCAATTCCGGAACGTGTGCGCATCCTTGAAGATCCAGCTCCGCAGCGATTGCCGGCCAGTTCAGGGCGTCGATGCGCGGGACGATGTCGCGCGCGCCGGTGTCGGCAGCGCGCAGGTCGGCGATGTTCACGCGTGTTCTCCCTTCATCAACCGGGTTGCTGTGGATCCCTGAATGCGTCGGGCCGACGGGCGGTTCAAGCAAACCGAACGCACCGTCGTCGACGGCAAGCAGAACAGGGGGCGTATCGAACGAGCGAGTTCCGACGGCGTGACGCGCATGACTGTATTCGGGGCAGTGATCGATGAATCCAGTCTAGCGGCGTCGTTCTGCGGATGCGCTCCGCATCTTGCGGTCAAATTCGACGAGTGGGAAGCGGAGGCGTTGCCGGCGGCACCGGTCGAAACGCATGCGCGCGCCGCTCAATGCGCGTCACGCGAGGCCGCCGTGCCGGCCAGCGCGTCGGGCGCGGGCGTCTCGGCGATCACGCGCCGCTCGCGGTCGAGATCGAGCGACCGCGACAGCAGCCAGTACACGCCGCCCGCGACGATCAGCCCGACGAGCCACGCGACGTCGACGCCACCGAGCATGCGCGCGAACGGCCCGACGAACACCTCGCGATTCGCTTCCGCATCGAACACGTAGAAGAACGGCACCATCGCCGCGAAGCCGATCAGGTACGACAGGATCCCGCGCAGCTGCCACGTGCCGTACAGGCCGCGCGGCGTGAAGAAATGCGCGATCGCGTAATGGCCGCGCCGCACGAAGAAGTAATCGACAAGGTTCACGGCGGTCCACGGCACGAGGAAGTAGAGCATCAGCGTGAGGAACGTCTGCAGCAGCGCGATGCCGTTGCCGCGGATCGCGAACACGCACGCGAGCACGAACGTGCTGATCGCGAGGATCGATGCGACGCGCGCGCGGCGGGTCGGCTTGATCGGCACGATCGAATCGATGCCGGTGAGCACCGTCAGCATCGCGCTGTATGCGTTGAGCGCGATGATCGGCAGGAAGCCGACGAGCGAAACGATCGCGATCAGCTTGCCGAGGCCGGGGACGAGCGACGCACCGACGTCGTTCATCGCGACCAGCGCATCGGCCGCGTGCAGCTTCTGCGCGAGCCACGCGCCGAGGCCGATCATCCAGGTGCCCGACAGCGACGCGCCCGCGAAGATCACCGCGATCAGCTTCGCGCGGCTCGTATGCTTCGGCAGGTAGCGCGAATAGTCCGACACGTAGGGCGCATACGAGATGTTGTAGCTCGCGGCGATCGCGAACTGCGTCGCGAACCCGATCCAGTTGAACCCGGGCGCGGCCGACGGCGCGGCGGCCGCGCTCGCGGGCGCCGCATGGCCGAACGCGAGCGCAAGCGTGACGAGCGCATACAGCGGCAGCGTCGCGATCAGCGCCCAGGTGAAGGTCCGGTGCATCAGGTCGTGGCCGTAGATCGCGAGCAGCGCGCCGACCGCGACGGCCGCGACCGCGACGAATCCGCCGTCGATCCCGAACACGTTGTGCACGCCGTCGACCATCAGCGACACGTTGACGACATTGAAGCCGACGAACACGAACAGCGTTGCGAGCAGCGCGACGATCACGCCGCGATAGCCGAACTGCGCGCGCGACTGGATCATCTGCGGCAGGCCCATTTCCGGGCCCTGCGAACCGTGGAACGCCATGAAGATCGTACCGAACATGATGCCGAGCGCGCCAGCGAGCGTGGTCCAGCCGGCCGACAGGCCCATGCCGGGGCCGACGAAGCCGATCGAGATCGTGAAGAAATGGAAGTTGCCGAGGAACCAGAACGGGCCCTGGCTCGCAAGCTTCGCGTGGCGCTCGTTCTCGGGGATGTAGTCGATCGAATGGTGTTCGATCTCGAGGCCGGCCGGTTCGGCGCGACCGAGGTCGAGGGTGTCGGGGCGATTCATGACTGCGATGTCTCCGGGTTGCGTGCAGCTGATCGGCCGTCGTTGGCGACGCGAGCGCGCACGCACGCCTGCCGCGATGCAGTCGCAGCAGGCAGTCGTGATCTGAAATCTGAAATCCTCTGGCTGGAATATCTTGTGTCGGGATCAGGCGCGGTACGCGACGCCCGGCAGCACGCACAGCAGCTCGTACGCGAGGTTCGCGCCGAGCAGCGCGGTGGTGCCGAACGGGTCGTACGGCGGCGCCACTTCGACGAGGTCGCAGCCGACGATGTTCAGGCCCTTCGCGCCGCGGATGATCTCGAGCGCCTGCGGCACCGTGAGGCCCGCGATTTCCGGCGTGCCGGTGCCCGGCGCGTAGGCGGGATCGATGCCGTCGATGTCGAAGCTGATGTAGACGGGGGTGTCGCCGATCCGCTCGCGCACTTCCTGCATCAGCGGCGCGAGCGACTTGTTCCAGCATTCCTCGGCCTGGACGACGCGGAAGCCCTGCTCACGGCACCAGTCGAAGTCCTCGGCTGCGTAGCCGGTGCCGCGCAGGCCGATCTGCGTGACCTTGTCGCCGTGCAGCAGGCCTTCCTCGACCGCGCGGCGGAACGGCGTGCCGTGCGCGATCTTCTCGCCCATCATCGTATCGTTCACGTCGGCGTGTGCATCGACGTGGATCAATGCAACCTTGCCGTGCTTGCGGTGGATCGCGCGCAGGATCGGCAGCGCGATCGTGTGGTCGCCGCCGAGCGTGATCGGCTTGCAGTCGTGCTCCAGGATCGCGTCGTATGCCGCCTCGATGCGCGCGATCGAATCGTGCAGATTGTACGGATTGATCGCGACGTCGCCGATGTCCGCGATCTGCAGCGAATCGAACGGCGCGGCGCGCGTCGCCATGTTGTACGGGCGCAGCAGCACGGACTCGGTGCGGATCTGGCGCGGACCGAAGCGGGCGCCGGTGCGGTTGGACGTGCCGAGATCGAACGGCACGCCGACGAAGCAGGCGTCGAGGCCTTCGGCCGTCGGCACGTGCGGCAGGCGCATCATCGTCGCGATGCCGCCGCAGCGCGGCATTTCATTGCCGCCGAGCGGCTGGAAATGGGTGTGGTCGTTCATGGGGCGTCTCTTCCAATGTGGGGTTGCCGTATCATTCGACCGGCTTGGCGCACAGTTGTACGCGTTCCGGCCGCAAAGAAGAATGCGAAGATATCGACGTAAACATCGATTTCCATCGATGTATGGAAGGGGAATAGCGTGCTGGGGAATCTGTCGACCCTCGATCTGCGGCTGATCCGCGTGTTTCTGGCGGTCACGGACGCCGGCGGCGTATCGGCCGCGCAGGCGATGCTGAACGTCGGGCAATCGACGATCAGCGCGCAGCTGTCATCGCTCGAAACCCGTCTCGGCTACCGGCTCTGCGAGCGGGGCCGCAGCGGTTTCCGGCTCACGCCGAAGGGCGAGCGCTTCCATGCGATGAGCCGCAAGCTGCTGAGCGCGCTCGACGAATTCGGGATAGCCGCGCGGCATATGGACCGGCAGCTGGTCGGCACGCTGAACATCGGCCTGATCGGCCATACGCCGGTCAGCCAGAACGCGCGGATCGCCGAGGCAATCGCCGCGTTCCGCACGCGCGACGAGGCCGTGCGCTTCTCGATCTGGGTGCGGGCGCCCGGCGATCTCGAGGAAAAGCTGCTGAGCGACGAGATCCAGATCGCGGTCGGCTATTTCTGGCACCGGGTGCCCGCGCTGCACTACACGCCGCTGTTCATCGAGCGCCAGGTCGCGTATTGCGGCCGCGGCCATCCGCTGTTCGAGCGCGCCGGCGCGCTGACGCCGGCCGACGTCGCCGGGTTCGAATGGGCATGGCGCTCATACCCGCTGCCGGAAGCGCAGATGTCGACGACGCCCGACCGCGTGACCGCAACCGCCGACAACATGGAGGCCGTCGCGCTGCTGATCCTGTCGGGCCACCATCTCGGCTACCTGCCGCAGCACTTCGCGGCGCCGTATGTCGCGCAGGGGCTGCTCGCGCCGCTCAATCCGGAGCGGCTGCACTACGACGTCACGTTCCACATGGTCGTCGCGCGCAACGGGCGCGGCAATCCGCTTGTGGAGGCCTTTCTCGAGGATCTCGAGCGCGCGCATCAATCGCCCGATGTCGCGTAAGGCCGGCAGCGCCGGCAATGTGGACGAGCGATACGTCGGCGCGGTTCGCAGCCCGCATCGATGCGTGTCGAAGTGACGGGCCGAACGGTGCCGTGCGTTCGTCTCCTGCCCGCCCATCGGCATCACGGCACCGGCAACCCCGCGTCGTGCTTGACCTCGCGCAGCGACAGCGCGGATTCGATCGACGTGACGCCCGGCAGCATCCGCAGCGATTCGCGCAGGAACGTGCCGTAGTCGTCGAGGTCGTGCGCGACCACCTGCAGCAGGTAGTCGGCCGTGCCCGACACGTTGTGGCACGACAGGATCCGCTCGATCCCGAGCACGTCCCGCTCGAACCGGTCCGCGACCTTGCGGTCGTGCGTCGCGAAGCGCACGAGCACGAACGCGACGACGCCGAAGCCGAGCGCCTTGCGCGACAGCTGCGCGCGGTAGCGCTCGATGTAGCCGTCGCTTTCGAGGCGCTTCAGGCGCCGCGCGCACGGCGTCTCGGACAGGCCGACGGTGTCGGCGAGACGTGCGATCGGCATCCGGCCGTCGCGCTGCACCGCAGCGAGAATCGCACGGTCGGTTTTGTCGAGATCGGTCATGTTGGCGGAATCCATGTTCGAATCCCGTCATTGTGGGGGATTCCCCTCTCGATCGCCAGATAGCGGCCAAAGATGGCCAATAATCCCTCGTTCGTTGGCGGCACCATATCGTCATCGACGGATGGGGGCAGAACATGATTTCCACGCATTTGCTGTTGATTTACCTCGCCGCGCTGGCGGCGATCTACGCGGTGCCGGGGCCGGACATGGCGCTCGTGCTGCAGACCAGCATCGGCCGCGGCGTGCGGCCCGGCATCGCCGCGGCGGCCGGCCTGTCGCTGTCGCGCTCCGCGCATGTGACGCTGTCCGCGTGCGGCGTCGCGGCGCTGATCCGCAGCGCGCCGTGGCTCTATGAAGTGATCCGCTACGGCGGCGCGCTCTATCTCGCGTACGTCGCGATCCAGGTGTTCCGCTCGCCGGTGTTCGCGCTCGGCGACGGCGCGGCCGATACGGCCGGCGAGTTGCGGCAGGCGTTCGTGAAGGGCCTGCTGACGAACCTGCTGAACCCGAAGGCGCTGCTGTTCTGCTCGGTGCTGCTGCCGCAGTTCGTGCGGCCGGAGGTCGGGCCGGTGGTCTGGCAGATGTTCGAACTGGGCGCGCTGCTGGTCGCGGCCGGCGTGTGCTTCGACCTCGCGTGCGTGTTCGGCGCGTCGCGAATCGCCGCGTGGATGCGCGCGCATCCACTCGCGCAGACCGTGCAGCGCTGGACGTTCTCCGCGGCGCTGATCGGCTTCGCGCTGCGACTGTCGATGGACTGAGCAGCACGGCGCGCGGTGGTCAGGGACACGCGCCCGCACCGCGCCGCCACCGGCGAACCACCCGTTCGCCGATGCGCTTGCCGGCCACCGGCCCGCAAGCGCAATTCATCCGACTTGTTCTAAACTTCCTTTACCTCGCCGCGCTGCGAATCCGTCTGATCGAACGGAACCGACCGCCGCCGATCATGTCCGATTTTCTGGCTGTTCCGTGCAACGCGGTACCAAGGAGGGTCTGAACATGGCAAGGCATCTTCACGCCGACCGCGAACCCCGAATCGTCGCCGAGTCGCAGTGTCTCGGCCCGTGCGATCCGGCCGAGCGCATTCACGTCACGATCATGTTGCGGCGGCAGGAAGAAGGGGATCTCGATTCGTTGCTTCACCAGCTGGCGACCGGCGATCCGAACGCGCGGCCGCTGTCGCGCGACGCATTCGCGAAGCGCTTTTCCGCCAATCCCGACGATATCCGCAAGACCGAGGAATTCGCGCGCCGTCATCAGCTGACGGTCGATCGCGTCGATCCGGTCGAAAGCGTCGTCGTGCTGTCCGGCACGATCAAGCAGTTCGAAACCGCGTTCGGCGTCACGCTCGAACGCTTCGAGCATCGCTCGATCGGCCAGTATCGCGGCCGGTCCGGCGCGATCACGCTGCCCGACGAACTCGGCGATGCGGTCACCGCGGTGCTCGGCCTCGACAGCCGGCCGCAGGCGCGGCCGCACTTCCGGCTGCGCCCGCCGTTCAGGCCGGCGCGCGGCGGCGCGGCGGCCGTCACGTTTACCCCGCCGCAGCTCGCGTCGCTGTACGGCTTTCCGGCCGGCGACGGCGCCGGGCAATGCATTGCGGTCATCGAACTCGGCGGCGGCTACAACGCGGCCGATATCGCGCAGTATTTCCGCGGGCTCGGCATCACGACGCCGCCGAAGCTCGTCGACGTGAACGTCGGCACGGGCCGCAATGCGCCGACCGGCGATCCGAGCGGCCCGGACGGCGAAGTCGCGCTCGACATCGAGATCGCCGGCGCGATCGCGCCCGCCGCGACGATCGCCGTGTACTTCGCGCCGAACAGCGACGCGGGCTTCATCCAGGCCGTCAACGCGGCGGTCAACGACACGACGAACCGGCCTTCGGTGATCTCGATCAGCTGGGGCGGCCCCGAGGCGATCTGGCAGGCGCAGTCCGCGCAGGCGTTCAACCGCGTGCTGCAGACGGCGGCCGCGCAGGGCATCACGGTCTGCGCGGCGTCGGGCGACAGCGGCTCGGGCGACGGCCTGCAGGACGGCGCGCAGCATGTCGATTTCCCTGCGTCGAGCCCGTACGTGCTCGGCTGCGGCGGCACGCAGCTCGACGCGCTGCCGGGGCAGGGCATTCGCAGCGAGGTCGTGTGGAACGATGAAGCGTCCGGCGGTGGCGCGGGCGGCGGCGGCGTCAGCACGATGTTCGACTTGCCCGCGTGGCAGCAGGGGCTCAAGGTGACGCTCGCCGACGGCAGCACCGCGCCGCTCGCGAAGCGCGGCGTGCCGGACGTGGCGGGCGACGCGTCGCCGCAGACCGGCTACGAAGTCGCGATCGCGGGCACGCCGACAGTGATGGGCGGCACGAGCGCGGTGGCGCCGCTGTGGGCCGCGCTGATCGCGCGGATCAACGCGGCGGCGAGTGCGGCGGCGAGTGCGGCGGCTAGTGCGGCGGCGAGTGCAGCTGCAAGCGCGACGGCAGGTTCGGCGGCGAGTGCGGCGCCCGGCATGTCCGTCGGCTGGATCAATCCAGTGGTGTACAAGAACCCGGGCGCGCTGCGCGACATCACCGAAGGCACGAACGGCGCGTATGCGGCGGCGCCGGGCTGGGACGCGTGCACCGGGCTCGGCAGCCCGAATGGCGCGCAACTGGCCGCGATCCTGACACGCAAGCCGTCGAGCTGACGGCGAGCGTCTTCACGCAGCACGCTTGTTGCGGGTTACCCGCATCCCTTTCACCTCCAGGAGCAGCACGATGGGCATCGATTCCGCATCCAATGGCGGCGTGTATCCGCTGCATCACGGCGACCACAATTCGCACGGCGTGCCGCCGACCGTCAATCCGGTCGCGCTGAGCCACGGCCGTGACCAGCCGTTCTTCGATCCGGTTGCGTATGGCAACGGGCCGGACGACTCGGTGACCGACACGACCGAGGCGGCCGCCGTCACGCATCACGCGGTGACGATCGGCGGACGGCGCATCGCGTACACGGCGACGGCCGGGCATCTCGTGACGGTCGATCCGAGCAGTTCGCTGCCGGCCGCGAAGATCTTCTATGTCGCGTTCACCGAAGACGGGCAGAAGGAGGAGGCGCGGCCCGTGACGTTCTTCTATAACGGCGGGCCCGGTTCGTCGTCGGTGTTCGTGCTGCTCGGCTCGTTCGCGCCGCGCCGCATCAAGACGTCGATGCCGGGCTTCACGCCGCCCGCGCCATACCAGATGGAAGACAACCCCGACAGCCTGCTCGACCGCAGCGACCTCGTGTTCATCAACCCGGTCGGCACCGGCTATTCGGCCGCGGTCGCGCCGAACAAGAACCGCGATTTCTGGGGCGTCGACCAGGACGCGAATTCGCTGAAGCAGTTCATCAAGCGCTACCTGACGAAGAACAACCGCTGGAATTCGCCGAAATACCTGTTCGGCGAGTCGTACGGCACCGCGCGCAGCTGCGTGCTCGCGTACAAGCTGCACGAGGACGGCATCGACCTGAACGGCATCACGCTGCAGTCGTCGATCCTCGACTACCGGCAGGCCGGCAACCCGGTCGGCGCGCTGCCGACCGCCGCGGCCGACGCGTGGTATCACAAGCGGCTCGGCGTGTCGCTGGCGCCGACCGATCTCGGCGCGTTCGTCGAGGAAGTCGCGCAGTTCGCGCGCACCGACTACCTGGATGCGCTGCGCAAGTTCCCGCAGAGCGATCAGGCGGTCGTGCAGAAGCTCTCCGAATACACGGGCATCGACACGACGACGCTGCTGTCGTGGAGTCTCGACATCTCGGGCTACGACGCGCGCGGCAATTCGCTGTTCCTGACGACGCTGCTGCATGCGCAGGGGCTGTCGCTCGGCTCGTACGACGGCCGCGTGACGGGAATCGGCACGGGCATCGCGGGCAAGGTCGATCCGAATTCGGGCGGCAACGATCCGACGATGACGGCCGTGTCGGGCGTCTATACGGCGATGTGGAACAGCTACCTGAACGAGCAGCTGAAGTTCACGTCGAATTCGGCGTTCACGGACCTGAACGACCAGGCGTTCCAGAACTGGGACTTCAGCCACATCGACCCGACCGGCGCGCAGCAGGGCATCGACGCGAAGGGGAACGTGATCCTCTACACGGCGGGCGACCTCGCCGCAGTGATGGCGCTGAACGTCGACCTGAAGGTGTTGTCGGCGAACGGCTTCTATGACTTCGTCACGCCGTTCTACCAGACCGTGATCGACCTGCAGCAGATGCCGCTCGAGGATCAGAAGGTGCGGCAGAACCTGTCGGCGCGCTTCTATCCGTCGGGGCACATGGTGTATCTCGACGGTGGCTCGCGCACCGCGCTCAAGCACGACCTTGCGGCGATGTACGACACGACGGTCGCCGATACGGGCGCGCGGATGCGGATTCGCGCGCTGCAGGCGAAGCAGGCGGCGCCCGTGTCGGGCGGGCACGCCTGAGCCGTCAGGGCGACGCGCCGGTGCGTGAATGGGGCGGCGCGGTGATGCGCGTTCGGCCGTGGCCGCGTGCGGCGGCGCGCGCCGGCAGCGGTCCGCCGGCGCGCTGCGGTTGATGGCGGCGGCCGACGGCAGGCGGGCGATCCGTCATGCCGTGGGCGGTCGCCGCCTGCCGCGAGATGCGCCCGGGCGCGCCGTCAGCCGCGCTGCTCGGGCCAGTCGAACGGCGTGTAAGGCAGCGCGCGCTTGTGTCGCGAGCCGTGATGGAAGCGCAGCACCGTTTCGTACACGTGGTCGCTGACGGGCTTGCCCTCGAGGAAGTCGTCAATCTCGTCGTAGGTGACGCCGTATGCGTGCTCGTCGGGGCGCAGCGGACGCAGCTCCTCGAGATCGGCGGTCGGCACCTTCATCACGATCGTCTCCTCGCCGCCCAGCGCGCGGGCCACCGCGCGCACGCGGCGCTTGTTCAGGCCCGCGAGCGGCAGCACGTCCGCGCCGCCGTCGCCGAATTTCGTGAAGAACCCCATCAGCGATTCGGCCGCGTGATCGGTGCCGATCACGATCCCGCGCCGCGCGCCCGCAACCGCGTACTGCGCGATCATGCGCTCGCGCGCCTTGATGTTGCCGTGCACGAAGTCCTGCTGGGCCGGGGTTTCGAACGCGTGGCCGGACGCGGCCAGCGCGCCGAGCATCGCTTCGGCGGCCGGCTTCACGTTGACCGTCAGCTCCTCGTCGGCGCGCACGAACGCGAGCGCGCGCTGCGCATCGACTTCGTCGTTTTGCACGCCGTTCGGCAAGCGCATGGCGATGAAGCGCGCGTCATAACCCTCTGTGCGCAGGCGTTCGACCGCGAGCTGAGCGAGCCGGCCCGCCGTCGACGAATCGACGCCGCCGCTGATCCCGAGCACATAGGTCTGCAGTCCGGTCGAGCGCAGGTAATTGGCCAGGAATTCGACGCGACGCGCGATCTCGGCATCGGCGTCGAAGTGCGGGGCGACGTTCAGTTCGGCAATGATTGCGCGTTGGCGGCTGGCGTAATCGGCGGCTGTCATGGGAGAGTCCCGGGTCGAAATGCGAGGCGCTCATCATAAGCGCATTCGCGGCGCCGTGCCGCGCCGGGGGCATGATGCCGGGGGGCACGTTGCACGGGGGACACGGTGGATCGGCAGGTCGGTGAATCGGTGAGTCGGTGAATCGGTGAATCGGTGAATCGGTGAGTCGGTGAGTCGGTGAGTCGGTGAGTCGGTGAGTCGGTGAGTCGGTGAGTCGGTGGATCGGTGGATCGGTGGATCGGTGGACCGGTGGATCGGTGGATCGGTGGATCGGTGGATCGGTGGATCGGCGGACCGGCGGATCGGCAGGGCGGCGGACTGACCGACTCGCCTATCGCCGCGCGAGCACGACGCCTGCCAGTGCAACTGCGAACCCCGCGAGCTGGACGGCCGCGAGCGTTTCGCCGAACAGCATGTAACCCTGCAGCGCGGCGAGCGGCGGTGCGAGGAACAGCAGCGACGTCGCACGCGCCGCGTTGCCGCGCCGGAGCATCCACATCAGCATCGTGACCGCGCCGCCGGACAGGAACACGACACCCCAGACGAGCGACACCCACAGCGCCGGTGCGCCAATCCAGCGCGTCTCGTGCAGCAGCGCCGCGAACACGGCCGCGACGATCGCGGCGCCGAAGTTCTGCACGGCGACGGCCGTGCGCAGGTCGCTCTGCGCGAGCCGGCCCTTCTGATAGAGCGAGCCGGCGGTGATCGATCCGACCGACAGCACCGACACCGCGACGACGAGCCATGCCGGCGCGGCGCCCGGCGGCGGCGCGACACCCCCCATCACCTTCGGGGCAAGCACGAGCGCGACGCCGGCGAGCCCGAGCGTCATCCCGAGCCATCCGCGCGCGGACAGCCGCTCGTTGAACAGCGGCACCGCGAGCACCGCGGTTGCAAGCGGCTGCAGCGCGCCGAGCAGCGCCATCACGCCGGCATTCAGTCCTTGCGCGACCGCCCAGTAGCTGGCGCCGAGGTACACGCCCTGCAACAGCGCACCGGCAATCAGGTGGCGCGGCCATTCGCGGCGCGCGGGCCACGGCGCGCGCGCCGCGAGCGCGACCGCGCCGAACAGCACGGCGGTGCCCGCGAAGCGCGCGAGCAGGAACAGGTTCGGATCGGCGTAGGGCTTGATTGCCCGCGCAACGATGAAGCCGGTGGACCAGAGCGCGACGAAGGCTGCCGCGACTATCGAGTTGAGCATGCGAAGCGGGCCGGGACACGGCCGGACGGAATCACGAAGTCCGGCAGTATCCGGCGCCGCGGCGCAGGTGTCTTGTCGAATCCTGCAATCGCCCACGCGGCACGAAGCGGGCGGATTGGGGGATCAGTCGATGGAGAAGGTGTCGAGCGGCTGGTTCGCGCTCGTTTCGTTCGCGAAGCGCGCGGCGAGCTGCTGATGGAGACGGCGGGCTTCGTCGAGCGTGAGGTCGATCCAGTACGGATCGCCGGCGGCGTCGTTGAGTCGTTCGGGCGGAAACTGGATTTCGAGCACTATGCCTTTGCGATACATTGCGCAAGTCCCCTGGATGGTCTGTCGTTCGGTGAAGCGCAAAGTGTAGCAATCCGCACCGCTGCGATTCGCTCGCTTCCGGCAATACAGAATTTCGCTACCTGCTACCTGCTACCTGCTACCTGCTACCTGCCTCCTGCTGTCCGCTGCCGATTTCCGATTTCCGATTTCCGGTTGCCGATTTCCGGTTGCCATCCATCGAGCGCCCGACACCCAACCGTCAAACGCCGGTCAAATCGTCGTAATACAATGGCACGCTCCCCATTTACTTGTCGCCTCGGGCGTGTAACGAGATGCTGGCGGAACAACGTCATCAATTCATTCTGTCGGAACTCGGACGATCGGGCGCGCTGTCGGTCGCGGAACTGGTACGTTCGCTCGACGTGTCGCGCGAGACGGTGCGGCGCGACCTGAACGCGCTCGCCGCGCGTGGCCTGCTCGTGATGACGCACGGCGGCGCGCTGGCCGCGGACCGCCGCGAGCCGAGCCTGTCCGAGCGCGAGGCCGCGAATGCCGACGCGAAGCGCATGATCGGGCGGCGCGCGGCCGAGTTCGTGCCAGACGGCGCATCGGTGCTGATCGATTCCGGCAGCACGCCGCATGCGGTGGCGCTCGCGCTTGCCGACAAGCACCGTCTGTCGGTCTACACGAACGACTGGCGCACCGCGTTCGTGCTCGCGCGCCGCAACGGCAATCGCGTGACGCTGCTCGGCGGCGAGCTGTCCGACGACGAGGACGCGACGTTCGGCCTCGACACGATCCAGCAGCTTGCGCAATACCACGTCGATTTCGCGTTCGTCGGCGCGGGCGGCATCACGGCCGACGCCGAGTTCACCGACTACTCGCGGCTCGCGGCCGAAGTGCGCAGCCGGATGATCGCCGCGGCTGCGATGGCGGTCGTCGTTGCCGATCATTCGAAATTCGGCCGCGTGACGCCGGTGCGGATCAACGGCACCGACGCGGCGCGCTGTCTCGTGACCGAGCGCGCGCCGGACAAGGCCGTGCGCCGCGCACTGACCGCGCGCGGCATCGAGCTGATCGTGTGCGGCTGACGCACGCGCGACACGCAAGGTTCATCGAACCGTCATCCTGCGTGAAAGACCGCCGAGGACACTGGTCCATTCGATCTTGACCGGCCGTTGAGCCACGGAGAATGCCGATGTCTGTCAGCGTGCGCAGCTATCTTTCCCCGACCCTGGTGTTGCTGGCCTTCGACTGGCCCGGCGCGCAGGCGCGACCCGATTTCCTCGGGTTCGCGATCAAACGCACGCCCGGGTTCTGGTCGGCGGACGGCAAGACGCGCGCGCCCTACAGCTGGTTGCCGAATCGCCTGACGTTCGATGGCCCGGCCGCCGACACGCAGGGCGACGCGCCGACCGACCAGGCGCCGATCCAGAAATTCATGTGGTGGGACGCGCGGATCGACCCGCAGGATCGCGGCGCCGGGTTCCGCTATGACGTCTATCCGGTCGTCGGCACGCCCGCGAGCCTGCAGGTGCTCGATGCGGAAGCCGGCACGTGCGACGTCGTGCTGCCCGCACATGTCGAGGACGGTGTCGGCACGTGGTTCAACCGCGCGGTGGTCAGCTCGCAGGCGTTCGCGAAGCAGGTCGCGGCGCTGCAGCTCGCGCCCGGTGCGGCGCCGAGCGCCGAGCAGGCGCTGAAGCTGCGCACGTGGCTCGCGAACGACATGGAACAGGTGTTCGCGCAGATGCTGGATCCCGCGTCGCGCGCGGTGTCGGCCGTCTATCACCTGACCGACACGCGGTGGGCGCTGCCCGCGTTCGAGGCGTTCGGCCATGCGCACGGCGAGGCGGCGCTCGCGATCGTCTACGACGCGCACGTGACGCCGCGCAAGGGCCAGCCGCCGCTGCCGTCGCCGAACCAGCCGGCCGTCGACGCGCTGCAGGGGCTGGTGACGCTCGCGCCGCGCGACAAGACGCACATCATGCACGACAAGTTCATCGTGACGGACGCGCCGGCGAACGCCGTACCCGCGCGCGTGCTGACGGGCTCGGCGAACTTCACGACCGAAGGCCTGACCGAGCAGGCGAACGTGCTGCACACGTTCGATTCGCCCGCGCTCGCCGCGCTGTACAACGACCGCGCGCGGGCGCTGGCCGCAAATCCGCCGGTCGCCGAGACGGCACGGCTGTCGCCGGGCTGGTCGGAGCCGCTGACGGTCGGCACCGCGCAGCTGCGCGTGTCGTTCTCGCCGGAGCCGGCCGGGCAGCGCACGCAGATCGACACGATCGTCGCGGCGATCGCGGCGGCGAAGCATTCGGTCTCGTTCTGCCTGTTCATGCCGACCGACGCCGCGTTGCGCGACGCATGCTTCGCGGCGGGCGACCGCGGTCTGATGATGTTCGGGCTCGTCAACAAGATCAACATAGGCAGCGCGACGAAGGCCGAGACGGAACAGCAGAACGGCCAGGCGCTCGATGCGGCGACGCTCGCGAACCTCGAGCTGTACCACCGCAGCCGCGACCACCGCGACGTGATCGACGCGCAATACTTCTCGCCGGCGACGGTGCCGCAAGGTTTCGAGCCGGAGTTGCGGCTGTTCCCGGGCGAGCCGGCGCCCGCGTATCCGCCGGTCGTGATCCATCACAAGTTCATCGTGATCGACGCGGAAGGCGCGAACCCGATCGTCTACAGCGGATCGGCGAACATGAGCCGCAACTCCGAGCAATTCAACGACGAGAACCTGCTCGAGATTCGCGATTCGCGGATCGCCGCGATCTATCTGGCGGAATTCCTGCGGCTGTACGAGCACTATCGCGCGCGGGCGCTGTCGATCGATGCGAAGAAGCAAGGCGGCGCGTCGGCGCACCCGCAACTCGCGCTGGCGCCGGATTCGAGCTGGGCGAAGAAGTATTTCGTGGCGGGGAGCCCGGAAGAGAAGGCGAGGATCGCGCTGGCGGCGGCTCCGACGAACTGACGCACATCGGCATCCGGAAGGCGGTCGCGCACGTTGCGGATCGCCTGCGCGATGCGCATTGCGCGCGTGCTGGCGGTATTCGCTTCGTTCCGGCGGCGCGTGCCGCCGGCTGTCACGCTCAAGGCGATCGTCGCGGTGCGGACGCCTTCCGGCAGTCCGCACGATGCGCTCGGAAGGGGAACGGGCGGAACGGGCGTTATGCGGCGACGTAGCGCAGCACGGCCTCGGCGATCGTGTCGCGGTGCCGTGCGCGCAGGCGCGGCGCCGACGGATCACGGCCGAACGCGGCGCCGAACGTGTAGCGGTTCGACACGCGATGGAAGCAGAACGAGCTGATCAGCAGGTGCAGGTCGAACGCATCGACGTCCTGGCGGAACGCGCCGCTTGCCGCGCCGCGCTCGAGCAGTTCCTCGAGCGTCTTGATGATGCTGACGTTGCGGTTCTTGAACGACTTCAGCTGTTCGAGATACTTCGCGCCGTGGATGTTCTCGATCGACACGAGACGGACAAAATCGCGATGCTTGTCGTGGTAGTCGAACGTGAACTCGACGAGGCGGCGCATTCCTTCGCGCGGCTCCATGTCGCCGACGTGCAGTTCCAGCTCGAGCGCGCGGATGTCGCCGTACACCTTCTCCAGCACGGCCTCGTACAGGCCTTCCTTGCTTTCGAAGTAGTAATAGAGCATCCGCTTCGTCGTGTTGGTGCGTTCGGCGATGGCGTCGACGCGCGCACCGGCGAGGCCCATCGCGGAAAACTCCTGCGTGGCAACGTCGAGGATGTTGCGCTTGGTCTGCTCGGGATCGTATTTGCGCCGCGCATCGGACGGAAGCGCGCGGTTATCGGACGAGGCGGTCCTGCTTCCAGATTTCATGTGGCGTTTTTTGTGGCTTTGCGGCGGCTTGGACAGGGCATTCTAGCATGTGGAAAACCCCGTCCCGCCTGCGTTTCGCCGACCTTTCGTTCTAGCCGGAGCACATCGCGCGGCACCCGGCGGGGCGCCGCGCGGGCGTTCAGTTGCGGTATGCCGCGATCGCATCGCGGGCCTGGTATGCGGTGTACGTGAGCTGCGCGGCGGCAAGGCCCGCGAGCCCGAACGTGCGCGTCAGGCCGAACTCGGCGAAGCCTGCCGGCACCGGCCGCTCGCCGGCCAGCGCGGCCGCGAGCGTTTCGCCGGCGACCGTGGTCGGCGCCATCCCGTGGCCGCCGAACGCGATCGCGTGCCACACGCCGTCGGCGTCGCGGCCGATCTGCGGCATCTTGTGCCGCGCATAGCTCATCAGCCCGCCCCATGCGTATTCGACCTTCACGTCCGCGAGCTGCGGATACACGCGCACGAGGTCGCGCTTGAGCAGGCGAGCGATCGCGTCCGGGCCGCGGTCGAGTACCGAGATTCGGCCGCCCCACAGGATCCGCGTGTCCTGCAGCGGACGGTAGTAGTCGAACGCGAAGCGCGTATCGTAGATCGCATAGGGCGCGTCGATCGCGTCCGGCAGGCGCGCGCCGAGCGGCTCGGTCGCGATCACGTAGGTCGCGATCGGCAGCACCGCGCGTTCGATGCGCGGCGACACGCCGCGCGCGTAGCCGCCGCACGCGAACACGACGTCCTTCGCGCGCACCGCGCCGTGCGCCGTGCGCACGACGTACCCGGCGCCTTCGCGGGCGATGCCGAGCGCGGCCGACTGTTCGTAGATGCGCGCACCGCCGCGCGTCGCGGCCGCGGCGACGCCGAGCACGTACTTGAGCGGGTGGAAATGGAACGCGTTCGGCTCGAACAGGCCGCCGTGGTAGCGCGCGGTCTTCAGCCGGTCGCGCAGCGCGTTCGCGGCGACCGGCTCCCAGTCGACGTCGAGTTCGTTCTTCATCAGCTTGCGCAGGCTGTCGAGCCGGGACGGATCGTCGAACCAGTTCGCGAGCATCACGCCGCGGTCGACGATGTCGCAGTCGATCCCGTAGCGTGCGATGCGCGAGCGGATCAGGTCGACCGCATCGACCGTCAGCCGGTACAGGCGGCGCCCTTCTTCGCGGCCGAGCGTGCGCAGCAGGTCGGCGTTGTCGAGGCTGTAGCCGCCGAACACGAAGCCGCCGTTGCGGCCCGACGCGCCGTAGCCGACGCGTTCGCCGTCGAGCACGACGACGTCGCGCACGCCGCGCTCGACTAGGCCGAGCGCCGTGCACAGGCCGGCGAGGCCGCCGCCGACGATACAGACCTGGGTGTCGATCGTGCCGGTCAGTTGCGGATAGGGCTGGCGGGTAACGGTGGCTTCGTAGAAATTCTGCATGTGATTCGATGACTGATGAACGACGGAAAAACGGACGCCGCGCGTCGATCTTGCCTGATCGCGCGCGCCGCGTCGAATGCCGGATGAACCGCGCCGGCGGCGGCCCTCGGACGGGCGGCCGCCGGCGCGGCGGGAATCAGGCGCCCGGGGTCGGGGTCGCGGCGTAGCCGGCGGCAGGCGCGGGTGCGGATTGGGCTTCAGCCGCCTGGGCCGCTGCATTGCGCTGGATCCACGGCGCGATCTCCATGTCCTCGTAGCGGACCAGCCGGCACTTGCGCACCAGCGCGTAGCCGAGCCAGATCGCGAAGAAGAACGGCAGGCCGATGTAGGTCGCGGCGATGCCGGCCCAGTCGATCTTGCTCGACAGGAACGCCTGGTAGTCCTGGCCCAGCGCGACGATCGCGCACAGCACGAACGCGAAGATCGGGCCGAACGGGAACCACTTCGCGCGGTACGGCAGCTGGTCGAGCCGGTAGCCCTGCTTCAGCAAACCCTTGCGGAACCGGTAATGGCTGATCGCGATGCCGAGCCACGTGACGAAACCGGCCATGCCCGACGTATTCAGCAGCCACAGGTAGACCGTCTTGTCGCCGTACAGCGACGTGAGGAAACACAGCGCGCCGACCGCGGTGGTCGCGTACAGCGCGTTGAGCGGCACGCCGCCCGGCGACAGCTTCGCGAACAGCTTCGGCGCGCGGCCTTCGACCGCGAGGTTGTAGAGCATCCGCGTCGACGCGTACATGCCCGAGTTGCCGGCCGACAGCACGGCGGTCAGGATCACCGCGTTCATCACGCCGGCCGCGAACGCGAGGCCCGCGTGGCGGAACACGAGCGTGAACGGGCTCACGCCGATGTCGGTCACGTCGCTCTTCAGCAGGTTCGGGTCGGTATAAGGAATCAGCACGCCGATCACGAAGATCGCGAACACGTAGAACAGCAGGATGCGCCAGAAGATCTGGCTCACCGCGCGCGGGATCGTGGTGCGCGGGTTTTCCGATTCGCCGGCCGCGACGCCGATCATCTCGGTGCCCTGGAACGAGAAGCCCGCGATCATCGCGACGCCGAGCATCGCGGCCCAGCCGCCCGCGAACGGCGCGTCGCCGATCGTGAAGTTGCTCCAGCTTGCGCGCGGCCCGCCGTGCATGATGCCGAAGATCATCAGCAGGCCGACGCCGACGAATGCGACCACGGTGACGACCTTGATCAGCGCGAACCAGTACTCGGCCTCGCCGAAGCCGCGCACCGACAACGCGTTGAGCGCGAAGATCAGGACGAGAAACAGCGCGCTCCACCAGACGCCCGGCACATGAGGGAACCAGTAGTTCATCACGAGCTGCCCGGCGACCAGTTCGACCGCGAGCGTGACGGCCCAGCTGTACCAGTAGTTCCAGCCGATCGCGAAGCCGAAGCCTTCGTCGACGAATTTCGAGCCGTAGGTCGCGAACGAACCGGACACCGGCATGAACGCGGCCATCTCGCCGAGGCTCGTCATCAGGAAATAGACCATCAGGCCGATCATCATGTACGCGAGCATCGCGCCGCCGGGGCCGGCTTGCGAGATCGACGCGCCGGACGCGACGAACAGGCCGGTGCCGATCGAGCCGCCGATCGCGATCATGCGCAGGTGGCGTGCCTGCAGGCTGCGGTGCAGGGCAGGCTTCGAAGCTTGCGAGCCGGACGGGCTCGTGGAATCGGGGTGGGAATCTGAACGCATGGGGGAGCTGAGCGCTGTCTCCGGGATTGTTTTGGGGAGACGAAGCGCGGCACGTCCGCCCGCCGCCTGCCGGCGGCGTCGACGCGCGGTGCGGGGGCCTGCCGACCTGCGCGTCGCCTTCGTCTGGGGTCCGGCCGTGCCCGGCGAGGCGGGCAGGGCGGCTGTCGGCGCGCCGGGTGCTGTATCGCACGCCTTGACGCAGATCAGATTGTGTGGGGGCGAAGCGTGCGCAGCAAACGATATTTCCGAACTAGTTGATGCGTCTTTATCATCAAGTCCTGCCGCATCGCGGTGTGCGCGGCAATCGCGCCGTCCGCCCGGGCTTGATGCGCTGGACGCATGCCGCGACAACCCGAAGGGTCAGGCCGGATTCCATGGTGTGATGCGTTTTGGGAATGAAGTCGTGAGTTAATATCAATAGCCGCCCGACTTGTGGACACCGACAATGCTGGTCATGGATCGCGGCTCGCGAGGCGAGGCCACGTGCGACGGCAGAGGCGAACCGGCGATGGCCGGCGCCGAGTGGCCTCGTATGGCCGGATAGCGGCAGGCTTGCCCGGGCGCGTATCCGCTTGCACCGGGCGCGCGAACGCGCTCCAATCGAATCACGAGGGCGGCGTCGCCGCCGCACCGATCAATCTGTCCCTGAAGAGGAAGTGATGCAATTCAACGACATTCTCGCCGCGCTCGACGTCGATCTCGCCCAGTGGAAAGGCAATGCGCTGACCGCGCGCTCGCCGCTCGACGGCGCGACGCTGGCGACGCTGGCCGTCGACAGCCCCGCCGATGCAGAGCGCAAGATCGACGCCGCGCACGCGGCATTCCTCAAGTGGCGCACGGTGCCCGCGCCGGTTCGCGGCGAATTGGTGCGCGTGTTCGGCAACGTGCTGCGCGAGCACAAGGACGCGCTCGGCCGGCTGGTCACGCTCGAGGCCGGCAAGATCACGTCGGAAGGGCTCGGCGAAGTGCAGGAAATGATCGACATCTGCGATTTCGCGGTCGGCCTGTCGCGCCAGCTTTACGGCCTGACGATCGCATCCGAGCGCCCGGGCCACCGGATGATGGAGACGTGGCATCCGGCCGGCGTGTGCGGCGTGATTTCCGCGTTCAACTTCCCGGTCGCGGTGTGGGCGTGGAATGCGGCGCTCGCGTTCGTGTGCGGCGATCCGGTCGTCTGGAAGCCGTCGGAGAAAACCCCGCTCACCGCGATCGCGTGCCACGTGCTGCTCGGCAAGGCGCTGCGCGAGTTCGACAAGACGCATCCGGGCGTCGCGCCTGAAGGCCTGAGCCAGCTCGTGCTCGGCATGCGCGATGTCGGCGAGGTGCTGACGTCGTCGAAGAAGGTGCCGATCGTCAGCGCGACGGGCAGCGTGCGGATGGGCACGGAAGTCGCGAAGGTGCTGAGCCAGCGTCTCGCGCGCGGCATCCTCGAACTCGGCGGCAACAACGGGATGATCGTCGCGCCGAGCGCGGATCTCGACCTCGTCGTGCGCGCGGTCACGTTCGCCGCGGTCGGCACCGCAGGCCAGCGCTGCACGACGCTGCGCCGCCTGATCGTCCATCGCAGCGTCGTCGACCAGCTGCTGCCGCGCCTCGAGAAGGCCTATGCGTCGGTGAAGGTCGGCAGTCCGCTCGAAGCGGGCACGCTGGTCGGGCCGCTCGTCGATCGCGCATCGTTCGACGCGATGCAGAAGGCACTCGCCGACGCGCGCGAGCAGGGCGGCGAAGTGAAGGGCGGCGAGCGTATCGACGTCGGTCATGCGGATGCGTACTACGTGCGTCCGGCCATCGTCCGGATGCCGGCGCAAACGGCAGTCGTCGAGCGCGAGACGTTCGCGCCGATCCTGTACGTGATGGTGTATGACGACTTCGCGGACGCGATCGACGTGCACAACGCGGTGCCGCAAGGCCTGTCGTCGGCGATCTTCACGAACGACATGCGCGAAGCCGAGCAGTTCATGTCGGCAGCGGGCAGCGACTGCGGGATCGTCAACGTGAACATCGGCACGAGCGGCGCGGAGATCGGCGGCGCGTTCGGCGGCGAGAAGGAAACGGGCGGCGGGCGCGAGTCGGGTTCGGATTCGTGGAAGGCGTACATGCGCCGCGCGACGAACACGATCAACTACAGTCGGGAGCTGCCGCTGGCGCAGGGGGTGAAGTTTGATGTTTGATGCGTGAGCGTCGTTTGCGGACGTGTATTGTGTGCTGATCGCTTACTGCGACTGACAATACGACGTTTATAGCTTTAGCGGAAAAGCCGGCCATGTGCCGGCTTTTTTGTTCTTCGAACGAACCAGCCAGAGGGGCCTTCGGATTCGCAAGGCGGATCAGATGGTGTCTCCAAGCGTTTGGAGTCGTTGGAAATGTCCGGGGAATTCACGATAGGACAGGTACGTAATTGATTGGGGTTTTTCGTATGAGTATGAAAATAAATGGTTTGCTTGTTTTCTTTCAATTCTTTCTATATCTTCGTGGCATTGCGTCTTGTCAGTGGGTAGTGTGATTCGTGGTTTCGATTTGATAACACTTTGAAATATTGATTAGGTATCCATATGGAGTGGGGGCGTGAGCCAAGATGGCGTGCTTGTGATAACGAGCGGGAAGGGGCTAAGCCGCATTGTAGGCCGCTATTGACGGAGGGGGGCGATGGCAAAGGGCCACGAAATATCTTTAGTTTCTTGTTCGAGCTCTATCGCAGGAGTCCGGCGCTCATGGTGTTGCATCTGGCAGGTGCACTGATTGCATGGTTTGCACCGGATGACGCGCTGACGCGTTGGCCTGTGCTGAAGACAATTGTGGTCAGTATCGGGGAAATATTTTCGTTGCTACCTAAGGCAATCGAGAAATCCCGGTTTCCTGAAGTAACTGCACTCTATTTCGCTCTGATGTTGGCCGCTACACCTCTCAGGATTTTTGAGGCATTTCGCCTTTGTTATGCAGAGAGGGAGAGGATAGCTCTTGGGTACTTGAATTATTCATGGAAAAGGAAAATTTCAGCATTCCTGGTTGCATTTTTGTTTGTATCTGGGAGTGTGTTTCTATTGATTTTTCGAGGTCAGTATTTTGATTGGAATTTTATGTCGGTTGGGCAATCGAAATTCTGGCTCGGAATGGTTGGGCCATTGTTTGCAGGTGGATATTTGATAATTTGCTTTGTTGCAGGCGTTGTGGCGATGCTTTCTTTGTTGCGCTGCGTATTTCTTATTGATAGAGGGTGAGATATGGCTTGGTATGAGCTCGATGAATGGGATGCGTTGGGGGCGTCTGGTGAGGGGGTGAGGGTAGCCTTGCAAAATATTGCTACCCAATTGGAAGGAGTCGCAGAAAGCTCTGCAAAGTTGTCCACTGACGCGGCGGCGCGCGCTGAATATGCCCGAACTATGTGGAAAAATCTCGACTCACTAAGTGTTGGCGCGGTCAAGGCGCTCGATAGTGTTGATCGTAGTCGACTCGATGCTCAAGTAATTGCGCGAGTCGAAACTATGCGAGCGGAATTGGGCAAGATGCGCTCGTTTTTGGAGATTGCTCAGGAGGCCGGTACATCTGCGAAACGGATGTCTGCTATTGGGGGGAAATTAGGCGGTATTATTTCTGCCGTTCAATTGATATGGGTTGTCAAAAATCCGAGCGCGTCATCCTATGAAGTAATCGACACCGCCGTTGGAATATTGGGCGGTATTGTCGGCGCGGCCGTGGCCACCGTTCTTCTACCTGCATCTATTTCGGCCTTTACGGTGGGCGTAGCCGCCGTGGGGGGGGTATGTTTGTTGGAGCCCTAGCTAAAGGTGCTTGGGAGGAATATATTGCACCGAACGTCCTTGGCCTGACCGCAGACAACAGCCCGCTTTTTCGTGATGAAGTGTCGCGCACTATCGACCGGCTGATGGGAGTGCCATCGTCTGGTGTGACTGTGGCAAGTATTCGTACCGATGGAGACTGGAAGATCACAAGGTACAGCAATGGTGTCGAGATAAAAATGTCGACTCTGTCGCTCGAGAATTACCCGCCGGGGTTTGAGCCAGGATACATCGCGGTTGGAGACCGGTGGGAAGGGTATTCAATCCAGATCACCACGCCCAACGGAAAGGGCGGCCGTACCGTCCAGTACATAGGACAATCTGGCACGATCACAAAAGCCGACACCAACGGTGACGGCATATTCGATAACATCAAAAAAGAAACACGCGTCGGCGATGGCGCAAGCATAGTCCGCGAAGACACCAACGGCGACGGCATCGCCGATCGCAATTTCGTGGTGAACAACGGCCAGCGCTACGACCTGTCGAACGCACGCGATGCAATCTTTGCCGACAGCCTGCTGTCGCGGTATCGCGCGACGGGATTGCTGAGCGGCGCGAGCTACCTGAACCTGAGTCAGGTCATTTCGCAAACCCTGACCTACGGTGGCCGCAACGACTACGGATTCACGATGCCGTCCGGCTGGTACAACCCGATCGGCGCATTCTACGAAGCGAAGAGCCAGAACCTCGACACAGCCGTATCGATCGCCAGCAAGACCCCGGTGCTGCTCAATGCGCATCGACAGGGCCTGAATACCGGGATACTGAATGCGATGGACGCGAATCGCGACGGCAAGCTTTCGGGGGCGGAATTGAATGGTCTGCAGGTGTGGATCGATGCCAATGAAGACGGCATCGCCGACGCTGGCGAATTCCGGACTCTCGCCCAGGCAGGCGTCTCCGAAATCCGCGCGATCGACTACGACATCCTGACTCGCGGAAACAGCCGCTATGCTGCAGCGCCGGTTGCCACACCGGCGAAGGGTAACGAAGCGGCTGGCCAGCCCGGCAGGATTTACGTCGCACCGGCGGTGCCGTTCTCGAACTATCGCAACCTGCGCGATAGCGACAACATCTACGTGACCGGTGCCGAGCAATTCATCTTCTTTCAGTCCAGCCAGATCAAGGTCAACAACAAGAATCGCTCCTATCTCATCGGAACCGACGGCAACGATGTGTTCGACGCGAGCTATTACGCAGCATACGGCCACTGGATCAACAGCAGCCTGCTCGTGAACTTCCTTGCCGGCGACGGCGACGACACGATGGGCGGCAGCACGCGCAACGACAACCTGTGGGGTGGAACCGGCAACGATGTCCTCTTCGGGTACGCCGGTGACGACAGGCTGTACGGCGAGGAAGGCGACGACGAACTGAACGGCGGTGACGGAAACGACGTGCTCGATGGCGGCACGGGCAACGACAAACTCTTCGGCCAAGCCGGCAACGACATCATGAATGGCGGCGATGGCGACGACATCATGATGGGTTTTACCGCCTCGAACGAAAGCAAGCAATCGCTCGCGCCAGGCGAAACGGATGACGACATCATGTACGGCGGCGCCGGCAATGACCGGATGTGGGGCGGTTTGGGCAACGACTACATGGACGGCGGCGACGGTGCGGATCTCGTTTTCGGTGGCCATGGGAACGACATCGTGTTCGGCGGCACGGGCAATGACGAATTGCACGGCAACGAAGGCAACGACCGGCTGTTCGGCGAGGCGGGCCATGACCGGATCTTCGGCGAGGCAGGCGACGACGTGATCTGGGGCGGCGACGGCGACGACGTGCTGGTCGGCTTCACGGCCAGCAATGACGCGAAGCAGTGGCTCGCATTCGGCGAATCCGATAATGACACGCTGTATGGGGGCAACGGTAACGATTCGCTATACGGCGGACTCGGCAACGACTACCTCGACGGCGGCAACGACGATGACTTCCTCGACGGTGGAGACGGTGACGACAGACTCTTTGGTGGCGCGGGCAACGACGAGTTGAATGGCGGCAACGGCCACGACATGCTTTCCGGCGAATCAGGCAACGACAAGATCTTCGGCGGCGCGGGCAACGACACGATCTGGGGCGGAGATGGCGACGACATTCTTGTCGGCTTTACCGGCAGCAATGAGGCGAAGCAGTCTTTGGCAGCGTGGGAATCCGATGACGACACGATCTACGGCGGGGCAGGAAACGATCTGATTCTGGGCGGCCTCGGCAACGATCTGCTCTACGGCGAGGCGGGCAACGATGAACTTCAGGGCGGGGACGGCAACGACCGGCTCTATGGCGGCGACGGCAACGACCGCCTCTTCGGCCAGGTCGGGAACGACATTCTGTATGGCGGCGCGGGCGACGATCTGCTGGTGGGTTTCACCGGCGACAACGAGGCGAAGCGGACGCTGGGTCCCGGCGAGTCTGATGACGATTATCTCTACGGTGGCGACGGCAGGGACACGCTGATCGGCGGTCTGGGAGACGATTATCTCGACGGCGGCGCAGGCGCGGACCACATGGAAGGCGGGCAGGGGAACGACACCTATATCGTCAACACCGTCAACGACGTGATTCTCGAATACGCGAACGAAGGCTACGACACAGTCATCAGCAGCGCGAATTACATTCTCAACGCGAACATCGAGGAACTGCGCCTCGTCGAAGGATTCAACATCAACGGCACCGGCAATGCGCTCGACAACCGGATTGTCGGCAACAGCGCGGACAACATCCTGGATGGCGTGACCGGCGCCGATACGATGATCGGAGGCAAAGGCAACGATACCTACTATGTCGACAACGTTGGCGACCGGGTCGTGGAATTCGCGGGAGAAGGAATCGACACCGTGCAGAGCAGGATCAGCTATGTGCTGGGTGACCACGTCGAGAATCTGAACCTGCTGGATTTCGGCAAGCCTGAAAAAGGTCTCGTCGATGACGCAGCAGTTCTGGTATACGGCTACCCGAAGGCCAACGAACTGGATTACATGCAGGGCGATGCGATTCCGACGTTCCAGGGCACTTGCGCCTTGACATCGATCGCCAATCTGCTCACGCAGACGGGGACGCCGACGACCGAGGGGGAGGTGGTGAGACGCGCGATCGAAAACCAGTGGGCTGTTACCAGTCCGACTGCGACTGATTACCAGCGAGGCGGGTCGAACTACATCCAGCAACAAGCGCTTCTCGGCAGCTACGGCATCGCGAACAATTTGCTTGCCGGGTATGACGAGCATGCAATCGCCAACCTGATTCGTAGTGGTCGCGGCGTGATTCTCGCGCTGAATGCCGGTCGATTCTGGGAAGACGGTGCCTATCTCGACAACGGTGGGGTCAACCACGTCGTGACCGTGACCGGCGCGGTGTACGGAGAGGCCGACGGTACGCTGAAGGGCTTCTATATCGCCGACTCGGGCCGTCGGCGCGTCAGCGACATGACTCGCTACGTGAGCCTTCAGGAGTTCAGGTCGGCTGCCAATGTGCCGAATGCCTATGCAATCTATACAGCCGAGGCATTGAAATTGTGGAACGAGGACATCAACGGCACCGGCAACGCGCTCGACAACACGATCGTCGGCAATCGGGGCAACAACGTGCTCGACGGCGGCGCAGGCAATGACATTCTGGTGGGCGGATTGGGCAACGACACGTACCGCTTTGGCCGCGGTTCGGGGCGCGACACGATTCGGGACGAGGACGTCACGGTCGGCAACAGCGATGTGATCAGTATCGGCAGCGGCGTATCCACGGATCAATTGTGGTTCCGTCATGTCGGGAATGATCTCGAAATCAGCATTCTGGGTACCGGCGATACTGCCTGGGTCCAGGATTGGTACCGCGGGGCTCAGCATCAGATCGAGCAGATCCGGACGGCCGATGGACGGACACTCGTGAATTCCGATGTCGAGAATCTGGTGCAGGCGATGGCGGGCTGGGCGCCGCCGGCAGCCGGTGCCGTGACGCTGCCGCTGGATTACCAAAAGGCACTCGCACCGACGCTGGCCGCCAACTGGCGGTAATACCTGTTATCGGAAGCGCTTCGGCCAGACATCTTGTCTGGCGCGAAGCGCTCCTTTGCATGCTGTAGCACACTCTTCTCGCAGTTTCTTCTCCCTATGGACAGCCAAACTTCGCGGCCTGCCGCGCCGCGCGCGACGCAGGAGGCCGATTCCGGTCTGGCGGTCGTGCTGGCGATGGCCAGCCTGCACGGCATCGCTGCCGACGAGGCCGCCTTGCGGCACGAATTCGGCTTCGACCGTTTCGATACTCGCACGATCCTGCGAGCTGCCCGCTCGCTCGGCCTGACGGCACGGGCCGTTCGGCAGGATCCGACGCGGCTCGATCGTGCGCCGTTGCCGGCGGTCGCACAGTCGAAAGACGGCGGCGGTTATTTTCTTGTCGGGCATTATCAGGCCGGCGACGGTTCGCGGGCGCCTCGCGCGCTTATTCAGATCCCCGGCGCCCCCCCGAAAGTGCTGACGCGAGACCAGCTGCTTGCGATCTGGACCGGCGAACTCGTCTATTTCACGAGCAGAAGCAGCATTGCCGGTGCGCTCGCGCGATTCGACTTCAGTTGGTTCATCCCGGCAATCGTGACCTACCGGAAGCTGCTCGGCGAGGTCGTCCTGATTTCATTGGTACTGCAGTTGATTGGCCTCGCCACGCCGCTGTTCTTCCAGGTCGTAATGGACAAGGTACTGGTCAATCACGCAATGAAGACGTTGAACGTGATCGCGGTCGGGCTCATCTGCGCAACGCTGTTCGAAGCGGCGCTCACCGGCATCCGAACCTGGGTGTTTGCTCACACGAGCAGCAAGATCGACGTCGAACTCGGAGCGCGACTTTTTCGTCATCTGCTGGCGCTGCCTCTGGCCTGGTTCCAGGCGCGCCGTGTCGGCGATTCGGTTGCGCGCATTCGCGAGCTGGAGAACATTCGCGCCTTTCTGACCGGCAATGCGGTAACCCTGGTGATGGACCTGGCCTTCTCCATCATCTTTCTGGGCGTGATGCTCTGGTACAGCGCGTGGCTGACCCTGATCGTCGTCGTCTCGATTCCGCTGTACGTCTTGCTGTCCTTTGCATTGACGCCAGTCATCCGGCGGCGCCTGAACGAGAAGTTCAACAAGGGTGCCGAGAATCAGGCATTCCTCGTGGAGACGATCAGCGGCATCGACACGGTCAAGGCGTTGGCGCTGGAGCCGCGCTGGACGGAGCGGTGGGACCGGCAACTGGCCGCCTACGTGAGCGCCGGCCTGTCGACGACCAACGTCGCCACGATCGCAAGCGGCGGCGTGACATTGATCAGCAAGCTGGTGACAGCGTCGATCATGTGGTTGGGGGCGACGCTCGTCATCGACAGCAGGTTGACCGTGGGCGAGCTCATCGCATTCAACATGCTGGCCGGACAAGTATCGAGCCCGATTCTGCGTCTGGCGCAGCTTTGGAACGACTTCCAGCAGGTCGGAATTTCGATGGGGCGGCTCGGCGACATCCTGAATGCGGTCCCCGAAATCGCCGGCAAGAAGACGCGGCTGCCGCGCCTTTCGGGCACCGTCGAGTTCGACCAGGTGTCTTTCCGGTACAGGCCGGATGCGAGCGATGTGATCCGGCATGTCTCCGTCAGGATCGCCGCCGGTGAAGTGATCGGCATCGTGGGGCGTTCGGGTTCGGGCAAGAGCACGCTGACAAAACTGGTGCAGCGTCTGTATGTGCCGGATCGCGGCCGGGTGCTGGTCGACGGGCAGGACCTCGCCGTGATCGATACGGCAAGCCTGAGGCAGCAGATCGGTGTCGTCCTTCAGGAAAACACGCTGTTCAACCGTTCGGTACGGGACAACATCGCCCTGGCCCGACCGACAGCCTCGATCGAGGCTGTGATCGAGGCGGCAAAACTGGCCGGCGCCCACGAATTCATCTGTGAGCTTCCCGAAGGGTACGACACATTGGTGGGCGAGCATGGCACGGGACTCTCGGGCGGACAGCGCCAGCGCATCGCGATCGCACGGGCACTGATGACGGATCCGCGCATCCTGATCTTCGACGAGGCGACCAGCGCGCTCGACTACGAATCCGAAGCCATCATTCAAGCGAACATGCGCCGCATCTGTGAGCGCCGCACAGTCATTGTCATTGCGCATCGCCTTTCGGCGGTGCGCGACGCAAACCGGATTCTCGTGATGGAACGCGGGCAGATTGCGGAGAGCGGCTCGCACGAGGCGTTGCTGCAGATTCCGGGTGGCATCTATGCACGTTTGCATGCATTGCAGCAGGACGGTCGTGACGTATCCGGAGCATGCGCGTGAGTGCGAGGCAACTGATACAGGCTTGGCGCGAACTGTTCGGACGTTACCGGGACATCTGGCTTCATTGCTGGGAACGCCGCCATCGAATGACACTGCCGAGGTTCGACGCGCACGAGGCCGAATTTCTGCCGGCAGCCTTGGCCGTGCAGGCCGCTCCCGTGTCGCCGATGGGACGGTGGGTCGCCCGCATTCTGATGCTGCTGGTCGTGACGCTGGTCGCGTGGGCGTGTTTGGGCAAGATCGACATCATCGTCAATGGCAGCGGCAAGATCATCCCGTCCTCGCGCACCAAGACGCTGGCGGTGGTGGAGGTGGCGAGCGTGCGGGCGCTGCACGTGCGTGACGGCCAGACGGTGAAGGCCGGCGACGCGCTGATCGATCTCGATACGCGCGTCATCGACGCGGAGCGTCAGAAGGCGGATGGCGATCGGATGAACGCGGCATTGCAGGTTGCGCGGGCTCGGGCCCTGATCGAGGCGATCGAAACGGGGCGGCAACCCCGCCTGTCCGGTATCGAAGGGGCGCCGACAGAGCGTCTGCGTGAAGCCGAGCGTCACCTGATGGGTCAGTGGCGTGATTTTGTCGCGCGGCGTGATCGGTTCGATGGCGAAGTTCGTCGCTACAGTCAAGCGCTCCCGCTCGCCGCACGTCGGGCGAGGGACTACGCCGAACTCCTGAAAACGCATGATGTTGCCGAACACGCGTGGATCGAGGCCGAGCAGCAGCGGATCGACACCGAAGGGCAATTGGCCGACGCACGTCACCAACGCGCGGCGCTGGTGGCAGAAACGCGCAGAAATGCACAGGACGCGCAGAACGACGCGCAGCGAGTCGTGGACGCGTCCGCACAGGATGTGCGCCGGGCAGAGGCACACGGCGAGCTGTTGCAACTGACCGCGCCAGTCGACGGCACCGTGCAGCAGCTTGCGGTGCATACCGTTGGCACGGCGGTGCCGGCCGCGCAGCCGCTGATGCAGATCGTGCCTCGGGAGACCGCAGTGGAGATGGAGGCGTTCATCGAAAACCGGGATGTGGGCTTCATCAAGGAGGGGCAGCCGGCAAGCGTGAAGATCGATGCATTCGAGTACACGAAGTACGGGACCGTGCCGGCGACCGTCAGTCATGTATCGCGCGATGCGATTGAGGACGAGAAGAAGGGGTTGATTTATGCGGTCAAGGTGACGCTCGATCGTGCCACGCTGCTCGTGGACGGCCGTGAGATCAGGCTGTCTCCCGGGATGTCGGGCAGCGTCGAGATCAAGACCGGTATGCGCCGTGTGATCGAATACGTGCTGTCGCCGCTGCTGCAGCACAGCCGGGAGAGTTTGCGTGAGCGCTAGGATCCTGAGTCGGTTCAGATGCCGCCGACGGATGCGTGACGTACTGCTCGCTTTGATCGCCTGCAAGGCTCACGCGGCGGGTGTTCCGGATGTATTGACCGATCCATTGCTGACTCGGCCGCCAGTGCTGGACACGGGGGCAGGGCTCCCGGGAGACGACGTCCCCGCCGTTTGCCCGCCGTCCGTCAATCTGGTGCGGCCATTGACGCTTGGCGATGCGGTGGACCATGCAATGTGTCACAACCCGCGAATCCGGGTCGCCTGGGCGTCGATCAAGATTCAGGCCGCGGCGTTGGGTGAGGCGAGGTCGGCGTGGCTTCCCACGCTCAATGGATCGGTGAACTGGCTCGCCGCGCACAGCCGTTATCCGCAGGCGCCGTCGATGAATAGCCGTGGCACCGGGACCACGTCGAATGCAAGCATGAACTGGCGACTGCTCGATTTCGGTGGGCGGGCCGCGAACCGGGGCGCGGCGCAGCAGCTGTTGACGGCCGCGTTGGCGAGCCACGACGCCGCGATGCAGAAAGTCGTGGCGGATGTCATCGGAAGTTATTTCGATGTTCAGAACGCGCAAGCTGCCTTTGCAGCGCGTACCGAGTCTGCGGGTCTTGCCGAATCTACGTTGCTTGCATCGCGTCAGCGTCTGACCAAAGGCGTCGCGGCGCGCAGCGACGCGCTGCAGGCGGAAACGGCGCTGGCGAAGGCGAGGTTGGCTGCGAGGCGGGCTGGTGGCGACGTGGCTCGGGCTCGCGCGGAACTCGTTTATGCGATGGGGCTGCCGGCCGGCACGCGGATCGACGTGACGGAGGCAGCGGCGCCGGTTGCGACGGATGCGTTGCGCGAACTGGGTGACTGGCTTCGCGAGGCGGAACGGTCTCACCCGGAAATCACGGCCGCGCGCGCTCAATGGGAGGCCGCGAAGGCGAAGGTGACGACAGCGCGGTCGGAAGGCCTGCCGACGCTGGACTTGAGTGGCACGTTTTCCCGGAACGGTTATCCGAATCAGGGATTGCAGTCACTACGTTCGACACAGACGAGCATCGGTCTGACCCTGACCATTCCGTTCTTCGAAGGCTTTTCGCGGACGTATCGGATTCGTGGGGCGCAGGCTCAGGCCGAACAGGCACAAGCGCAACTGCTCGACACGCAACAGCAGATTCTGCGTGAGGTGCTGAAAGCGCATGCGGACGCCGAGACCGCCATCGGCAATCTGGATGCATCCGCACAGCTGTTGGTTGCCGCTGAAACGGCGCTGGCTTCGGCACACAATCGTTACGCGCTCGGAGCCGGGGATATCCTTGAGCTGCTTGCGGCGCAAGCGGCCTTTTCCGAGGCACGTCAGGAGCGCGTGCGCGCGCTCGCCGACTGGGAATCGGCGCGGCTCCGTCTGTTCGCCAGCGCAGGCATCATGGGGCGATGGGCAATACGGTAGCCCGCAAGGCGGACGACGGCGCAGCATACAGCGCCGCTCAGGCCGGAATCGGATCGAGCGCGCATGCGGCAGTTCGAGCACTTTGCAGACCTTCGAGCCCAAACGTCCATTAGCCTCCCGCTTCGTACGCATCCTCCGCCGGCATGTTCTGCACCATCAGCATCTGCGGACTCGACAGCGTGATCGACGCCGCGCGCAGCCGCTTCAGGATCTCGAACAGCAGGTCGCTCTTCGTCGACGCCGTGATCCGCGGGCTCGCGACGTAACCCGTCACGCTCAGCGTGATGCCGTCCGGCGTGAGCTGGCTGAACGTCACCGACGGCGCGGGCTTGTCCAGAATCGTCGGATGGTCGCGATAGGCATCGAGCAGCAGGTCGCGCACCTGTTCGGGGTCCGTATTCAGCGGGAACGTCAGCATCAGCGTCGCGACGCCCTGCGTGCTGTTGCCCATCGTCACGTTGCGCACGTTCTGCGAGATCAGCTGCGAGTTGGGCACGATCATGGTCGAGCGGTCGCTCAACTGGATCTCGGTCGCGCGCACGCTGATCCGGCGGATGTCGCCTTCCACGCCGCTGATGCTGATCATGTCGCCGACCTTCACCGGCCGCTCGGTCAGCAGGATCAGCCCCGACACGAAGTTCTTCACGATCTCCTGCAGGCCGAAGCCGATACCGACCGACAGCGCGCTGACGATCCACGCGAGGTTGTCCCATTTGACGCCGAGCAGCGACAGCGTCATCAGCACGAGCAGCACGTAGCCGACGTTGGTGAACAGCGTGATGAGCGACGCGCGCATGCCGGGATCCATGCCGAGCGCCGGCATGAACTCGTTGTCGAGCCAGCGCCGCACCGCGCGCAGCAGATAGAACCCGACCGCGAGCCCGATCGCCGCGTTCATGATCCGGTCCGGCATGATGTTGAGGCTCTGCAGCCGCTGGCCGCCGAGCATCGCGAGCAGGCTGTCGAGCAGGTCGCCGGGCGTCGTGCCGAAACCGCCCGTCATCAGCGCGACCACTGCGAACAGCATCAGCAGGCTGGTGCCGAGACCCGACAGCACGGTCTGCGCCTGCTCGAGATGCCTGTCGCTGAGCCCGAACAGATGCTTGATCTGCTTGCCGCTCGACAGGTGCGCGGCGAACAGGGTCGCGCACGCGTCGCGCGTCAGTTGCGTGAGTACGTAGACGCTGCACAGCACGATCTCGAACCACACCAGCTCGTAGGTGATGAAGCGCGCGACCGTGATGTAGCCAATCGCGAGCGCGGCCAGCGACGCGATGATCGCGAGCGTGACGCCGGCGTGGATCAGCCCCGCGAGCGTCGAGCGCTGTTCGGGCGATTCGCCGGCCGCCGCGAGCGCGCTGCGCACACGGTTCGAGCGCAGCAGCGACGCGCCGACCGTCAGCGCGACGACGAGCGACACGATGCCACGGCCGAACAGCGTGACCGACAGGCTCGTGTCGACGATCCGGTTGATCGATTCGAGCGTGCCGGACACGAGCAGCAGCCCCGCCAGCACACCCGGGAACGGACGCATCGCGCGCGCGACCGGATCGGCGAGCGCGGGCAGCCGCCACGACGGATGCCGCGTACACAGCAGCGCGCGGCCGAGACCGGCGATCAGTGCGCACGTGAGCGTCAGCTTCGCGAACTGCTCCCACAGGTCGCTCAGCGCCGGCGTGAGTTCGTAGTGGCGCGTCAGGGCGACGTAGAAGATCTGCACCGCGATTCCCGTGGTCAGCAGCGTCGCGACCGCGGTCGACAGCGCGAGCGCGCTGCGGCGCAGGCGGGTTTCGGGCAGGCGGTTCAGACAGAACCACGCGAGCGTGCGTTCGACGAGCCGCCGGCCGACGAGCCAGACCGCCAGCGCGACGAACAGCAGCAGCGCGGTCGTCGCGCGCTGCCCGGGCGTCCACGCCGACTGCAGCATGTCGCGCAGCTGCGAATTGAACGCGCCGAGCCGCACGGCGTCGCGCGGCGAATGCTCGACGAGCGGCGCCCAGAATTGCGCGCCGAAGATGCTGCCCGAGCGCAGCGCGAGCTGGTTCTTCAGCAGGCTGCGATGCAGTTTCGAGAACTGCTCGGTCAGGTTGGCGAGATTGTCCTTCTGGTCGGCGGCCTGCTTCAGCGCCGCGTCGATCTGCGTCTTGCGCGCGTTCAGCGTCGAGCGCTGCTGCGCGACGGCCGGCGTTTCGGGCGCGGCGCCCGGCGCAGGCGGCGGCCCGAGCACGTCGAGCTGCGCCTGGATCTGCGCGCGCTGCGGCCCCAGCTGAGCCGCCAGTTTCGCGACGTCGGCGCTCAGTTCCTGGGTCGCATCGGCGAGCGCGTCCAGCTCCTTGCTGTTCGTCGCGGCCGACGTTTGTTGCTTGATGCGGTCCTGTTCGACCTGCATCTGCTTCAGCTGCGAGATCGCGTCGTTCAGCGAGATCGTCGCGACGGGCGCGCCGACGGCGCTCGCGCTCGTCGCGGACGCCGCGAGCGGGAACGCGGAGGCCGTGGCGACCGGCAGCAGGTGCAGCAGGGCGATCAGCGCGAGCCGGCGTGCGAATGGGAGAAGTCGTTTTATCTGCATGGAATGTTTACGATTGGCTGACATGATCGACGTCTGCGAATCGTCGGAAGAGTGCCATGTTCGGGCTGACTGCATGTTACCCGTGCTCGCCAACGTGGCGCTCCCGGAAGTTGTGCATGCCGGCAGCGCGCGACCGGCGGCGCGGTGCGGTGCAGCGGCCGCCGCGTGCTGTTGCCGGAGGTAGCGCGCGGGACAGACCGTTACGCAATTTACACAATGTCGATGCGGGGTACGGTCTGAATGTAAAGAGGGACGGGCGGCCCGTCATGCTCGTTCTCCGTCCCCGCTAAAATGCGCGAACCCGCCCGCCGATCCGACGCGTGGCGGCGAACAGACCAATCAAGATTCCGGAGACGCGCCACCATGGCTTCGACCCAGCCCGATCCGCTCGCTGCAGCGGACGTCGCCCGCACTTCAACGCTCGACGCCGGCTCGATATCGGCCCGCCTCGACCGCCTGCCGCCCACCCGCAGCGTCTGGAAGCTCGTCGTGCTGCTGAGCCTCGGCTTCTTCTTCGAGCTCTACGACCTGCTGTACAGCGGCTACGTCGCGCCGGGCCTCGTGAAAAGCGGCGTCCTCACGGCGACCACGCACGGACTGTTCGGCACGACCGGCGTCGCGAGCTTCATCGCCGCGCTGTTCGCGGGCCTCTTCATCGGCACGATCGCATGCGGCTTTCTCGCCGACCGCTTCGGCCGCCGCGCGATCTTCACGTGGTCGCTGCTGTGGTACACGGCCGCGAACGTCGTGATGGCGTTCCAGGACACCGCCGCCGGGCTGAACTTCTGGCGCTTCATCGTCGGCCTCGGGCTCGGCGTCGAGATGGTGACGATCGGCACGTACATATCCGAACTCGTGCCGAAGCAGATCCGCGGCCGCGCGTTCGCGTGCGAGCAGGCGGTCGGCTTCGTCGCGGTGCCGGTCGTCGCGTTCCTCGCGTACCTGCTCGTCCCGCACGCGCCGCTCGGCCTCGACGGCTGGCGCTGGGTCGTGCTGATCGGCGCGCATGGCGCGATCTTCGTCTGGTGGATCCGCCGCGCGCTGCCGGAAAGCCCGCGCTGGCTCGCGCAGCAGGGCCGGCTCGACGAGGCCGATCGCGTGATGTGCGCGCTCGAGGCGAAGGTCGAAGCCGAATACGGCCGCCCGCTGCCGCCGCCCGCGCCCGCGGAGCCGGTGCCCGCGCGCGGCAGCTTCCGCGACATGTGGGTGCCGCCGTACCGCAACCGCACGATCATGATGACGATCTTCAACGTGTTCCAGACGGTCGGCTTCTACGGCTTCGCGAACTGGGTGCCGACGCTGCTGATCAAGCAGGGCATCACCGTCACGACGAGCCTGATGTATTCGAGCGTGATCGCGCTCGCCGCGCCGGTCGGCCCATTGATCGGACTCCTGATCGCCGACCGCTTCGAGCGCAAGTCGGTGATCGTCGCGATGGCGGGCACGGCGATCGTCTGCGGGCTGCTGTTCAGCCAGACGAGCGTGGCCGCGATGCTGATCGTGCTCGGCATCGGCCTCACGCTCGCGAACAACATCATGTCGTACAGCTTCCATGCGTACCAGGCCGAGCTGTTCCCGACCGCGATCCGTGCGCGCGCGGTCGGCTTCGTCTATTCGTGGAGCCGCTTCTCCGCGATCTTCACGTCGTTCGTGATCGCAGCGGTGCTGAAGGGTTTCGGCACCGTCGGCGTGTTCGTGTTCATCGCGGCCGCGATGGCGGTCGTGATGGCGGCGATCGGCCTGATGGGGCCGCGCACGAAGGGCATCGCGCTCGAAGCGATCTCGAAGTGACGGCGGCGCGGCGCGCAAGCGGTGCAGCTTGCGCGCGCGTAGAATGAAAAATCAGACGACTCTCTGGTTGCCATCGGCCTGATCGCGTTGTGCGCGCGGCCGGGTGTGCCGCGTGGAGGCGTCGGCGTCCGGCGTGCGCGATGTACCCGACGCGTCGTTGCCTCGCGCGGCCTGTGTGCCGCTCACGACGTGCGATGGCCGATCCGGCCGATGGCATCGATCGTATGACGTTTCCTCGCCTGACGCGGCGTTTTTCGCGGCCGCGTCGACTTGCCGCTTTGCTTGCCGCGTGCGCGTGTGCCGCGGTCCCGGTACTTCCCGTCCTCGCAGAACCTCCCGCGTCCGCCGTGTCACCGATGTCGGCTGCAGCACCGTCGGCCGCCGGGGCGGCTGCGTCCGGTGCATCGGCTGCATCAGGTGCATCGAATGCATCGGGCAGCACATCCAGCGCACCGGCTGCCGCAGAGGCCGGCGCCGCATCCGCCGCATCCGGTACGCCGGCCAGCGAAGCAGCGGCCGTGACGCCGCGCATGCATCCGCCGCTGTCTGCTGCCGATGCCGCGAGCGCGACGACCCGCGCGATCGACTTGCGCAAGCGGTTCGTGCAGGAAGTGACCCGCCGGCTGAACGTGCCTGTCAGCGCGCAGCGCGCGTACGGGCAGCGGCTGCAGCAGGCGCTCGCGGCCGACGATCTGGCCGGGCTCGCGGGCGAATACGTGGTGCTCGTCGATCGCGCGCCGACGGTGCAGGCGCTCTTCATCTATTTCCGCGCGACGCCGGCGAACGCGTGGCTGATGATCGGCGCATCGCCGGTCGCGACCGGCTGGCCCGGCAAGTACGACCACTTCCTGACGCCGCTCGGCGTGTTCACGCATACGCCGGACAACATGGATTTCCGCGCGGAAGGCACGACGAACGACAACGGCATCCGCGGCTACGGGCGCCGCGACATGCGGATCTACGATTTCGGCTGGGTGGACAGCGAGCGCGGCTGGGGCAAGGGCGGCGTGTCGCCGATGCGCTTCCAGATGCATGCGACCGACCCGGACCGCCTCGAACCGCTGCTCGGCATCCGCCACTCGAAGGGCTGCGTGCGGATCCCGGCGTCGCTGAACGTGTTCATCGACCGGCACGGCATTCTCGACGCCATCTACGAGGCGCGCATCGAGGCCGGCAAGTCGTACTGGGTGCTGCAACCGCGGCGCGACGTCACGCCGATCGAAGGCCGCTACGTTGCCGTGATCGATACCGCGCGCAACACGCGTCCAGCGTGGTCGCCGCTGCCGGGCCACAAAGCGTGGGCCAAGGTGCCGAAGGGCGGGGATACGGCGGATTGACCGGCAGCGACTGCGCAAGACTGCCGCGCGCGGCGCGATTCAACCGGGCGCCGCTGTCGATGCGCGAATGACCAGGCGCGGCTCGAACGTCGTATGCGCGGTATCCGCATGGCCCGCGAGTGCGTCGACGAGCTTCTGCATCGCGCGTTCGCCGATTCTTTCGCTCTGCGTATCGATCGTGGTCAGCGCAGGCGTCACGTACTCGCCGTACGGGACGTTGTCGATGCCGGTCACCGACAGGTCGTGCGGCAGCTGGAACCCCAGCGCTGCCGCTTCCTTCATGAACCCGAGTGCAATCAGGTCGTTGTAGCAGATGATCGCCTGCGGGCGGCGCGGCCCCAGCATCACGCGCGAGCATGCCTGCTCGCCGGCACGCGTGGTCGGCGCGTGCGCGTCGTACACCGCAAGCGTGAGCCCGGCCTCCGCGAGGCACGTGCGTGCGCCGCGAATGCGCTCGTCGTTGATGCCGGCCTGCCCGAAGCCGAGGTACGCGATCTCGCGGTGCCCGAGCTTCAGCAGATGCCGCGCCAGCATGTAGGCTGCCAGTGCGTTGTCGACGCCGACGCTCGGGATCCGCAACTGCGCGCTGTGATGCAGCAGCACGAGCGGCTTGCCGAGATCCAGCATCCACCGCGATTCGGCGTCAGGCGCACGCGCGCTGACGATCAGGCCGTCGACGCGTTG
The DNA here is from genome assembly GCF_053427715.1 of Burkholderia sp. MR1-5-21. NCBI lineage: Bacteria > Pseudomonadati > Pseudomonadota > Betaproteobacteria > Burkholderiales > Burkholderiaceae > Burkholderia > Burkholderia sp. MR1-5-21. The sequence continues at coordinate 42,791 of NZ_JBSAXD010000045.1, forward strand.
CGCGAGCGCTTCGGTCAGCGGGCGCTCGCGCGCCGGGTCTTCATCGGTGTCGACCAGCAGCAGCGTGTAGTCGTGCTGGAGTGCGACGCGGTTTGCCCCCTTCACGATGTTCGTGAAGTGCGGGTTCGCGATGTCGAGAATGGCGAGCCCGATCGTCCGCGTGCGACCGGTGATCATCGACCGCGCAAGCGGATTCGACCGATACCCGAGCGTATCGACGGCCGCCTTCAGCCTGGCCTCGACCGGTGCGGAAAAGCGCTTGGTGCCGTTGATGTACTTGGACACCGTCGCGATCGACACGTCGGCCGCCCGCGCGACGTCGCGAATGGTCGGAGAGGGCTTTTTCATCCGGGCAATCACGATTTCCTGGTGGATCGGCGGATTGTGGCAGAAAAGCGGCCGCGTCAGGCGGGCCCGTCGCGGCGCGGGTCCGGCGCTGGCGCGGCCGGACCTTGCGCTGCCGCATGACGCGGCCCCGGCCTCACTGGGCGATGCCGATCGAGCCGGCGAGCGCCGGATTCTGCGACGAGTTGCCGACCAGGATCCCGTATTGGCCGTTCGCCGTCGTCCACTGTTGCGCGTGCGTGTCCCACGTTCCGAGCGGATGGCTCGTGGCATTCGGGTCGATCGTGAGCTTCACCGTCTGCTTCTCGCCGGGGTTGAGCCAGACCTTCTTGAATGCGACGAGCCGCTTGGGCGGCTGCCCGAGACTGGCCGGCAGCGACACGTAGACCTGCGGGACCTCGGCGCCGCGCGTCTTGCCGGTGTTGGTGACGTCGACCTGCACGGTGATCGGCACGGTGCCGTTCGACGACTGCGGCGCGACCTGCAGGTTCGACAGCGCGAACGTCGTGTACGACAAGCCATACCCGAACGGGAACAGCGGCTTGACGTTCTGCGCGTCATACCAGCGATAGCCGATATTCAGCCCCTCCGAATACGTGACCGTCGGCACGCCGTCGACATTCACGCCCGGGTACTGCGCGGGCGTGTTCGCCGGCCAGTCACCCGCGTTCTTCGGGAACGTGACCGGCAGCTTGCCCGACGGCGTCGCGATGCCGAACAGCAGGTCCGCCGCGATGTTCCCGTCTTCCTGTCCGGGGAACCACGTCTCCAGTACCGCCGGGACGGTGTCGATCCACGGCATCAGGCTCGACGCGTTGTCCTTCATCACGACGGCGGTCCGGGGATTCGCCGCGGCGATGGCCGAGATGATCGCGTCCTGGTTGTTCGACAGCGCGATGCTCGTGCGGTCCGCGCCTTCTTCCGCGATGGTCCCGGCGAGCACGATCACGACATCGGCGGCCTTCGCGGCATTGACGGCATCGGCGAGGTTGCTGTTGTCGTCGGCAACGACGGTCAGGCTGGCCGTCGCGCTCGAGCCGAGCTTCGCGAGCGCATTCTGCACGCCCTGGAGCGGCGTGACCGTGTACAGCGGAATCACGTCGGAACTGCCGCCGCAGCATCCGGATACCGCCTTGGTCGCGTAGGCGGCCTGACCGATCAGCGCGACCGAGCGAATCGCCTTCGCATCGAACGGCAACAGGCTGTTGTCGTTCTTCAGCAGCACGGCTGCCTGCTCGCCGATCGAGCGCGCGATGGCGCCGTCGCCGGCCTGGTCGATGGCCGTTTGCGCGACGGGCCGGTCGAAGATGCCGAGCCGGAACATTTGCGTATAGCGGCGCGTCAGCGCGGTATCGATGTCGGACACCTTGATCTGGCCGGCCGCGAGCGCCGCGTTCAGGCGGTCTGCGGTCCACCAGGTCGTGAGGGCGCCCGGGATGTTGATCCCCGGCATCTCGTTGTCGAGGCCGGCCAGCATCGTGCTGGCGGTGCTGTGCGCGGCGAAGAAATCCGACTGGACGTAACCCGTGAAGCCCCACTGGCCGCGCAGCACGTCGGTCAGGATGTGCTTGTTCTCGCACATCGAGAAGCCGTTCACCGAGTTGTACGAGCACATGACGGACGCGACCTGGCCGTCCTTCACGGCCATTTCGAACGGCAGCATGTAGAGCTCGTGCAGCACCTTGTCGTCGATGTTCTCGTTGATGGTCATCCGGTTCGTTTCCTGTTCGTTCGCGACCAGATGCTTCGCCATCGCAATCACGCCGTGGGACTGGATGGCCTTGATCTCGGCGACCCCCATCGTCCCGCTCAGCACCGGATCCTCGCCGAAATACTCGAAGTTGCGGCCGAGCGTCGGATTGCGTGCGAGGTTCATGCCGGGACCCTCGAGCACCTGCAGCGCGAGATTGTTCGCCTCGCGCCCGATCACGTCGCCGAATTGCGCAGCCACCGTGTTGTCGAACGACGCCGCGACCGCCATGCCGGACGGCAATGCGGTCGCCTTCGCCGAGGCGGGGCTCGACAGCGATGCAAGCGGGAGGCCCGGCAGGCTCGGCGACACGCAGTCGTTCTGGCCGACCCCGACCGGTCCGTTCGTGATCCGAAGTGTCGGAATCTGCAGGTCCGGGATGCCCGGAATGTGGCGCGAGCCGTAGCACGTCGGAATTTCCGCGACCACGCCGGGCGTGCCGACGAGCTGCTCCATTTTCTGCGGCAGGGTCATCGCCGAGACGAGCAGCGTGGCGCGCTGTTGCGGCGCCATCGACGCATTCATCCACGGATGGGCCGAACTGCTGGCAATGTCGCCGCTGCCGCCACCGCCGCAGCCCGCTATCACGGCCGCGGCGGAAATGGCGGCGGCGCAACCGATCGCGATCTTTCTCATGCTCACAGCCTCCTCATGTCTCTCTTTTGAAATGTGAATGTCGCGGGAAGACGTCCGGCATGCCGGTCGTTCGGTTCCCGCGGCTCGTCCGACTGCTTTGCGGGCGGCAGCGTGCCGCCGGCGTGTGTCGACGTCAGCTTCATAATCCGACGTCGTATGACTGCGTATGTTAGCCAGATAGCGGGATTGGAAGAAGATCGTTTACCCTGAACGAATCTAGGCTTCATAAGGATAAGTGAGGAAAAACGGGGGTAACGTTTTCCCTCGCGTTGTGACGAGCTCAGAGCTGATCGGGGCGAGGCTGCCCCCGGGTGGATTCGATCAGACTTTATTGGTATGACGTCGTATGAAAATCTTGGGGGTGCTAGCTGCGAGCAATCGGACAACCACGAGCGCGCGACAGGTCATCGAGCGAAGCGCGGGCGCTGATGTTCAGCCACTTCGGCTTCGCGATCGCAGACCTGAAGCAGTTCATGCTGAACGGGATCGACGGCGCATGGGTCGACGATGCGGAAAAGGCCGCGTGGCGCGCGGGCTGGTCGCAGGAATTCGACCGGCTGGCCGGCACGCTCGCGGCCGGCTGAGGCTGGTCACGCCGAGCCGGCATTCGTGTTCGTTATATATTGGGCGCTCGGCGGCGACCGGCCGTGTCGCTGCTACCGGGCACGCGTGCGCCGGACTTCCCGATAACGATTCGACTGCCAAGGACTCAGCCGTGAGGATTTTCCTGTTCTGTCTGCTGCTGTTCGCGTCCGTGTCGGCGCGCGCCGCCGGCGCGTGCGACGCGCTGCTCGGCGACTATGCGCCGGCGCCCGGCAAGCCCGCGACGCTGCGCGTCGAGAAGGTCGGCGGCGAGATGGTGCTGCGCGTTAGCGAAGCCGGTCAATGGTCCGTCGAAACGCAGCCGACGCGCGAAAGCAAACCCGATGCCGACGATCCCGGCCCGATCCCCGCCGGCGCATGCGTGCTGATGGTCCCGGGCGGCGAACTGATCAAGATGCCGGTCGGCGCGCCGTATCAGGTCACGTCGATCACCGGCAACGGCTGGACGACGAAGCATTCGACGACCGGCGTGCTGATGCTTGCGATGCAGGGTTTCCAGGTCGACGGCGTCGAACTGTACTCGGTCGCGCGCAGCGGCGATTCGCCGCCCGAGCCTGTGAAGGCGGTGCCCGGCAGCGAGATCTCCGGCGCGGGGCTGTGTCCGGGGCGCCGCGCGCCGGACATGAGGCAGGCCGACTTCGACGCGCTGCCGGAATCGCTGCGCCACTATTTCGCGGGGCTGGAACCGCTCAATCAGCGCAAGTTCATCTGTGGGCAGATGCTCGACGAGATCATGTCCGGCAGCATGGCGACGAGCGACGACGAACAGAAGCGCGACAACATCTGGCACTGGTTCGACGTGCTGCTGCGCGCGCATCAGGTGCCGCGCGACGAGCACGGCAGCGACGATCGCTGGTACGTGGCCACCTATCTGCTGCGGCAGATCCGGCCGGAATCGGGCGCGGCGGCGTCTGCGCATCGCGACCGTGACCGGGCGATCGTGTTGAACGCGCTGCTGCATAACCTGCCGCCGCCCGACACGCTGCGCGACGGGCGCGAGGAGCAGGCGAGCGATCTCGTCGCCGAGATCATGCATTTGCCGGAAGCGGATGCGCTGGCCGCGCTCGGGTCGCTGCATGAACGCGGCATGCTGCGCTGGCAGGTGCACGAAAACAATCCGTATCGCGTTGCCGACGTCGCGCTGTCCAATGCGTTGAGTCCGTCCGTGCCGGCGTCGGTATTCGCACTGCTCGCGAAGGATGCGAGCCCCGATGTGCTGCACGACGACGCGCTGCTCGACGGCGAGGTGACCGCGAATCACGAGGAAGGCGTGCGGCGCCTGCTGGCTGCCGGCGTGAAGCCGTCCGTGCAGACGCTCGCGCACGCCGAGGACAACCCGGCGATCCGGCAGCTGTTGCAGGCTGCCGTCGCGCAGTGACGCCGCTCGCGCATCGCGTGTCGTCGTCGGTTCCGGCCGTCGTGCGAGCCCGTGCGATGGGCGGCTAGCGGAACAGCCTCAACCAGTCGAAGAGACCCTGCGGACGCGAATGCCGCTTTTGCGGCGGCGTCGCGGGCCGTGGCCGGAAGTCGGGCGTCAACTGCGCGCGCGGATCGATGACGTGTGCGCGCAGCGCCGAATCGTAGAATGCGCCGACGATCGGCAGCGCGCTGTGTGCGCCTTCGCCCCAGTAGTCGCTGCCGAGCGTCACGTGGCCGTCGTCGAAGCCGACCCACGCGCCGGCGACGAGCTGCTCGTGCATCAGGATGAACCAGCCGTCCGCGTTGTCCTGCGTCGTGCCCGTCTTGCCCGCCACGTCGGCGCGGATGCCGTAGCGCGTGCGGATGTCCGCGCCCGTGCCGCGGTCGACGACGTCGCGCATCACGTCGACGAGCGTCTGCGCGGCGCCGGCGGGCAGCGCGCGTTCCGGCGGCGCGCTGCCGAACTGGGCGAGCACGTTGCCGTTGCGGTCCTCGATGCGCGTGATCATCTGCGGCGCGACGTACACGCCGCGGTTCGCGATCGTGCCGTACGCGGACACCATTTCCTTCAGCGTGACGGGGCTCGTGCCGAGCGCAATCGACGGTACCGCGTCGAGCGGACTCTCGCGCACGCCCATTGCGCGCGCGAGCCGCACGACCTTCGCGGGGCCTTCGCGCTGCATCAATTGCGCGGTGATGCGGTTGCGCGAATGCGCGAGCGCGTCGCGCAGCGTCATCGGCAGGCCCGTCGGCGGCTCCGCGTCGGTCGGCCGCCACACCGCGTGCCCCGACAGCGGGATCGCGACATTGCGGTCGATGAACGTATCGCTCGGCCGCGCACCGTCCGCGAACGCCGCGCCGTACACGAACGGCTTGAACGTCGAGCCCGGCTGGCGGCGCGCCTGCTGCACGTGATCGAACGGCTCGTCGGCGAAGTCGCGGCTGCCGACCCAGGCCTTGATCTGCCCGTCGCGCGGATCGATCGCGAGGAAGCCGGCCTGTACCTGTGTCTTGCTGTCGCATAGCGCATGGACGAACGTGCGGTCGGAGCCGAGCTTGCGCAGCGCGGCCGGGTCCGGCATGCCCGCGTCGCGCAGCGTCCGGTAGTCGGGCGTCTGCCGGATGAACGTGCGGAACAGCTCGTTGCGCAACCCGCAGCCGCCGGGGTTGTGCCATTCATCGTTCGCGATCTGCTGCAAGCGGTCCGTCTGCGCGTTCAACGCTTGCGTCGCCATCTCCTGCAGACGCGAGTCGATCGTCGTGCGCACGACGAGCCCGTCCGAATAGATGTTGTAGTCGTTGCGGTCGGCCCACGCGATCAGCCACTTGCGCAGCTGCGCGGCGAAGTGCGGCGCGGGGCCCGGCGACGCGGTCTGCGGCTCAAAGTCGACGCGCAGCGGCTGCCGGATCAGCCACGCGTATTCGTCGGGCCGCAGCTTGCCATAGCGGTTCATCTGCGCGAGCACCGTGTTGCGGCGCTGCAGCGCGCGTTCGGGGTTCAGCACCGGGTTGTAATAGCTGTTGCCCTTCAGCATGCCGACGAGCGTCGCGCTTTCGAGGATGTCGAGCTGGTCCGCCGACTTGCCGAAGTAGGTGCGCGCGGCCATCTCGACGCCGTACGCGTTGTACAGGAACGGCACCGTGTTCAGGTAGGTCTCGAGGATCTCCGGCTTGCTGTAGACCATCTCGATCTTGAACGCGGTGATCAGCTCCTTCAGCTTGCGCGTGAGCGTCGGCGCGCGGCCGACGTCGTCGGGGTACAGGTTGCGCGCGAGCTGCTGCGTGATCGTCGAGCCGCCCTGGCGCTCGCCGGAGAACGTGTGCAGGCCGGCCGCGATCGTGCGGCGCCAGTCGATCCCGTGGTGTTCGTAGAAGCGCCGGTCTTCCGTCGCGATCAGCGCATCGACCATATGCGGCGAGATCTGCTTGAGCGGCACCCATTCGCGGTTCACGGGCCGGAATTCGGCGATCACCTGGCCGTCCGCCGACACGATCTGCGCGGGCCGGTCGATGCGCGCCTTGCGGATGTCGCCGATGCTCGGCGTGAACGGGATGAACGCGAGCAGCACCAGCAGGCCGAGCACGGGCACCGCGGCGAGCGTCAGCGCGATGCCGCGGCGGGTCGGATGCCGAAGACGCTGCAGCGCAGCGGCGAGCAGCGCGCGAAGGCGGGTGGCGCCGGCGGCCGCCAGCGGCCGGATGCGGGCGAGCCACCTGGCGCACTGGTCACGGAGAGACGACACGATTCGGCGATTCACGAAGATTCACGGGGACGGCGCACGGCGCGGAAAAGGCGCGATCGTAGCAAACGGACCCCATGCGTCGGCGCCGGAAACGGGCTTCTGCTTGCAGGATTTACAGACGATTACGTTTGTTTCGGATCGACAACGTATTGGGTTCGGGACGGCCCCGGCGTACGCGGTTATTCGACTGATGAATGGAGGGCGCGAAAGTGGGGGGCATGCCCGTCGCGGTCGACGCTGCGCACGACGGCAATCCTCTTTTGTCGCAGGAATCCGCTCTCCAAGCGCACTAGTGAGAGGCCATTTGACGGCTGGCATCCTGCAGCCTATCCTGTCTGCGCGAATATTGTATCCAATATAATTGACAAGGAGTTCGGGATGGAAATCGTGAACCTGACATTGACTCAGGTCTACAACCTGGCTTTTCGTGTACTGACCTCGAACGGCATGGCCGACGATCATGCCGGTGCGATCGCGCGGGTGATTACGGCCGGACAAAGGGATGAATGTCATTCTCACGGCATCTATCGTCTGCTCGTGTGTGTCAGGTCGCTTCGGGAGGGCAAGCTTGTTGGCGACGCCAAACCGCAGGTCAGCGAACCGACGCCGGCGATTGTCCGTGTCGACGCGGGCTTCGGGTATTCGCAACTTGCGTTCGACGTAGGCAGCAAGATCCTCGTCGAGAAGGCCCGGACGATCGGGATCGCTGCACTTGCGATCAACAACTGCTTCCATTTCTCGGCGCTGTGGCCGGAAGTCGAAGCGATCGCGGCCGAAGGTCTCGCGGCGCTCGCGATGACGCCGAGCCATAGCTGGGTCGCGCCAGCGGGCGGCACGAAGCCGGTGTTCGGAACGAATCCGATCGCATTTGCGTGGCCACGGCCGGGCAGGTTTCCGTTCGTGTTTGATTTCGCTACGAGTGCGATTGCCCGCGGCGACATCGAACTGCATCGCCGCGCGAGTAAAGCCATTCCAACCGGTTGGGCGGTCGACGACGCGGGTCGACCGACGACGGATCCGGCCGCGGCGCTGAAAGGGGCGATGCTCACGTTTGGCGGTCACAAGGGTTCTGCGCTGGCGGCGATGGTCGAACTGCTCGCCGGTCCGCTGCTCGGTGACCTGACGAGTCTCGAGTCGCAGAAATTCGACGAAGGCGCTGGCGCAACGCCGTGCCATGGCGAGCTTGTTCTGGCGTTCAATCCCGAGATTTTTGCGGGCGGAAGACGAACCGACGGAGAGCGGTACGCAGAGGAGATGTTCGACGCCATCGTTGGCCAAGGTGCGCGTCTGCCGTCCCAGCGGCGCTTCGAGGCGAGAGTGCGTAGCGAGGAGAATGGTGTGCAGGTGCCGGCGCAACTCATCGCCGACGTTCAGGCGCTGATGCACAACTGACTGACACGGGCCGGCCGATTTCTCTCGCACAGGCTTCCGGCGACGTGGCGACATTTCACGACCCGGTCGCTCGCTATGCCCATTCTCGAAAGCCCCCGCCGGACACTTGCGGAGTGCCTGCCCGCTGCCCGATACGGGATGACGCCTGGCGTGATCTGGTGCTTTTGAAGGTACGCATGTTCAAGAAACGCTTGGTGCAAACCCGATGTTGAATTTGGATGTTGGATCCAATACATTGAGGCCAGTTGTTTCAGCCCAAATTGCCCCTTTGCTGACCCCCCATTCCCTGGAGTCAGTCAGGTCGCTTGCCGCAGCTCGGCTGGAACACCTTCCGTTCTGCCGCTTCATTGCAAGCTTCCGGGACTGCCGGTTCGCCGGCGCGCCTCAGGAAGTGTCCGTCCATATGCTGCGGAAGCTCGACAGGCCGGACCGGGTGGACTACTGGAAGTCCTTGGGGCGGGGTAGCGTGACGCGATCCCGGATTTTTCGGAAGTTGATTGACTGACCCGCTGAAGGGCGGCATCATGAGTTCGTGAAATGGATATTGGATCCAAAATACTGGACTCTGATCCGTCGGGAGCGGTTTTTTGGGTAGTAAGGAGACAGGTATGAACGTCCGCATCACCACTTTCGCAGCGGCCTCGGCGCTGCTGGCTCTCTTCCTCGGCTCGTCGGCGCAGGCGGCCGAGGCTCAAACGGTCAAGCTGGGTCTGGCTGCGCCCATGACGGGTGCTCAAGCGCAGTACGGGAAGGATTTCCAATCGGGCGCTCAGCTCGCCGTCGATGACTTCAATGCAACGAAGCCGAAGATCGACGGCAAGGAGACGAAATTCGTGCTCGAGTCGCTCGACGACCAGGCTGATCCCAAGACGGGGACGGTCGTCGCGCAGAAGCTCGTCGACGACGGCATCAAGGGCATGCTCGGCCACTTCAATTCCGGCGTGACGATCCCGGCATCGGCGATTTACTCGCGCGCCGGCATCCCGCAGATCTCCACTGCGACGGCGCCGGCCTATACGCGCCAGGGCTTCAAGACGACGTTCCGCATGATGACGTCGGACACGCAGCAGGGCAGCGTGATGGGCAAGTATGTGGTCGAGACGCTGCATGCGAAACGCATTGCGATCATCGACGACCGGACCGCGTATGGCCAAGGGTTGGCGGAGCAGTTCGAGACGGCGGTAAAAGCCGTGGGCGGCAATATCGTCGACCATCAGTTCACTTCGGATAAGGCCGTCGACTTCAAGGCGATCCTGACCGGCATCAAGTCCAGGAATCCCGATTTCGTCTACTACGCGGGCGCTGACGCGCAATCCGCACCGCTCGTGAAGCAGGCGCGTCAGCTGGCGATGAAAGCGACGTTCGCGTCGGGCGAAATGTCGAAGACCGAGGACTTCCTCAAGATTGCCGGTTCGTCCGCCGAAGGCGTGATCGTTTCGCTCGCGGGCCTGCCGCTCGACAAGATGCCGGGCGGAGCGGGATTCACGAAGCGCTACAAGGCGAAGTTCGGGATCGAGCCGACGACCTATGCGCCGTACACCTACGACGGTGCGATGGCGATGATGCAGGCGATGCAGAAAGCCAATTCGTCGGATCCGGCGGTGTATCTGCCTGTCCTCGCGAAGACCGACATGAAGGGCGTGACGAGCGATCACTTCGCGTACGACAAGTACGGCGATCTGCGCGACGCAATCATCACCGTCTACAAGTGCGAGAACGGGAGATGGAGTCCCGTGACGGTGCTCGGCGGCAAGTAACGGCAACCGGGGTGGACGGGCTGTCTGCCGTCCGCCTCCCTGACAGTACGGCGCACTCGAAATGACTCAGCAAGCTCGACATTCACGGACGACTTCCGATGTCGTCGTCATCGGCGGCGGCATCGTTGGCCTTGCCTGCACATGGGCTGCGCTGCGCGACGGCGCCACGGTCACCGTCGTCGACCGCGATTTCGAAGGGGATCGCACGTCGCACGGCAATGCCGGCGGAATCGCCGTGACGGAGAGCACGCCGATGTCCATGAACGGGTTGTACATGAAGGCGATCAAGTGGCTCTTCGATCCGCTCGGACCGCTGGCGCTCGATTGGAAGCATCTGCCTGCGGCGCTGCCGTGGTTCCTGGCGTTTCAGCGCGCCGGCAGCAAGCAGCGCTTCAAGGAGATTTCTTGCGCGCTGGCGAAGCTGAACAACCGTGTCTATGACGACATCGTTCCGATGTTCAAAGACATCGGCGTGATGGACAGCTTCTATCGGCGAGGCGCGCTGACCGTTTATGAGACGGACGAAGCGTTCGAGGCTGACCGGCACGAATGGGCTTACAAGCGGGAACTGGGCGTGCGTTGGCGCGCGATGACGGCCGACGAGGTGCGCGAATGCGAACCGTCGCTCGCTCCGGTATTCCGCCACGGGGTGTTTCTCGAAGACTGGTCGCACATCGGCGATCCCAAGCACGTCGTGATCCGGCTCCGCAATCGTGCTCGCGAGTTGGGCGCGCAGTTTGTCGAAGGCACTGCAAAGGCGCTCAATCTGTCGGACAGCCTTGCGCCTGCGGTCGTGCTCGCCAACGGGGATCGGGTCAACGGACGTCGAGTCGTAGTCGCGACGGGCGCCTGGTCTGCGGAGCTTGCGGCCTCGATCGGCGATCGCGTCCTGCTCGACAGCGAGCGCGGTTACAACACGACGTTGCCGTCGCACGGCATCAGCCTGTCCCGTGAAGTGATCTTCGCCGAGCGCAAGTTTGTCGCGACGCCGCTCGACATCGGCTTGCGGATCGGTGGTGCGGCGGAATTCGCGGGCCTGGAGGCGCCGCCCAACTACAAGCGCAGCGATGCGCTGCTCGCTCTCGGCAAACGCTTCCTGCCCGGCATCAACGACGCAGGTGCCGTGAAGTGGATGGGGCACCGTCCGGCGACGCCCGACTCGTTGCCTGTCATCGGACCCTCGCCGCGGGCGTCGAATGTCATTTACGCGTTTGGCCACGGTCATCTTGGCCTGACGCAATCGGCGACGACGGCCGCGCTCGTGGCTGATCTTCTCGCGAACCATAAAACCGGAATCGACCTCGAGCCGTACTCGATCAGCCGCTTCCGGAATTGACGAGGCCCCCGCGACCTCGATTTGACTGCGGGATTTCCCGCCTCTGTTGTCATTTTTTTATAAAGGTGTACTTATGGAACTCAATTGGAAAGGTGTTTACCCGGCTGTCACGACGAAGCTGAACGACGACGGTTCGCTCGATCACGATGCGATCAAGGCCGGTCTGAATCGCCTCATCGAAAACGGCGTTGCCGGCGTCCTCATGATGGGTATGGTCGGAGAAAACGCTCAGCTCACCCCGGAGGAAAAGCGCACGGTCCTGAAGCTTGCCGTCGAGACGGTCGCGGGCCGCGTTCCGGTGATTTCCGGTCTCGCCGAGACAAACACCGCAAGCGCGATCCAGTTCGCGAAGGATGCCGAAGCAATCGGCGTGAAAGGCCTGATGGTCTTCCCGGGACTGACCTACAAGTCGGACGTGCGCGAAACGATCGCGTTCTACAGGGCCGTCGCGAAAGCCTCCAGGCTGCAGATCCTCCTCTACAACAACCCGCGCGGCTACGGCGTCGACCTGACGCCCGACGTGGTGGCGGAACTGGTGGACGAGCCGACCATCGCGGCCATCAAGGAAGAGTCGTACGACACGTCGCGCGTCACCGACCTGATTTCCCGCTTCGGCGATCGTCTGGCCGTGGTCTGCGGCGTCGACGATCTGGTGCTCGAGTCGGTCGCACTGGGTGTGACGGGCTGGGTATCGGGCATGGCAAACGCCGTGCCGAAGGAGTCGGTCGAGCTGATGAACCTCGCAGTGAGCGGCGACTTCGTGCAGGCCCGCAAGCTCTATCGTGCGCTGATCGACCTGTTCCACCTCGATACGCACGTCAAGCTGGTGCAGTACATCAAGCTGGCCGAACACGTCATCGCAGGCTACTCGGAAAACGTCAAGGCGCCGCGACTGAAGCTCGAAGGCGAAGAGCGTCAGAAGGTCCTCGCGATCATCGAAAAGACGCAGGCCAACCTGAGCGCACTGTCGAAGTAACCGGCTGAATCGTCCGGCCGTCTCGTCGTGGCACGGCCGGACGACGCTGTGTGAACTCGAATGAAATCATCTCGCCGGCGGTGGGGCTGCCCGTCCTGTCGTCGCGTCATCTGCAATTCGGCGAAGCGGCATGCCAGATCTCTTCGACTGGACATCCAATGCGCTGGGAGATCTGAGCATGACCCAATATCGTTGCTTCATCAACGGAGAATGGCTGAGCGCATCGGGCGCGTTGCCGAACATCAATCCGTCGGACCTGTCGGATGTCGTCGGCGAGGCATTGCTGGCGGACGACACGTTGGTCGCCGATGCGATCGCCGCGGCGCGCCATGCCTTTCGCTCGTGGTCGCTGACGACGCCGCAGCAGCGGGCCGATATCCTGGACGCCGCCGGAACGAAGATTCTCGCTCGCCGCGAAGAGCTGGGCACGCTGCTCGCGCGCGAGGAGGGCAAGCGGCTGCCGGAGGCAATTGGCGAAGTGACGCGTGCAGGCAACATTTTCAAGTTCTTCGCGGGTGAAGCGCTGCGCGTGGGCGGCGAGATCGTCCCGTCCGTCCGATCCGGCATGACGGTCGAGGTGACGCGCGAGCCGCTCGGCGTGATCGGCATGATTACGCCGTGGAATTTCCCGATCGCCATCCCGGCGTGGAAGATCGCACCAGCGCTTGCGTTCGGCAACACTGTCGTGATCAAGCCGGCCGAACTCGTGCCGGGATGTGCGACTGAACTCGTCAGGATTCTCGAGGAGTCGGGCCTGCCCGCCGGCGTACTGAACCTCGTGCTCGGGCCGGGTCGTGTGATCGGCAATGCGCTCGTGACGTCGCCGGACGTCGATGCCATCACCTTTACGGGATCCGAAGCAACGGGGCGCGCGATCGCCGCAAAATGCGTCGAAACGGGCAAGAAAGTTCAGCTCGAAATGGGCGGGAAGAATCCGATGGTCGTCGTGGACGACGCCGACCTTGACGTCGCAGTCGACGCTGCCCTTGACGGTGCTTTCTTTGCCACCGGGCAGCGCTGCACGGCTTCGTCGCGCCTGATCGTCACGGCAAGGATTCACGACCGGTTTGTCGACGCGCTGAAACAGAAAGCAGCAGCACTCGTCGTCGGCCATGCACTCGACAAAGCGACCCAGATCGGACCGGTCGTCGACGACCGCCAGCTACATCAGAACCTGTCGTATCTGAAGATCGCCAGCGAAGAGGGCGGCCAGGTCTTCGGCGGGGAATTGATCGAGCGGGCGACCCGGGGTTTCTTCATGCAGCCGGCGCTCGTGACCGGCACCACGAATTCAATGCGAATCAACCGAGAGGAAGTATTCGGGCCAGTCGCGTCCGTCATCAAGGTGGCCGATTACGACGAGGCGCTCGCCGTTGCAAACGACACACCCTATGGGCTTGCATCGGGCATCTGCACGACGTCGCTCAAATACGCGGCTCACTTCAAGCGCCACGCGGAAGCCGGAATGCTGATGGTGAACGCGCCCACGGCGGGCGTGGATTACCACGTGCCGTTCGGCGGTCGCAAGCGCTCCAGCTATGGCCCCCGAGAGCAAGGCATTTATGCGCGGGAGTTCTATACCACCGTAAAGACGGCATACGTGAATGCATAAGAGACCGTGCGGGAAGTCGCTCGGCTAGCTGGCTTCCCGCACGCGTTCGGGGCGTGACCAAATAGACGAGCTTATAGCCTCGCGTATCCGGAGGAAGCAGTGGACATTTTCATTCAACAGATCCTCAACGGTCTGGTACTGGGTAGCGTGTACGCGATCATCGCGTTGGGCTACACGATGGTGTACGGCATTCTGGGCATCATCAACTTCGCGCATGCTGATGTGCTGATGGTGGGCGCGATGGTCGCACTGTCGGCGATCACCGTGTTGCAGAATCATTTTCCCGAGCTGGGCAACGTTGCAACGCTCACGATCGGTCTCGGGATCGCCGCGTGCGTCTGCGCGGTGGTC
>NZ_JBSAXD010000046.1:0-54199 GCF_053427715.1 Burkholderia sp. MR1-5-21
TTCGGCGATCGGTCTTGGAACAGGCTCGGGAATGAAACGGGCGGTTTGTATGAAATTCGTAATATATGAGGGTACTTTCGGATCGCTGGAATGCCACATCGTTGCCTATTGTGGGTAAATGTGAAACTGCGCTCGCTTCGGCCATGCGGTCAAAGGAACGACACGCGTCGTTCTTTTCTCAGTGGCGAGGGGCATGACGCAATCGGCAGCGACGGGGGCGTGTCATGGTTTTTCTCGAAAAAAACGTTGCGTTGAATTTTGTCGAGCGGAAGGATCACGCCGTCGAACTCGTCGGGGGCGACAACGAGAAACGGACGTATTACCCTGCCATGACAATGTGGCTGAAGCTGGGGCAGCTTCAGGTGGTGCAACAACTTGCAGAGTCGCTGGACGCGGACAAGCAGCCGACGCTTTCCCTGTCGCTGCACGGCGTGGCCCATCTCGACGGGCAAGAGCTGTCGATCATCGGCGACGATCAACACACGACGCGCACGCTTCAGGTGTCCTTCGAGGCGCGCGATGTCAACACGGCTGACCGGCTGGGCTTGCGTGCGCTGGAAGACGAGCTGGGCAACGCGTTGTCCGATGTGGTGCTCGGCAGTGCCCGGCTCGGCTTCAATCGTGCCGACGACGGGACCGACGAGTCCGATCAGTGGTGGCTCGCGTGCCACATTCCCAGCGCCTGCCTGCAGGTGCTTGCGAAGGCCATCGCGGATGGCCAGCTTGGCGCGGTGGAGTTGGGGTTGGCCATGCGGCACCTGTATCTGGCCGAAAATGCGGCGGCCGACCCTGCACGCCAGCCTCGCCTGTTTCTCCGGCCCAACCAAAGCGACGATGCGATCGAATGGCCAAGTATTGCAACCGGCTATGTCACCCATCTGCGGATCGACTTTGCGGCGACCGCATTGCGCGGCGCTGCGGCGGCCAAGGATCCGGACGGCGACGCAACCGCGAAGCTCGTCGCGGATGCCGTGAACTCGCTGGGACTCAGGCTCGTCAACCTCAGATTGACGGTGAGATGGATCGGCGTCCTCATCGCCGTGCTGCTCTTCCTTGAAGTTCTCGAACGTCTGTGAGCCGTTGCGCTCCCGGCAAAGCCCTCGTCGCGAGGGCTTTGTTTTTTTCGGCCGCCGCATGGCGGAAGGCCGCCCGGGCCTTATAACCACAGGCAATCAGTCGATGCCATAAATTCAATAGACGCTCGCGGGCCCGGCTCCGACACTCCTTTTCCAGCAATTCGTGACACGAATGACGGCGCGCATCGAGACCCCGGCACGGGGCGGCGCGACGGCCCCTGGAGGAGACACCATGTTTCAACGCCCCCGCGTCACTCGGTCGATACTCGCGCTGATGTGCGCGATGTCGTTCATCATGTACCTCGATCGCGTGAACCTGTCGGCGTCGGCCGGCGTGATCCGCGACGACCTCCATCTGTCGAATACGGGCGTCGGCCTCGTGTTCGCGGCGTTCGCGTACACGTACGCGATCTGCCAGGTGCTCGGCGGCTGGGCGAGCGACCGCTACGGCGCGAAGCGCACGCTGATCGCGTGCGCGGCGATCTGGATCGTCGCGACGGTCGCGACCGGCCTCGCCGGCGGCCTCGTGTCGCTGTTCTGCGCGCGCATGCTGCTCGGCGTCGGCGAGGGTGCCGCGCTGCCCGCGCAGGCCCGTGCGCTGACCAACTGGTTTCCCGCCGGCCGGCGCGGCTTCGTGCAGGGGATCACCCATTCGTTCTCGCGGCTCGGCAACGCGGTCACGCCGCCGCTCGTCGCGTTCGTCGTCGCGCTCGCGTCATGGCGCGCATCGTTCGTCGCGGCGGGCGTGCTCACCGCGGTGTGGGTGATCGTCTATGCGTGGTACTTCGCCGACGATCCGCGCCGCCACCGCCACATGACCGCCGACGAGGCCGCCGACCTGCCGCCCGCCCGTACCGACGCCGCCGCCACGACGCGGGCCCGCACGCCGTGGCGGCGGCTGCTCGCGCGCATCGGGCCGACGATGGTCGTGTATTTCTGCTACGGCTGGACCGGGTGGCTCTTCTTCACGTGGCTGCCGACCTTCTTCATGCACGGCCGCGGCCTCGACCTGAAGCAATCCGCATTCTTCTCGGCCGGCGTGTTCCTGTCGGGCGTCGTCGGCAATACGGCGGGCGGCGTGCTGAGCGATCGCGTGCTGAAGCGCACCGGCAACGTCGTCGCCGCGCGCCGCAACGTGATCATCGTCGCATTCGGCGGCGCGCTCGCGTTCCTCGTGCCGGTGCTGTTCGTCAAGTCGCTGACGTTGACCGCGGTGTCGATGAGCCTGTCGTTCTTCTTCCTCGAGATGACGATCGGCCCGATCTGGGCGGTGCCGATGGACATCACGCCGCAGCACGTCGGCGTCGCGAGCGGCCTCGTGAACGCGGGCTCCGCGGTCGCGGGCATTTTCACGCCGATCGTGTTCGGCTTCGTCGTCGACCGCACCGGAAGCTGGACGCTGCCGTTCGCGGGATCGATCGCGCTGCTCGTGCTCGGCGTCGCGATGACGTTCTTCATGCGGCCCGACATCCCGCTGCGCGACGATGCGCGCGCGGTGCATGCGGACGATACGGGATACGAACTGACCGGGCCGTCCGGACACTGAACGAGGAGAAGACATCGATGAACCTGCCACCCGTCACGACATCGCCGGCGCTCGACGCCGCGACCCGCAAGGCCCTCCGGCGCCTGCTGCCGTTTCTCGTGCTGATGTACGTGCTCGCGTTCGTCGATCGCGCGAACGTCGGCTTCGCGAAGAACGTGCTGCAGGCCGACACGGGACTGAGCGATGCCGCGTTCGCGTTCGGCGCGGGCATCTTCTTCGTCGGCTACGCGCTGTTCGAGGTGCCGAGCAACCTGCTGATGCATCGCTTCGGCGCGCGCGTGTGGATGAGCCGCATCATGCTCACGTGGGGCATCGTGTCCGCGTGCACGGCGTTCGTGCACGACGCGGCGAGCTTCTACGCGCTGCGCGTGCTGCTCGGCATCGCGGAGGCCGGATTCTTTCCCGGGATCATCCTGTTCCTGTCGAACTGGTTTCCGGCGCGGATCCGCGCGCAGGCGATGGGACTGTTCTATTTCGGGCTGCCGCTCGCGCTCGTGCTCGGCAGCCCGATGTCCGGCTGGCTGCTCGACCTGCCGATGCCGTTCGGCCTGCATCCGTGGCAAGGGATGTTCGCGGCCGAAGGGCTCGCGGCGTCCGTGGTCGGCGTGATCGCGTTCTTCTACCTGACCGACCGGCCCGTCGACGCACGCTGGCTGTCGGCCGACGAGCGCGCGGCACTCGCGGCGACGCTCGGCGACGAGGACGCGCACAAGCGCGCACACGGCCCCGCGTCCGTGGCCGCCGCGCTGCGCGATCCGCGCGTGCTGTTCTTCAGCGCGATCTACTTCGCGATCCAGATCAGCGTGTACGGCGTCGTGTTCTACCTGCCGACGCGCATCGCCGGACTGACAGGCGGCCACGTCGGCACGACGGTCGGTTGGCTGACCGCGATTCCATGGTGCGCGGCGATTGCCGGCACGTTCGTCGTCACGCGGCACGCGGATCGTTCCGGCGGGCATCGCGGGTGGGCCGCCGCGATGCTCGCGCTCGCGGCGGCCGGCATCGCCGCGTCGGCGCTCGGCACGTCGCTGCCGGTCGTGCTGATCGCGTTCTGCGTCGCGGCGACAGGGTTCGTCGCGGTGCAGCCGCTGTTCTGGACGCTGCCGACCGGGTATCTCGGCGGCGCGGCAGCCGCAGGCGGGATCGCGTTCGTCAATTCGATCGGCAATCTCGGCGGCTTCGTCGCACCGAATTTGAAGAGTCTCGCGGAGCGCGCGGTCGGGCATCCGCAGGCCGGCATGCTGTCGCTCGCGCTGTTCGGCTTCGTCGGCGCGGCGCTGCTGCTGATGGCGGGCACGGCGGGCCGGCGTGAGGATGCGGCCCGCGATCGCACGGCGGCATGGGGAGATCAGCCGACGCGGCCGTGAGGGGCGCGGCACGCGGGCATACAGTCCGAGGTAGGCGTTAGTCGGGGTTGGCACGGATATGCGGTCTCGTGCGCCGGAGATGCCGTGCGGCGCGCGGGCCGGCCGCCGCGCAGGGGCTGCCGCTCAGTCCGCGCTGCCCGGCAGCCCGCTTGCGCGGCGCAGCGCCTCGACGTCGACGACTTCGATCTCGCCGACGTGCAGCCGCACGACGCCGCCGGCTTCGAGCGACTTCAGCAGCTGATTCGTGGTCTGCCGCGTCAGCGACAGCATGGCCGCGAGCTTTTCCTGCGACAGCCGGATGCGCGTGCGGCCGGCGCTGATGCCGCCGTAGCCGTCGGCGATCATCAGCAGGCGCGCGGCAAGCCGCTGCGCAGCCGGCATCACGCTCATCGATTCGACGGTCAGGAAGCTGAGCCGCAGCTTCTGCGCCATCAGCAGCGCGAACTCCCGCCAGTAATGCGGCGTCGCGTCGAGGATCGCGAGCAGCGCCGCCTGCGGCACGTGCAGCAGCAGCGCGTCCTCGAGCGCGATCGCGTCATGCGTGCGCGGCAGGCCGTCGAACAGCGCGATCTCGCCGAACCACGTGACCGGCTCGGCGACCGTCAGCAGCGCTTCCTTGCCCTGCGGATCGACCGCGCCTATCGTGAGGGAACCACCCAGCACCGCATACAGCCCGCATGGCGGGTCGCCGCGGCGGAACAGCGCGTGGCCGGCCGGCAGCCGGCGCAGCGCGGCATGCGCGAGCAGCTCCGCGCGCAGTGCGTGCGGCAGCGCGGCAAACCACGGGTGCGCGTCGAGTTGCGGCAGATAGCGGTCCAGGGGCTCGGGCATGGGCGGCGCGATGTCGGGTAGCCGACAGAGGTTCTCGGACGTGACGGGCATCATAGCGCGCAACGAACGAGTAGGAGACGCGATGAAAACGCTCGAAGACCATCTGTCCCAATATGCGGCCTATCACCGCGACGCGCGCAACATCGCGACGCACCTGGTCGGCATTCCGATGATCGTGTTCGCGGTCGAGGTGCTGCTGTCGCGGCCCGCGCTCGGCACGCTGGCGGGCGTCGCGCTGTCGCCGGCGCTGCTGCTCGCGATCGCGTTCGCGGTGTTCTATCTGCGTCTCGACCTGCGCTTCGGTGTCGTGATGTCGGCGCTGTTCGCGCTCGGCCTGTGGGCCGGGCAGGCGGTCGCGGCGCTGCCGACTGCGCGATGGCTCGGGATCGGCATCGGCGCATTCGTCGTCGGCTGGATCGTGCAGTTCGTCGGTCACTGGTTCGAGGGGCGCAAGCCCGCGTTCGTCGACGATCTCGTCGGGCTGATGGTCGGGCCGCTGTTCGTCGTCGCCGAGGTCGCGTTCTTCGCGGGGCTGCGCGGCGACGTGCGGCGCGCAGTCGAGGAGCGGGCGGGGGCCGTGCACGGCGGCGCGCACGACGTGCACGCATGAAAGCGCGCATGCCTCGCATCTGCGTGCTCGGCGCGGGCGCCGTCGGCTGCTATCTCGGCGGCCGGCTCGCGGCGGCCGGGCAGGACGTCCGGCTGATCGGCCGTGCCCGGATCGGCGACGCGATCCGGGCGCACGGGCTCACGCTGTCGGACCTTCACGGCTATCGTGCGCGGGTCGCACC
Source organism: Burkholderia sp. MR1-5-21 (assembly GCF_053427715.1). Lineage (NCBI taxonomy): Bacteria > Pseudomonadati > Pseudomonadota > Betaproteobacteria > Burkholderiales > Burkholderiaceae > Burkholderia > Burkholderia sp. MR1-5-21. Next base: position 5,612 of record NZ_JBSAXD010000046.1, read on the forward strand.
GGCAGACGTCGCGTTCGACATCGACGATGCCGCCGCGGGCGACGCGCAGCTCGTGCTCGTCACCGTGAAATCGGCGGCGACGCCGGATGTCGCGGTGCAGCTTGCCCGCGTGCTGCGGCCCGGCACGCTCGTGATCAGCTTCCAGAACGGCGTGCGCAACACCGACACGTTACGCACTGCGTTGCCGCAGGCCACCGTGCTCGCCGGGATGGTGCCGTTCAATGTGATCGAGCGCGGGCCGGGTGCGTTTCACCAGGGCTCGTCGGGCATGCTCGCGGTCGACGCGTCGCCCGCGCTGCAGCCGTATGCCGACGCGTTCGCGCGCGCCGGGCTGCCGCTTGCGCAGCACCGCGACATGCCTGCCGTGCAGTGGGCAAAGCTGCTGCTCAACCTGAACAACGCGGTCAATGCGCTCGCGAACCAGCCGCTGCGCGACGAGCTTGCGCAGCGCGCGTATCGCCGCTGTCTCGCGCTCGCGCAGCGCGAGGCGCTGCGCTGGCTGCGGCAGGCCGGAATCCGGCCGGCACGTGTCACGCCGCTGCCCGCCACGTGGGTTCCCGCGGTGCTCGATGCGCCCGATCCGGTGTTCCGCGTGCTCGGCGCACGGATGCTCGCGATCGATCCGTTCGCGCGCTCGTCGATGTCGGACGACCTGGCCGCGCGCCGCCCGACCGAAATCGAGTGGATCAACGGCGAGGTGGTGCGGCTCGCGGCGCGTTTCGGCGCGTCGGCGCCCGTGAACGCACGGCTTTGCGCGCTCGTGCACGACGCGGAAGCGGCTGCGGAGCGGCCGGCCTGGCGTGGCGACGCGCTGTGGGCAGCGCTGGCGGAATGAGCGTTGCGATGTGTGAACGCATCGGGCGGACGATGCGTGTTCGCGTCGGGATCTCGCAGAATCGCGCCGAGCGACTGCACGCTGCGCAAGGACTAAGATGGGGGTCGCGTCATGTGACGCCCTTGCGGAGCGCAATCGCCATGGTGGATCGCCCGACTCTCGATGCCTACGATGCTTACGCGGCCGACTACGCGCAGATCTGGCTTGACGAGGGCCCGCCCGACGACACCTATGCGCTGCTCGAGCAGCATTTCGCGCCGGGACCGACGGCGGACGTCGGCTGCGGCGCGGGACGCGATACCGCGTGGCTCGCGTCGCGCGGTTTCGACGTGCGCGGCTACGACGCGAGCACCGCGCTGCTCGACGAGGCGCGGCGGCGCCACCCCGATCTCCGGTTCGAACATGCGGTGCTGCCGGCGCTCGCCGGCGTGCCGTCCGGCGCGTTCCGCAACGTGCTGTGCGAGACCGTCGTCATGCATCTGGATCATGCGGAGGCGACGGCCGCCGCCGCGCGGCTCGTCGAGCTGCTGATGCCCGGCGGCACGCTGTACATGAGCTGGCGGGTGGCGGGGAGCGGGTCGCTGCGCGACGAGCGCGGGCGCCTTTACACGGCGCTCGACGGCGTCCGGATGCGCGCCGCGCTCGGCGCCGGCGTACGGGTGATCGACGAGCATGAAGTCGTCAGCGCGTCGTCCGGCAAGCGTGTGCACCGGCTGATCGTCCGCAAGGCGGACGCCGCTCCGGGCGCCAACCCGCCGCCTGCATGAACGGGCCGGCAACCGCCGGCCGCACGGCGCTCAGTTCCGGTGGTGCGCCGCTTCCCAGTTGATGTCGACGCACAGCACCTGCATCCCGCTTGCAGCGGGCGCCGCGATCGACGCGGTCACGCACAGGTGCGCCTCGTTGATCGACAGGTACGGCGGCGTCAGGTGCACGCGGCCCGGCGCGCGCATCGCGTGGATGAAGTACGGCCGGCGTTCCCAGCTCGCGCCTTCCGAATGCAGCATCGGGCGGAAGCGCTTCGCGCGCTGCGACAGGCTGCAGCACGCCAGCACGTTGTCGCCGATCTGCCGCCCCGACGCGTCGAGCAGGAAGCAGCGTGCGGTTTCCGGCAGGCCGAGCACCGTGACGGCCGCATCGGTGAGCGCTGCACCTGCGCTGAGCTTCGTGCTCGCCTCTTCGAGCGCGGCGACATACGGCTCGAGCCGCGTCGCCTGCTGGCGCTCGCGTTCCGCGACGCGCAGGCGCAGCGCCGCCGACAGCGTATCCATGCAGCCCGCCGCGGCCTGCGGCTGCACGGGGTCGACGCTCGGCCCCGCGAAGTATTGGCCCTGCACGAAATCGACGTCGCACTCGAGCGCGATCAGCGCCTCGCGCTCGGTCGACAGGCCGCCCATCAGCACGAGCTGGCCGGATTCGTGCAGCAGCGACACGAGTCCCGGCAGCACGCGCTCGAGGTGCGAATGCTCGCTCGCCTGCGCGAGGATGCCGCGGTCGAGCGTGACGATGTCGGGATGCAGGTGCCACACGCGGTCGATGTTCGAGTGCTTCGCGCCGAAGCCGCCGAGCGCGATCAGGAAGCCGGCCTTGCGCAGGCCGTCGACGATCGCCGCATAGCGCGGCGTCTCGCCGCCCGCCTGCTCGGGTACCTCGAGCACCACGCGTTGGGGCGGCAGGCCGAGCGCCTTCAGGTTTGCGAGCAGCGCGTCGCCGTAAACGGTGTCCATCAGCGCCGCCGGATGCAGGCTCAGGAAGAGCCACTCGTCATGGCTGTCGAACGCATGGAAATTGCCGAGGTGCAGCGATTCGGCGAGCCGGCCGAGCTCGAGCAGGTCGCCGCGCCGCGCGGCTTGCGTGAAGACCTCGTGCGACGCGACCTGGCGGCTTTCCTCGTCGTGCGCGCGCAGCGACGCGTGATAGCCGATCGCGCGCCGGTGGGACACGGAAAACACCGGCTGGAACACGCTGAACACGGTGTACCCGCCGTACAGCACGGTGCGCCGGTTGCCGTCGTCGCCGGCGACGGGGCGGGGCGGCTGGAAGCCGGGGGGATCGATTTCGATCATGCTCATGATGTCGGCCGAGGGAAGGCTGCCAGTTTACCTACAGAATAGGCGAGCAAGAAGCGTGCGCAACGGCGCAACCGGTGCGGCGGGCTGTCGGGGCGCGAGGCACGGCGGGAGGCGCCGTCCGCATGGCGCCTGCCGATGCACCGTCGTGGTGCGCGGCGCGCCGGGGCGAGGCCCGGTGCGCACGTATCACGCGCGTTCCGACGGATCGGTCTTGCGTGCGGCGCCGCGGATCTCCGGCGCGAGCTGCGCGAAGATCCACGCGGACGCCGCGGTGATGAGCCCGATGCAGATGAACGTCGCGTGGAACGCGGGCAGCGTGTTGCTCGGAGTCACGGTGCGCAGCATCCCGGTGAAGGTTGCGAGCAGCGCGCCCGCGACCGTCACGCCGAGGCTCATCGACAGCATCTGCACGAGCGAGAACAGGCTGTTGCCGCTGCTCGCGCCGCCCGTGCCGAGATCCTTCAGCGTCAGCGTGTTCATCGCGGTGAACTGCATCGAGTTGAAGCCGCCGAATAGCGCGAGCTGCGCGACCTTGAGCCACACGGGCATCGCGTCGCGCATCAGCGCGAAGCTCGCCATCATCACGCCGACCATGATCGTGTTCGCGAGCAGCACCTTGCGGTAGCCGTGCTTCGTGATGAGGCGCGTGATGATGCGCTTCGAGAACATCCCTGCCGCCGCGACGGGCAGCATCATCAGTCCCGCCTGGAATGCGGTGTAGCCGAGGCTCACCTGCAGCAGCAGCGGGATCAGGTACGGCATCGCGCCGGTGCCGATCCGCGCGAACAGGTTGCCGAGCAGGCCGACGCTGAACGTGTGGATCCGGAACAGCTCGAGCGAGAAGATCGGCTGCGTCGCGCGCACCGCATACAGCCCGTACGCGACGAAGCACGCGAGGCTCAGGATCAGCAGCACGAGCACCGCCGCGTGCTGCATGCCGAGATCGGCGAGCCCGTCGAGCGACAGCGAGATCGCGACCATGCCGATCGTCAGCAGCAGGTAGCCCTTCAGGTCGAAGCGGCCGACCGCCGGATTGCGCGCGTCCGGCATCGAATACCAGGTCGCAATGCAGCCCGCTACGCCGACCGGCACGTTGATCAGGAAGATCCAGTGCCACGACGCGATCTTCACGAGCCAGCCGCCGAGCGTCGGTCCGATCAGCGGGCCGATCAGTCCGGGAATCGCGACGAACGACAGCGCGGACAGGTAGCGCTCGGCCGGAAACGTGCGCAGCACCGCGAGCCGCCCGACCGGCAGCAGCATCGCGCCGCCGATCCCCTGCAGCACGCGGAACGCGACGAGCTGCGTCAGCGTGTGCGCGTTCGCGCACAGCAGCGAGCCGAGCGAGAAGACCAGGATCGCGCTGAAGAACACCCGCCGCGTGCCGAGCATGTCGGCGAGCCAGCCGGACACCGGGATCATCACGGCCATCGTCAGCGAATACGCGATCACGACCGACTGCATCCGCAGCGGCGATTCGCCGAGGCTCGCGGCCATCGACGGCAGCGCGGTGTTGACGATCGTCGCGTCGAGCGTCTGCATGAAGAAGCCCGTCGCGACGAGCCAGAGCATGACCGTGAGGTTTTTTTCGCCGGGGGCGGTGGCGGGCGGACGTTGGAACATGGAGGTGAGAGCGGGGCGGGGTGCGCGAACGCGGGACAGCCGACATTGTAGGGAAAGCCGCCGCGCCATGCAGTTTCGACCCCGTGACCGGCGGCCCGAGGCGCCGGTGCGCCGGCGACCCGACCGGACGCCCGTTCGCCGACTGACCAGTACAGTTCAGTCGAAAGTGTCTGCGACCGTATCTGTCCGTGTGCTGCCACTGTCCGGAATACTGAACGTGTCCGATGAAGCGACCAGGAGGCCGCCATGCGTGAACTGCGACTCTATGTGCTGGACGGCGACGAGCCCGCCGGGCGGTGGCGCATGATTGACCGCACGTCGCTGCAGGTGGCGGACGGCGAACTGTGGGTGACCGTCGAAGGCGAGCAGGCCGATCACTGGCTGCGGCCGGGCGACACGCTTTCGTTCGCGCGCGGGATGCGGGTCTGGATCAGCGCCGGGCCGCGCGGCGCGACTTTCGCGTTCGGTCCCCGGGACGTGCCGGCCGTCGCGCGCGACGACGCGTGGCGGCAGCGTATCGCCGCGTGGGGCGAGCGCCGCCGTGAGGCCGCCGCGTCGCTGCCGGCGTAGGTGCGTGCGGCCCGGCCGGGCGGTGGCACGGGAGCGCACGGCCCGGCCCGACGATGCGTCGCGTGTCGATTCGTGCGATGCGGATTGAACGCGCGCGCGGCGAAATCTAGACTCGATTTCGTATCCGGCTCGCGTCGCACACGATCATGACACCCGCTCTCGCATTGACGTATCTGTGGCAACTCGCACACGGCGACCCCGGCGCGCTCGCGCGCGCCGCCGTCACCGGGCAGGACCCGGCACTGCCGTCGACGTACCACGTCGGCACGCTCGCCGCGGCGACGATCGCGGCGGCCGGGCTCGCCGCCGCCGAATGCCATCGCCTTCGCACGGGCATCGCGCAGCATGTCGACGTGTCGGTGCGTGACGCGCTCGTCGCGTTTCGCAGCGAGCGCTATCTGCGTGTCGACGACGGGCCGCCGCCCGAACTGCGTCATCCGGTAACCGGCTTCTACGCAACCCGCGATGCGCGCTGGATCCAGCTGCACGCGAATTTTCCGCATCACCTGCGCGGCATCCTCGCGGTGCTCGACTGCGCGGGCACGCCCGCCGACGTCGCCGCGGCGATCCGCACATGGGACGGCGCGACGCTCGATGCCGCGCTCGCGGATGCGGGGCTTTGCGCGGCACTGATCAGAACACCTGATGAATGGGCTGCGCACGAGCACGCGCGTGCCGTCGACACGCTGCCGCTGTTCGAGATCGAACGCATCGGCGATGCGCCCGTGCAGCCGATCGGCCGCGGCGACGCGCCGCGGCCGCTCGCCGGCGTGCGCGTGCTCGATCTGACGCGCATCATCGCGGGCCCGGTCGCCGGCCGCACGCTTGCGTCGCACGGTGCGCAGACGCTGCTCGTGAACAGCCCGCAGCTGCCGAACATTGCACCGCTCGTGATCGACAACGGGCGTGGCAAGCGCTCCGCGTGGATCGACCTGCGCGAACGCGCGGGTGTCGACGAGCTGGACCGGCTTGCGCGTGATGCGGACGTGTTCCTGCAGGCGTATCGACCCGGCGCGCTCGCGGCGCGCGGCTTTGCGCCGGACGCGCTGGCGGCGTCGCGGCCCGGCATCGTGTACGTGTCGATTTCCGCGTACGGGCATGCGGGGCCGTGGTCGCGGCGGCGCGGTTTCGACAGCCTCGTGCAGTCGGCGAGCGGTATCGCGTCGCGCGAGCAGCACGCGGCGCACGCGGATCGGCCGCGTCACCTGCCGTGCCAGGCGCTCGATCATGCGACCGGCTACCTCGCGGCATTCGGCGCGATGATGGCGCTGGCGCGCCGCGCGCGCGAAGGGGGGAGCTGGCACGTGCGGCTGTCGCTCGCGCAGACGGGCCGCTGGCTGCAGTCGTTCGGCCTCGTGCCGGACGGCGCGCACGCGCCCGACCTGGCGCCCGACGACGTGTGCGACCGGCTCGACCGGACGGCATCGCCGTTCGGCGTGGTCGACGCGGTGCGGCCGGCGGAGCGCCTGTCGGCAACGCCGCCGTATTTTGCGCTGCCGCCCGTGCCGCTCGGCACGGACGAAGCGCGGTGGATGGACTGACGGAGCGCGCGCCCGAGCTTACTTGCGCAGCTCGACGACGAAGTCGTAATAGTCGTTCCGGCAATAGGTGTCGGTCAGCTCGATCGCGCGCTGGTCGGCCGTGTAGCCGATCCGGGTGATCAGCAGCAGCGCGTCGTGCGGCGCGATGCCCATCTGCCGCGCGATCTCGTCGGTCGCGTTGACCGCACGGAAGTGCTGCAGCGCGCGCACGATCGGCGTGCCGCGCGCTTCGAGGTAGCTGTACAGCGAGTCGCCGATTGCCTGCGGATCGGGAATCAGCGTCGCGGGGAACGTGGAGTTCTCGACCGCCATCACGATGCCGTCCGCGAGGCGCAGGCGTTTCAATCGTGTAACCGAAGCCGTCGGCGACAGGCCGAGCTGAATCACTTCGTCGCGGTTCGCGGGCTGGATTTCGCGCGCGAGCCATTGCGAACTCGGCTTGAAGCCGCGGCGTTCGAGCATCTCGCTGAAGCTCGACAGGCGCGAAAGCGGATCCTCGTAGCGCGGCTGGATGAAGTTGCCCGCGCCCTGCGTGCGCCGGATCATCCCTTGCTCGACGAGGAGCGCAATCGCCTTGCGCGCGGTGATGCGCGACACGCCGAGCGCTTCCGACAGCACGCGCTCGGACGGCAGTGCTTCGCCGGCCGTCCAGCGGTTGTCGTGAATCGCTTCGCCGAGCTTGCGGGCGAGCTGCAGATAGAGCGGGGTGTCGTTGTCCGGGTCGGGGCGCAGGTCCTGCCAGCGGTCGTCCGTCGTTGCCTTCATGGAATGGGTATCGATCAGGTTGCGGCCATTCTAAGTCATCATGCGGTGCCGTTATAGCCGGTTTTTGCCGTGCAGCAGTCGGGCGCGGCGCCGAATGGCTACACTGATGCGTCGTATCGGATGCCACCGCCGCCGCGCGTGGCGACGATCCGGCCACGAAACGGCCACGATTTCGCAGCGAGGAACCATGACAGATACGACCGCCACGGTCGTCCTGCCTGACGGCGAGACGATCCCGAAGCTCGGGCAGGGAACCTGGGAGATGGGCGAGCGTTCGTCCCGGCGCGCGGACGAAATCGCCGCGCTGCGCGAGGGCGTCGCGCTCGGGATGACGCTGGTCGACACCGCGGAGATGTATGGCGAGGGCGCGACCGAGGATCTCGTCGGCGAGGCGCTCGCCGGGTTGCGCGACGACGTGTTCCTCGTCAGCAAGGTGTACCCGCATCATGCGAGCCACCGCGGTGTCGTGGCCGCATGCGAAGCGAGCCTCAAGCGCCTGCGCACCGATCGCCTCGATCTCTATCTGCTGCACTGGCGCGGCTCGGTGCCGCTCGAGGAGACGGTCGAGGGATTCGAGGCGCTACGCCGCGCGGGCAAGATCCGCCACTGGGGCGTGAGCAATTTCGACACGGCCGACATGGACGAACTCGTCGATGAAGCGGGCGGCACCGCGTGCGCGACCAACCAGATCCTGTACAACATCGCGCGGCGCGGACCGGAATTCGACTTGCTGCCGTGGCTCGCAGCGCGCCGGATGCCGGCGATGGCCTATAGCCCGGTCGACCACGCGCGCCTGCCGAAACGTTCACCGCTCGACGAGATCGCGCGGGTGCGCGGCGTGTCGGTCGTGCGCGTCGCGCTGGCCTGGGTGCTCGCGCAGCCTGGCGTGTTCGCGATCCCGAAGGCGGCGCGGATCGAGCACGTGCGCGACAACCGCGCCGCGCTCGATCTTGTGTTGAGCGATGACGAGCGCGCGCAGCTCGACGCGTACTTCCGTCCGCCGCGCAGCAAACGCGCGCTCGAAATGCTCTGACCTCGGCGACGCCGCACGGCGCCGCGAGTCAGTGGCCGTGGCCGCCGCTGTTGCCATTGCCGCCATTGCTGCCGCCATTGCCGTTGCCATTGCCAACGCCATTGGCGCCACCGTTGCCGGCGCCTCCACTCCCGTTGCCATTGCCGTTGCCGCCGCCGTTGCCATGGCCGCCGTTGCCGCCGTTGCTGCCGCTGCCGCCGTTACCGCCGTCGCCGCCGCTGCCGCCGTTGCCGCCATTGCCGTGACCACCGCCGTTACCGCCGTTACCGCCGCTGCCGCCGTTACCGCCGCTGCCGCCGTTGCCGCCATTGCCGTGACCACCGCCGTTGCCGCCGTTGCCGCCGTTGCCGCCGCTGCCGCCGCTGCCGCCGCTACCGCCGCTACCGCCGCTACCGCCGCTACCGCCGCTACCGCCGCTACCGCCGCTACCGCCGCTACCGCCGCTACCGCCGCTGCCGCCGTTACCGCCGCTGCCGCCGTTACCGCCGTTACCGCCATTGCCGTGACCACCGCCGTTGCCGCCGCTGCCGCCGCTGCCGCCGCTGCCGCCGCTACCGCCGCTACCGCCGCTGCCGCCGTTACCGCCATTGCCGTGACCACCGCCGTTGCCGCCGCTGCCGCCGCTGCCGCCGCTGCCGCCGTTACCGCCGTTACCGCCATTGCCGTGACCACCGCCGTTGCCGCCGCTGCCGCCGCTGCCGCCGCTACCGCCGCTGCCGCCGTTACCGCCATTGCCGTGACCACCGCCGTTGCCGCCGCTGCCGCCGCTGCCGCCGCTGCCGCTGCCGCCGCTGCCGCCGCTACCGCCGCTACCGCCGCTGCCGCCATTGCCGCCGCTGCCGCCGTTACCGCCGCTGCCGCCGCTGCCGCCGCTACCGCCGCTACCGCCGCTACCGCCGCTACCGCCGCTACCGCCGCTGCCGCCGTTGCCGCCGCTGCCGCCGTTACCGCCGCTGCCGCCGTTACCGCCGCTACCGCCGCTGCCGCTACCGCCGCTGCCGCTACCGCCGCTGCCGCCGCTGCCGCTACCGCCGCTGCCGCCGCTGCCGCCGCCATCGCCGTGACCACCGCTGCCGCCGCTGCCGCCGCTGCCGCCATTGCCGTGACCACCGCCGTTACCGCCGTTACCGCCGCTGCCGCCGTTACCACCGCTGCCGCCGTTACCACCGCTGCCACCGCTGCCACCGCTGCCACCGCTGCCGCCGTGTCCACCATGTCCGCCGTGGCCTCCGCAGCCGCAGTCGCCGCCGCCCGAAGTGCCGCCGCCCGAGGTACCGCCACCCGACGTGCCGCCACCCGAGGTACCGCCGCCCGACGTGCCGCCACCCGAGGTACCGCCGCCCGACGTGCCGCCGCCCGACGTGCCGCCGCCCGACGTGCCGCCGCCCGACGTGCCGCCGCCCGACGTGCCGCCGCCCGACGTGCCGCCGCCCGACGTGCCGCCGCCCGACGTACCGCCGCCCGACGTACCGCCGCCCGACGTACCGCCGCCCGACGTACCGCCGCCCGAAGTGCTGCCACCGGAAGTACCGCCACCGGAAGTGCCGCCACCGGAAGTGCTGCCACCGGAGTGGCCGCCACCCGAAGTCCCACCACCCGAACTTCCGCTGCCGTTGCCTCCGGCGCCCGACGCGTTGCCTGTGGAGTTGCCACCACTGTGACCATTTCCCGTCGTGCCGCCGGCTGTCGAACCAGTCGTTCCTCCGACTCCGATACCTGCGGGCCCGACGGCGCCATTTCCGTTGTTTCCACTGCTGCCGCTTCCACTGCCACTGCCCGTGCTGCCGCCACTACCGACTCCGCTGTCGCCGTTGCCGCCCACGCCGCCGCCGGCGAGATGGGAGCCCGATCGGCACGCCACCGGATCGGCGGAACAGGGCGACGCCAGTTCGGCGAGCAGCTTCGTGACGTCGGTATCGGCGGACGCATCGAACGTGCCGGCCGGCATCGCGTTCTGCGCGATTTGCAACAGTGAGGAGAATGGCGCGGCGTCGCGCGACTGCGCGGCGCTCAGCCCGGCGGGCGTGGTCTCTTGCGCGATCGCAAACGTGCCGCAGCAGCACGCGAATGCGGCTGCTGCGAGCAAGGTCGCGCGATAGCATCGTCCCGCCGCGCGGAACGGCTTTTTCGTCTTGTGCATCATTGGCCTCCCAAAGCGCGCGATCCCCGTCGCCGCGCGGCTTTATGCGTGTGGTGCCCAGGGGCCAGAAGATGCGATGTTGTTTCGGCGGCCGATTTCATCCGGCCAGGTCATGACCTGCCGGAAACTTCGATCGGCACGCGGGCCCGCCGTGCGGACCCGTTACTGCGATAACCGTGCCAACGGTCGCTCACGCCCGTCGTGCAAGGCGTGAGGGCTCCGCGCGACCAGCGCTGAAACGTCGGAGGAGGGGTTTGGTTTCTGAATTGAAACGTCAGGAGGAAGCGCAGCGTGTCGGCGCGTCGGCCGCACGCCGCCAGCGGTGGAACAGGATCGACGCGATCCAGCAGGTCAGAAACAGCGCGACGATCCCGTATCCGATCACGCCGAACCGTTCGCCGGCCGCGTCGAGCGCATCGCGCACGGGGCCTGTCAGCGCGAGCTTGTCGGCGAGCAGGCTGGCTGCCTCGATGCCACCGATCGCGAGCGCGACCGCCGCGGACACGAACGTGATGCTCGCGTTGTAAAGGAGCTTGCGCTGCGGATCGTCCATCGCCCAGCCATATGCGTGGATCATCAGCACGTTGTCCGTCGAATCGATCAGCGTCATGCCGGCCATGAACAGCGCGGGAAACAGCAGGATCGCGTAGAGCGGCAGGCCCTGACTCGCCTGCGTGGCGGCGATCGCAAGCAGGCCGATTTCGGTTGCAGTATCGAAACCGAGCCCGAACAGCACGCCGACCGGATACATGTGCCAGCTCTTCGACACGAACCGGAACAGCGGACGCAGCAGCCGCGTAACGAAGCCGGCAGGCCGGTGCGTGTGCGTGGCCTCCGCGTGCGCACCGTCCGGCGCGCGGCGGTAGCGCCGCCATACGTCGCGCAGGATCGCGAGGTTCACGCCGGCCAGCACGAGCAGGAACGTTGCGGACACGGCAGTGCCGAGCGTGCCGCCGATGTCGCGAAACGCGTCGAAACGGTCGCGCAGCACGAACGCGGTCAGCGCGACGCCGAGCGTCGCGGCGACGACGATCGTCGAATGACCGAGCGAGAAGAACAGGCCGACCGTCAGCGGACGCTGCCCGTGCTGCATCAGCTTGCGGGTCGCGACGTCGATCGCGGCGATGTGGTCCGCATCGACCGCGTGGCGCAGCCCGAGTCCATAGGCGATCGCCGCCGTGCCGAGCAGCAGCGGCCGATCGCGCAGCGCCGCGAGCGCCCATACCCAGACCGCGGCGTTGGCGGCGATCAGTCCCGCATAGAGCATCAGCAGGCGGCGCAGGGCAGGGGACAGCAGCATCGGCGTGGATTCGTCTGATGGTATGCCGTGCATTGTGTCACGCACAAAATGCACGGCCGTCCGGTCAAAATTGTCGTGCCGCAATGTGGCGAATGCGGTTGCGACGCGCGCTTCGCCGGAATTCCGGCGCGTGTCCGGGGCGTGCGCGCGACGAAAAAAAGCCCGTCCGCGAACGGACGGGCTTCGGGTGCTGCAGCGGCTGCCGACGTTACCGCGTATCGGTGCGCTTCGCGTTGATCACCGCTTCCGACACGTTCGTCGGCGTCTCCGCGTAGTGCTTGAACTCCATCGTGTAGGTCGCGCGGCCCTGCGTCGCCGAACGCAGCGACGTCGAGTAGCCGAACATTTCCGCGAGCGGCACCTCGGCGCGCACCAGCTTGCCGCCGCCGCCCGCGATGTCCTCCATCCCCTGCACGATGCCGCGCCGGCTCGACAGGTCGCCCATCACGTTGCCCATGAAGTCCTCGGGCGTCTCGACCTCGACCGCCATCATCGGCTCGAGCAGCACCGGCTTCGCGCGGCGCATCGCTTCCTTGAACGCCATCGAGCCGGCCATGCGGAACGCGTTTTCGTTCGAGTCGACGTCGTGGTACGAACCGAACGTCAGGTGCACCTTCACGTCGACGACCGGGTAGCCCGCGAGCACGCCGCTCTTCAGCGTCTCCTCGATGCCCTTGTTGACCGCCGGGATGAACTCGCGCGGAATCACGCCGCCCTTGATCTCGTCGAGGAATTCATAGCCCTTGCCGGGGTTCGGCTCGAGCTTGATCACCGCGTGACCGTACTGGCCGCGACCACCCGACTGCTTGACGAACTTGCCCTCGACGTCCTCGGCGACGGTGCGCACCGTCTCGCGATACGCAACCTGCGGCTTGCCGACCGTCGCTTCCACGCCGAACTCGCGCCGCATCCGGTCGACGATGATCTCGAGGTGCAGTTCGCCCATCCCGGAGATGATCGTCTGGCCCGATTCTTCGTCGGTCTGCACGCGGAACGACGGATCTTCCTGCGCGAGGCGGTTCAGCGCGAGCCCCATCTTTTCCTGGTCGGCCTTGGTCTTCGGCTCGACGGCCTGCGAGATCACCGGCTCGGGGAATTCCATCTTCTCGAGGATGATCGGCTTGCCCGGATCGCACAGCGTGTCGCCCGTCGTCGCTTCCTTCAGGCCGACCGCCGCGGCGATGTCGCCCGCGCGCACTTCCTTGATTTCCTTGCGCTCGTTCGCGTGCATCTGCAGGATCCGGCCGAGCCGTTCCTTCTTGTCCTTCGTCGGGTTCAGCACCGTGTCGCCCGATTCGACGACGCCCGAATACACGCGGAAGAAGATCAGCTGGCCGACGAACGGGTCGGTCATGATCTTGAACGCGAGCGCGGAGAACGGCTCGTCGTCGCTCGGATGACGTTCCGCTTCGTTGTCGTTGAGATCGTGACCGAGGATCGCGGGCACGTCGGCGGGCGACGGCAGGTAGTCGATCACCGCATCGAGCATCGCCTGCACGCCCTTGTTCTTGAACGCGCTGCCACAGAGCATCGGCACGATCTCGTTCGCGATCGTGCGCTTGCGCAGCGCGGCCTTGATTTCTTCCTCGGTCAGCGAGTTGTGGTCGGTCAGGTACTTCTCGAGCAGTTCCTCGCTGGCCTCGGCCGCAGCCTCGACCATCTTCTCGCGCCACTCGTGCGCGAGCTCGACGAGGTTCGCCGGGATGTCCTCGTACGTGAACTTCACGCCCTGGCTTTCGTCGTCCCAGACGATCGCCTTCATCTTCACGAGATCGACGACGCCCTGGAAATGGTCTTCCGCGCCGACCGGAATCTGGATCGGTACGGCGATGCCTTTCAGGCGCTCGCCGATCTGCCGCTGCACGCGGAAGAAGTCGGCGCCGACGCGGTCCATCTTGTTGACGAACGCGATGCGCGGCACCTTGTACTTGTTCGCCTGGCGCCACACGGTTTCGGACTGCGGCTGCACGCCGCCGACCGAGTCGTAGACCATGCATGCGCCGTCGAGCACGCGCATCGAGCGCTCGACTTCGATCGTGAAGTCGACGTGCCCGGGGGTGTCGATGATGTTGATCCGGTGTTCCGGATAATTGCCGGCCATGCCCTTCCAGAACGCGGTCGTCGCGGCCGACGTGATCGTGATGCCGCGTTCCTGCTCCTGCTCCATCCAGTCCATCGTGGCCGCACCATCGTGCACTTCGCCGATCTTGTGGCTCACTCCGGTATAAAACAGGATGCGCTCGGTAGTCGTGGTTTTGCCGGCATCGATGTGAGCGCTGATCCCGATATTGCGATAGCGCTCGATGGGGGTTTTGCGGGGCACGTGAACCTCCAGTGGTTCGGGTCGTAAGCCGGCCGGCTGCGCCGGTCCGGGGAATTCAAGCGAGATTTAAAGCATAGCGCTTGCGTGTGGCTTTTGCAGATAGGGGCCGTGCAGCCGGAATCAAGATGCACGGCGGGCGAAAAAAAAGCCGGCGCGCAGGAGGCGGCCGGCCGGCAGGCACGCGCGGCGACGCGCCGCGGCGGTGCCGTCACTGCGGCTGCGGCAGCCCGTCGAGCTTCATGCCGGGCTTGATGCCCTTCGCCGCGAACCAGCCCTTGCTCATCTCGAGCGCATAGACGCCGTTGTTGCGCGGGCAGTGGTTGTTGGTCGTCTCGGCCTGCATCTCGTCGATGTCGGTGATCGTGCCGTCCGCGCGGATGAACGCGATCGACAGCGGGATCAGCGTGTTCTTCATCCAGAAGCAGTGCACGGCGTTCTCGTTGAACACGAACAGCATCCCTTCGTTCGGCGCGAGCTGCGAGCGGTACATCAGCCCCTGTTCGCGATCGGCATCGTTGGCCGCGACGGCCGCGTCGATCACGTACATGCCGGCGCGCAGCTTGACGCGCGGAAACTCGCTCGGCTGCTTGGCGCCGGGCGGCATCTGTGCGACGGCGGATTGCATGCCGACCGCGGCGACGGCCAACGCGGCGGGAAACACGGCGGCGCGCGCAAGGCGGCCGAGCGACGAGCGCAGGGAGAATCGCACAGCAGGGCTCCTTTCGGAAAATCGAGACCCGCATGGTACGCGATGCGTATCGGCGGGAACACATCGGGCGCGCACAAATCGGCGGGCACAAAAAAGAAAAAGGCAGATCGCCTTGCGGTGACCTGCCTTTCAACGCCGTAAGAACGGCAACAACGTGTTCTTGACTGCGTTATTCTTGCAACTTGCTTACTTAGTTCGAAGCAGCTGCCGGGGCTTCGGCTTCGCTTGCAGCCTTCTTAGCAGCGTGGTGCTTCTTAGCTGCGTGGTGCTTCTTGTGGTTTGCCTTCTTTGCCGGTGCCGAAGCAGCTTCTGCCGGAGCAGCAGCAGCCGGTGCAGCGGCCGGAGCCGAAGCTTGTGCGAAAGCAGCCGTTGCGAAGAGACCAGCGACCAGAGCGGCGATCAGTTTGTTCATGTTGTGTTCCTCAGCTTTAGTTAATTAACCAAATGACCCGGCATAGGAGTCATGACGTCTAACGGTGCCATCCACCTTTCGGTTGACAGACGCTCCGAGAAATTTCTCTTTGCGCTGCGGGCGCCGAATCGTATTCGAAAAAAACGTCGCTTTCGTGACGCAAACGCGGTTCGGCTGCCAATGCCGGATAGCTCAGGGTGGCATCTGCGTCGTTTAACGCGCGATCTTCGCAGGCGGTTGACGAAAAAAATCACGCATCACGGAAATGTCATTCGAGGCGCGCGAAACCGTCCCACGGCGCCCGCGGCGGCAGCTCGATTGTTTCTCCTGGTGCAATGCCGAGCGCGAATATGTCGAGCGCGCCAATGCCGACGCGCACGAGGCGCAAGGTCGGAAAGCCGACCGCCGCGGTCATCCGGCGCACCTGGCGGTTCTTGCCTTCGGTGATCGCGAGCTCGATCCACGTGGTCGGGATCGCCGCGCGGTAGCGGATCGGCGGGTTGCGCGGCCACAGCGCGGCGGGCGGCTCGATGAATTCGGCGCGGCACGGGCGCGTCACGTAGTCGCCGAGATCGACGCCGCGCGCGAGCGCCTTCAGGTCGGCCGGCGCCGGCGCGCCGTCGACCTGCGCCCAGTAGCGCTTGACGAGCTTGTGCCGCGGTTCGGCGATGCGCGCCTGCAGCGCGCCGTCGTCGGTGAGCAGCAGCAGCCCCTCGCTGTCCGCGTCGAGCCGGCCGGCCGCGTAGACACCGGGCGTTCTTACCCAGTCGCCGAGCGACGGTCGCGTCTCGTGCGCGGAAAACTGGCAAATCGTGCCGAACGGCTTGTTGAGGGCGATCAGGGTCATGGCGGAACGCGTGCCCGGCGCGCCGGAAGGGCGGGGCGGGCGGTCTATGGCAAATGGCGGAATCTTAATGCATAATACGGAACGCCAAGTCCTCTGTCTTATATAAGACATAAGGGAAGACTTGATACGCAGCGCCGCGCTTCGCGCCGCCGTGCCCGATAGGGGCGCTAGAATAGCGGCTCGCTGCAGCAGTCACGGGAGACGCCAGCCGCGATCCCGTCACTGCGCAGCTTTCGACCAGCCTTACCTGCTCAGCCACGTCACTGGAGTCGATCATGCCGTATCAGCACATCAAGGTTCCGGAGGGCGGTGACAAGATCACCGTCAACAAGGATTTCACGCTCAACGTTTCCGATCAGCCGATCATTCCCTATATCGAAGGCGACGGTACGGGCTTCGATATCACCCCGGTCATGATCAAGGTCGTCGACGCGGCGGTCGAGCGGGCGTACAAGGGCAAGCGCAAGATCCACTGGATGGAGATCTATGCGGGCGAGAAGGCGACGAAGGTCTACGGTCCGGACGTGTGGCTGCCGGACGAGACGCTGCAGGTGCTGAAGGAATACGTGGTGTCGATCAAGGGGCCGCTGACGACCCCGGTCGGCGGCGGCATCCGGTCGCTGAACGTCGCGCTGCGCCAGGAGCTCGACCTGTACGTGTGCCTGCGTCCGGTGCAGTACTTCAAGGGCGTGCCGTCGCCGGTGCGCGAGCCGGAAAAGATCGACATGGTGATCTTCCGCGAGAATTCGGAAGACATCTACGCGGGCATCGAGTGGCCGGCCGAGTCGGAGCAGGCGAAGAAGGTCATCAAGTTCCTGCAGGACGAGATGGGCGTGAAGAAGATCCGCTTCCCGGAAACGTCGGGCATCGGCGTCAAGCCCGTGTCGACGGAAGGCACCGAGCGGCTCGTGCGCAAGGCGATCCAGTACGCGATCGACAACGACCGCAAGTCGGTCACGCTGGTGCACAAGGGCAACATCATGAAGTTCACGGAAGGCCTGTTCCGTGATGCCGGCTACGCGCTCGCGCAGAAGGAATTCGGCGGCGAGCTGATCGACGGCGGCCCGTGGATGCGCGTGAAGAACCCGAAGACGGGCGGCGAGATCGTCATCAAGGATTCGATCGCCGATGCGTTCCTGCAGCAGATCCTGCTGCGCCCGGCCGAGTACGACGTGATCGCGACGCTGAACCTGAACGGCGACTACATCTCCGACGCGCTGGCCGCACAGGTCGGCGGCATCGGCATCGCGCCGGGCGCGAACCTGTCGGATTCGGTCGCGATGTTCGAGGCGACGCACGGCACCGCGCCGAAGTACGCAGGCAAGGATTACGTGAACCCCGGTTCCGAAATCCTGTCGGCCGAAATGATGCTGCGCCATCTCGGCTGGACCGAGGCGGCCGACGTGATCATCGCCGCGATGGAAAAGTCGATCCTTCAGAAGCGCGTCACGTACGACTTCGCGCGCCTGATGGAAAGCGCGACGCAGGTGTCGTGCTCGGGCTTCGGCGAAGTGCTGATCGAGAACATGTAAGTCCCCTCCGGGGTGTGCCGGCGCATGGCCGGCCGCCCCGGCGCCTACTGCCGGACCCCCCCTTACGCGACCGACCCGGTCGCACTTCCGCCGGTACCGCCGGCGATCTTCAGTCCCAATTTTCAAGTAGCAACGCATCGACCATGTCCACTTCGCCCAAGATCATCTACACCCTCACCGACGAAGCGCCTGCGCTCGCGACCTACTCGCTGCTGCCGATCGTCAAGGCCTTCACGCGCTCGTCCGGCGTCGCCGTCGAGACGCGCGACATCTCGCTCGCCGGCCGCATCATCGCCGCATTCGCGGACGTCCTGCCGTCCGAGCAGAAGGGATCGGACGATCTGGCCGAGCTGGGCCAGCTCACGCTGAAGCCGGAAGCCAACATCATCAAGCTGCCGAACATCAGCGCATCGGTGCCGCAACTGAAGGCCGCGATCGCCGAACTGCAGGCGCAGGGCTACAAGCTGCCCGCGTACCCGGAAGAGCCGTCGACTGATGAAGAGAAGGCCGTCAAGGCCCGCTACGACAAGATCAAGGGCAGCGCGGTGAACCCGGTGCTGCGCGAAGGCAACTCGGACCGCCGCGCGCCGCTGTCGGTCAAGAACTACGCACGCAAGCATCCGCACAAGATGGGCGCGTGGAAGGCCGATTCGAAGGCGCACGTCGCGCACATGAGCGAAGGTGACTTCTACGGCAGCGAGAAATCGGCGCTGATCGCCGACGCCGGCAGCGTGAAGATCGAGCTGACGAAGGCAGACGGCACGAAGCAGGTGCTGAAGGAAAAGACGGCCGTCAAGGCGGGCGAGATCATCGACGCGTCGGTGATGAGCAAGAAGGCGCTGCGCAGCTTCCTGGAAGCGCAGATCGCCGACGCGAAGGCGCAGGACGTGCTGTTCTCGCTGCACCTGAAGGCGACCATGATGAAGGTCTCCGATCCGATCCTGTTCGGCCACGCGGTGTCGGTGTTCTACAAGGACGCGCTCGCGAAGCACGCGGACGTGCTCGCGCAGGCCGGCTTCAACCCGAACAACGGCATCGGCGACCTGTATGCGCGCCTGAAGGACCTGCCGGCCGACACGCGTGACGCGATCGAAGCCGACATCAAGGCCGAATACGCGGTGCGCCCGCGTCTCGCGATGGTCAACTCGGACAAGGGCATCACGAACCTGCACGTGCCGAGCGACGTGATCGTCGATGCTTCGATGCCGGCGATGATCCGCGAATCGGGCGGCATGTGGGGCCCGGACGGCGCGCTGTACGACGCGAAGGCCGTGATTCCGGACCGCTGCTACGCGGGCGTCTACCAGGCTGTTATCGAGGACTGCAAGCAGCATGGCGCGTTCGACCCGGTCACGATGGGCAGCGTGCCGAACGTCGGCCTGATGGCGCAGGCAGCGGAAGAATACGGTTCGCACGACAAGACGTTCCAGATCGCGGCGGACGGCGTCGTGCGCGCGACCGACGAAGCGGGCAACGTGCTGCTCGAGCACGCGGTCGAAGCGGGCGACATCTGGCGCATGTGCCAGACGAAGGACGCGCCGGTGCAGGACTGGGTCAAGCTCGCGGTGAACCGCGCACGCGCAACCGGCGCACCGGCCGTGTTCTGGCTCGATCCGGCGCGCGCGCACGACGCGCAGGTCATCGCGAAGGTCGAGCGCTACCTGAAGGACCACGACACGAACGGCCTCGACATCCGCATCATGACGCCGGTCGACGCGACCCGCTTCTCGCTCGATCGCATCCGCGCGGGCAAGGACACGATCTCGGTGACGGGCAACGTGCTGCGCGACTACCTGACCGACCTGTTCCCGATCATGGAGCTCGGCACCAGCGCGAAGATGCTGTCGATCGTGCCGCTGATGGCGGGTGGCGGCATGTTCGAAACGGGCGCCGGCGGTTCCGCGCCGAAGCACGTGCAGCAGTTCGTCGAAGAGGGCTTCCTGCGCTGGGATTCGCTCGGCGAATTCCTCGCGCTTGCCGCATCGCTCGAACACCTCGGCCACGCGTACCAGAACCCGAAGGCGCTCGTGCTCGCGAAGACGCTCGACCAGGCAACCGGCAAGTTCCTCGACGAGAACAAGTCGCCGGCGCGCAAGGTCGGCGGCCTCGACAACCGCGGCAGCCACTTCTACCTGTGCCTGTACTGGGCGCAGGCGCTCGCTGCGCAGGCCGAGGATGCCGCGCTGCAGGCACAGTTCGCCGATGTCGCGAAGGCGCTCGCCGACAACGAAGCGCGCATTCTCGAGGAACTGTCGGGCGCGCAGGGCAAGCCGCAGGCCATCGGCGGCTACTATCGCCCGAACGTCGACCTGACGAGCCAGGCGATGCGCCCGAGCGCGACGCTGAACGGCATCGTCGACGCCGTCGCCTGACGATCTGCGCAGGCGCGATTGCGCGAGCCGCTGCCGGGCATCATGCCCGGCGGCCGGCCACCCCACCGAAAAGAAAAACGCCCCGGACGCCCGGGGCGTTTTTCGTTGGCGGCTCGCCACTCACACGTGGACGATTTCCCATTCCGCGATTTCGTGCGGCACTTCGAGCGTTGCCGTGTCCAGTTCGGACAGTTGCGGGCAGTCGCCGCGGGAGATGTGGTCTGCGGCAAGCTCGGGGCACGAGAACGCACCGAGCAGGGCATTGCCGAACGTCGCTTCCCAGCCGCCGTTGCCCGGCAGGATGTAGAACGACCCGAGCGCTGAACCAAAGCGAAATCCCATCATTTCCGTTCTCCCTTTCTGATCACACGCGTTTCGAATCCGTGGCGCCTGCTGCCGGTTCGGCAGACTCTGGCTCGACTGGCGGTTGCGTCGGGTTCGTCGGTGGTGCGTGTCGAACGTCGTTGCGTAACGTCAGTGCATGTGAAGAAGTCTACGTCCGGACCCCGTTCGGATGGTGCAGGTAGAACTGCTGCTCGAAACAAAAATTTTCTTTTAAAAACAAGTGCTTGTTTTCGCTGTTTCGTATCGCGGAAGGCTTTTTGGCATCGCGAAACAGAAGATTTGTGCCCTGCACCACGAATTTTTATAACGCAGGGGTTCGTTCCGTATCGTGAAATTTTGGGTGTTTTGCGGACGATGCGTAGCCGCCACGGCCGATCCTGGTCGCGAACGGCCGTTTCGGCGGCTCGCCCGCTGTCGGATTCCACCGAGGGCGGGTGCCGGTCTGCGACGTTTCGCCGCCCGATCGGCGCCGCCGAATTTCAGTGCGGGCGTCCGGTTATGATGACGCGGGCAACGGGCGCCGGCATCGTACCGGACGACAGCTTCCCGAAGAACAACCGTCAAGAACGAGGACCGATTGATGATACGCAGAGCATTCCTGTCGCGCGCCGTCGGCGTTGCCGTCGCGTCGCTGTTCGCGCGCGGCGCTTGGGCGCAGCACGCGGGTCATGCGGGCATGGAAGACATGGATCAGATGGACGACATGCCCGGCATGGCCGGCACGTCGTCGCACGGACAGCATGCGAAGGCGGCACGGCCGGCCGCGCTCGCGGCTGCCGACGCGCTGCCGGCCGGCGCGCCGCTGGCGTCGCTGCGCGCGCTCGCCAACGAGAGCCGCGAGCCCGGGACGTTCCGCGCGACGCTGGTCGCACAGCCGGTTGCGCGAGCGCTGCTGCACGGCGCGCGGCCGACGACGTTCTGGCAATTCGGCGCGGGTACGCAGGGCCCGGTCGTCGGGCCGTTGATCGATGTGCGGGAGGGCGATACGGTCGAGATCCGGTTCGTGAACCGGTTGCCGCAGCCGTCGACGATCCACTGGCACGGGCTGCCGGTGCCGCCGGACCAGGACGGCAACCCGTCCGATCCGGTCGCGCCGGGGGCGTCGCAGGTCTATCGCTTCACGTTGCCGAAGGGGAGCGCGGGCACATACTGGTATCACCCGCACCCGCACATGATGACGGCCGAGCAGGTATTTCGCGGGCTGGCCGGGCCGTTCGTCGTGCGCGCGGCCGACGATCCGCTTGCCGGCTGGCCGGAGCGGAACCTGTTCGTGTCCGATCTGAAGCTCGCGCGCGACGGCACGATTCCGCCGAACGACATGATGGACTGGATGAACGGTCGGGAAGGCCAGTTCGTGCTGGTCAACGGCGCGCGCCGGCCGCGCATCGACATCGCCGGCGACGAGCGCTGGCGCGTATGGAACGCATGCAGCGCGCGCTATCTGCGGCTCGCGTTCGACGACGGACGCGCGTTCGAGCAGGTTGGCACCGACGGCGGGCTGTTCGATGCAGCGCGCCGCGTCACGTCGCTGCTGCTCGCGCCGGGCCAACGCGCGGAATTGCTGGTGCGCGCCGGCGACCGCGCGTCGCGCGCGGTGCTGCAGGCGGCCGAATACGACCGGCGCAAGATGGCGATGTCCGACGACGGGCACGGCAGCCTGCCGCCGGATCCCGCGATGCCGCTGGCGGACGTTGCGTTCGCACCGGCCGCCGCGCGCGCGCTGCCGGCGACGTTGCGCGCAGTGCCGGCACTCGGTGAGCCGGCAGCGCACAAGGAGATCGCGTTCGGCGAGGAAATGGACATGGACGCGATGATGGGCGCGCCGGTGCATGGCCGCCCCGCGGGCATGCGCTTCACCATCAACGGCGACACTTACGCGCCGCACCGTGCGACGTTGACGAGCCGCATGGGTGACGTCGAGCGCTGGACGATCCGCAACGACACCGACATGGACCACCCGTTCCATCTGCACGGCACGCAATTCCAGGTGACCGAGCGTGCGTCGAACGGCACCCGTACGCAGGAACCGTTCCGCGCGTGGCGCGACACGGTGAACGTGCGGAGCGGCGAAACCGTGACGATCCTCACCACGCAAGACATGCGAGGCGAGCGCATGTTTCATTGCCACATCCTCGAGCACGAGGATCTCGGCATGATGGGTACGCTGAAGGTCGTGTGATGTGTCGCCGGCGTCAGCGGCGTATCGGATGAACACGCGCGATTTGCATGTGCGGCCCGACAATCGCCGGTAGTGCGGCTGGATTAGGCGAACAGGCCGGCCAATCGAAAGTCGACCGCAAAAAAAGAAACCCGGCGTTGAGCCGGGTTCCTTCGTCCGAAATCCGTTGCCCTCAGGCGGCCTGGATGTTCGAAGCTTGCTTGCCTTTCGGTCCTTGCACGACCTCGAAGCTCACCTTCTGGCCTTCCTTCAGGGTCTTGAAACCCTGCATGTTGATGGCCGAGAAGTGTGCAAACAGATCCTCACCGCCCTCGTCGGGAGTGATGAAACCGAAGCCCTTCGCGTCATTGAACCATTTGACAATACCAGTTGCCATACCTACTTCCCCTGTCACACAGTCGCTACTTACCACGAGCACGCTCGAAAAGCTAAACGACCCGAAAATACAGCCGTTCCCCCCTCACAAGCTCACCTCGGCCTTTCTCTTCTCGCTTCGCCGTTCAGACAAATTGAAAAAAGTGCCAGCTTGATTGTTGGCGCTCTTTATTGGAGTGTCAAGAGAATTTTTAGACGTATAGAGGGACGTTGTAAAGAACCCATTTTCAGGGTTTTTCCGGCTTTGCTTTGCAGCATGCGGCCAAGCGCGCGCACTTGAAAAGTCGCATAATCGGCTCATATACCAGGCTCGAGTGACACGCGTTCGAGCCGTCCCGGCTTGTGGGATACTGGATGCGGACGCGACGTCGCGGTGCGATTCTCCGTGACGGAACGTGTCCCGCGCCACGCGTGAAAGCCGGCACCGCAGCCGGCTTTCGTATGGCGCGACAGTACGCGTGATTCCGGGGTTCCGGGGAGGGCACCGGCCAGTCGGTCGGGTTATGGCAGGATTGCGGGCCTGTCCGAGTTGTTTAGAATGGGTGTATGGCGATTATCCCGGACAAGCAGGACAGTACCGTCCTGGAACGCAAGCAGCAGAAGCTGAAGCCGCCTTCGATGTACAAGGTGGTGCTGCTCAATGACGACTTCACGCCGATGGAATTTGTCGTGATGGTCGTGCAGGAATATTTCAGGAAGGATCGCGAGACGGCCACGCAGATCATGCTGAAGGTCCATCGCGAAGGGCGAGGGGTTTGTGGGGTCTATACGCGGGACATCGCGTCGACCAAGGTTGAGCAAGTCGTTACCCATGCGCGGCAGGCCGGGCATCCGCTGCAGTGCGTGATGGAGGAAGCATGATTGCCCAGGAATTGGAAGTCAGCCTGCACATGGCGTTCATGGAAGCACGCCAGGCGCGCCATGAGTTCATAACGGTCGAGCATCTGCTGCTGGCCCTGCTGGATAATCCGACGGCGGCCGAGGTGTTGCGCGCGTGCGCGGCAAACATCGAGGACCTGCGTCAGAACCTGCGCAATTTCATCCACGACAATACGCCCACCGTCCCGGGCACCGACGACGTCGATACGCAACCGACGCTCGGTTTCCAGCGCGTGATCCAGCGCGCGATCATGCACGTCCAGTCGACGTCGAACGGCAAGAAGGAAGTCACGGGCGCGAACGTGCTCGTCGCGATCTTCGGCGAGAAGGATTCGCATGCCGTGTACTACCTGCAGCAGCAGGGCGTCACGCGGCTCGACGTCGTGAACTTCATCTCGCACGGCATCGCGAAGACGAATAGCGGCGAGGCCGCGAAGGCGAGCGACGCGAACAGCGAGAGCGAAGACGCGAATGCGCAGAAGGAAACCCCGCTCGCGCAGTTCACGCAGAACCTGAACCAGATGGCGAAGGACGGCCGCATCGATCCGCTGATCGGGCGCGAGTCCGAAGTCGAGCGCGTCGTGCAGGTGCTGTGCCGCCGCCGCAAGAACAATCCGCTGCTCGTCGGCGAAGCCGGTGTCGGCAAGACCGCGATCGCCGAAGGCCTCGCGTATCGCATCACGCGCGGCGAAGTGCCGGACATCCTCGCGAACGCGCAGGTGTATTCGCTCGACATGGGCGCGCTGCTCGCAGGCACCAAGTATCGCGGCGATTTCGAGCAGCGCCTGAAGACGGTGCTGAAGGAGCTGAAGGAGCGCCCGCACGCGATCCTGTTCATCGACGAGATCCATACGCTGATCGGCGCCGGCGCGGCGTCGGGCGGCACGCTCGATGCGTCGAACCTGCTGAAGCCGGCGCTGTCGTCGGGCACGCTCAAGTGCATCGGCGCGACGACGTTCACCGAGTACCGCGGCATCTTCGAGAAGGATGCGGCGCTGTCGCGGCGCTTCCAGAAGGTCGACGTGACCGAGCCGACCGTCGAGCAGACGGTCGCGATCCTGCGCGGGCTGAAGTCGCGCTTCGAGGAGCATCACGGCGTCAAGTATTCGTCGGGTGCACTGTCGGCGGCGGCCGAACTGTCGGCGCGCTTCATCACCGACCGTCACCTGCCGGACAAGGCGATCGACGTGATCGACGAGGCGGGCGCCGCGCAGCGCATCCTGCCGAAGTCGAAGCAGAAGAAGACGATCGGCAAGAGCGAGATCGAGGAAATCATCTCGAAGATCGCGCGCGTGCCGGCGCAGAGCGTGTCGCAGGACGACCGCAGCAAGCTGCAGACGCTCGATCGCGACCTGAAGAGCGTCGTGTTCGGGCAGGATCCGGCGATCGACGCGCTCGCGGCATCGATCAAGATGGCGCGCGCGGGCCTCGGCAAGCTGGACAAGCCGATCGGCGCGTTCCTGTTCTCCGGCCCGACCGGCGTCGGCAAGACCGAAGTGGCGCGCCAGCTCGCGTTCACGCTCGGCATCGAGCTGATCCGCTTCGACATGTCGGAATACATGGAGCGCCACGCGGTGAGCCGCCTGATCGGCGCGCCGCCGGGCTACGTCGGGTTCGACCAGGGCGGCCTGTTGACCGAAGCCGTCACGAAGAAGCCGCACTGCGTGCTGCTGCTCGACGAGATCGAGAAGGCGCATCCGGACATCTTCAACGTGCTGCTGCAGGTGATGGATCACGGCACGCTGACGGACAACAACGGCCGCAAGGCGGATTTCCGCAACGTCATCATCATCATGACGACGAACGCGGGCGCCGAGTCGATGCAGAAGGCGTCGATCGGCTTCACGACGCGCCGCGAAACCGGCGATGAGATGGCCGACATCAAGCGCCTGTTCACGCCGGAGTTCCGCAACCGGCTCGACTCGATCATCAGCTTCCGCTCGCTCGATGAGGAAATCATCATGCGCGTGGTCGACAAGTTCCTGATCCAGCTCGAGGACCAGCTCCACGAGAAGAAGGTCGACGCGTTGTTCACCGACGCGCTGCGCAAGCATCTCGCGAAGCATGGCTTCGACCCGCTGATGGGCGCGCGGCCGATGCAGCGGCTGATCCAGGACACGATCCGCCGCGCGCTGGCCGACGAGCTGCTGTTCGGCAAGCTCGTCAACGGCGGTCACGTGACGGTCGACGTCGACGAAAACGACAAGATACTGCTGTCGTTCGACAAGCTGGCGAATCCGCCACACAAGCCGAACGAGGAGGCGGTCGAAGTCGAATAAGCGATAATTGCTCGTTTCAAGCCAACGGCGCGGGAAGTCTTCCGCGCCGTTTCGTTTTATCTGGCGCCGGCGGCGCCAGCGTGGGTGCAGGGAGTGAGGAAGCGGTGACTCAACAACAACGGACGTTCGACAGCATCGTCGAGCGCGAACAAGGGCTGCGCCACGCATTGTCGTCGGGGCAGATGGCGATGATCGCGATCGGCGGCGCGATCGGCACGGGGCTGTTCCTCGGCAGCGGATTCGCGATCGGGCTCGCCGGCCCGAGCGTGATGATCTCGTATGCGATCGGCGCGCTGATCGCGCTGCTGCTGATGGGCGCGCTCGCGGAAATGACCGTCGCGCACCCGACCGCCGGGTCGTTCGGCGCGTATGCGGAGCATTACGTCGGCCCGCTCGCCGGTTTTCTCGTGCGCTATGCGTACTGGTTCGCGGTGGTATTCGCGATCGGCACCGAGATCAGCGCGATCGCGGTGTTCATGAAGTACTGGTTCCCCGCCGTGCCGGGCTGGTACTGGGTCATCGGCTTCTCGGCGCTGCTGATCGCCGTCAACCTGTCGAGCGTCACGCTGTACGGTTCGGTCGAGTATGCGTTTTCGCTGCTGAAGATCGCGGCGATCATCGTGTTCATCGTGCTGGGCGCGTATATCGTCTGGTCGGCGCCGGCCGCGTCCGGCATCGGCTTCGCGAACTACACCACGCACGGCGGCTTCCTGCCGAAGGGGCCGTGGGGCACGTGGGTCGCGGTGATCGTCGCGATCTTCAGCTACATGAGCATCGAAGCCGTCGCGATCGCGGCAGGCGAGGCGCGCGATCCGCAGCACGCGGTCACGCGCGCGTTCCGCTCGACGGTGTTCCGGCTCGTGCTGTTCTACCTGCTGACGCTCGCGCTGATGCTCGCGATCGTGCCGTGGACGCAGGCGGGCACCGACGAAAGCCCGTTCGTGAAGGTAATGGCCGCGACGCGCGTGCCGTATGCGGCGGGGGTGATCAACTTCGTCGTGCTGATCGCCGCGCTGTCGGCGATGAACAGCCAGCTCTACGTGACGACGCGGATGATGTTCAGCCTGTCGCGCGCGCGCCTCGCCCCGGCGCTGTTCGGCCGGCTCGGCGCGAACGGCGTGCCGCGTGCGGCGCTGTGGGTGTCGACGAGCGGCGTCGCGGTCGCGGCCGTGCTCGTCGCGCTGTCGCCGGACACCGCATTTACCGTGATGATGGCGATCGCGATGTTCGGCGCGCTGTTCACGTGGCTGATGATCTTCGTCACGCATCTGCGCTTCCGCCGGCATTACCGCGGCCCGGCGCTCGCGTTCCGGATGTGGTGGCATCCGTTCGGCAGCTTGCTCGGCGCCGGCCTGCTCGCCGCGATCCTTGTCACGACGGCATTCACGCACGAGTTCCGGATGACGATGGCGGTCGGCGTCGTGTTCGTCGTGCTGCTCACGCTCGCGTACGCGCTGCATTACCGGCGCCGGCACGCGCGCTGACGGCTGGGCTGGCCGGCGCGGTGCACGCTGCTGCGGCCTCGGGCGCCGCCGCACGGCCGCCCGCGTGGTGCCCGGTCGCGTTCCGACCCCGCGCGAACACGCTTGTCGTGCGCCGTCCCCGCATGGGATGCCGGATGACGACACCGCATCGAGGACGCCATGGACGCGTTAACGACGCGTTAAGGAAGCGTTGATTACCATTCGATCCGTCTGCAAGGCGATGCGGTCTCGACCGCGTCGCCGCGTATTCCTGCATGAGGTTCGAATGAAAAAATTGCCCGAAATCACGCTCGCGTTCTGGATCATGAAGATCTGCGCGACCACGCTCGGCGAAACCGGCGGCGACCTGCTGTCGATGACGCTGAACGTCGGCTACGCGGTGAGCTCGATCCTGCTGTTCGGTTTCTTCCTCGTCACGCTCGGCGCACAGTTGAAGACGACGCGCTATCGCCCGGCGATTTACTGGGCGGTGATCGTCGCGACCAGCACGGCCGGCACGACGATGTCCGATTTCATGGATCGCACGCTCGGCCTCGGCTATGCGGCCGGCTCGTCGATCCTCGTCGCGATCCTGCTGGCGATCTTCGCGGTGTGGCGCCTGACCGGCGAGTCGCTGTCGGTCGACGAGATCCGCACGCGCAAGGTCGAGATGCTGTACTGGATCGCGATCCTGTTCTCGAACACGCTCGGCACCGCGCTCGGCGATTTTCTCGCGGACAGCTCGGGCCTCGGCTTCGCCGGCGGCGCGCTGCTGATCGGCGGCCTGATCGCCGTGATCGTGCTCGCGCATTACTTCACGCGGATCTCGGGCGTATTCCTGTTCTGGGCGGCGTTCGTGCTGACGCGTCCGTTCGGCGCGACCGTGGGCGATCTGCTGACGAAGCCGGTCGCGAAGGGCGGCCTCGCACTCGGTACCATCGGCTCGTCGGCGGTGCTGTTGAGCGTGCTGGTGGCGTTGGTCATCTACGCGACGATCGCGCAGCGGCGGCAGCCGACACCGGCGGTCGTGCGGATCGCGCAGCCGGTCGAATAATGATGTAGAAGGGCTGAACGAAGAAGGGGCGGCGCGCATGCGCCGCCCCTTTTGTCGTTCAATGACGGCCGGTGCTGCCGAAGCCGCCTTCGCCGCGATCGCTCGTGGCGAAATCGCCGACGATGTTGAACTGCGCCTGCACGACCGGCACGATCACGAGTTGCGCGAGGCGTTCGAACGGGTTCAGCACGAACTCCGTCTGACCGCGGTTCCACGTCGAGATCATCAGCTCGCCCTGGTAGTCCGAGTCGATCAGGCCGACCAGGTTGCCGAGCACGATGCCGTGCTTGTGGCCGAGGCCCGAGCGCGGCAGGATCAGCGCCGCATAGCCGGCGTCGGCGAGGTGGATCGCGAGGCCGGTCGGCACCAGCGCGGTCTCGCCCGGCTTCAGCGTGAGCGGCGCGTCGAGGCATGCGCGCAGGTCGAGGCCGGCGCTGCCGGACGTCGCGTAGGCGGGCAGGTAGTCGCGCATGCGCGCGTCGAGGATCTTCAGGTCGAGTTTCATGCAGTCGTCGAATGGCTAATGATGGAGCGCGGCGGCGGGCAGGCCGCCGCGCGTATGGTCAGATCAGGCGGTTGTCGGGCAGGCGCTTTGCGATTTCCTCGACGAGCACGTGCGCGAGTTCGTCCTTCGGCGCGCGCGGCAGGCGCGTGATGCCGGTTGCTTCGAACAGCACGACTTCGTTGTCGTCGCGGCCGAACGTCAGCGGGCCGAGGTTGCCGACGAGCAGCGGCACGTTCTTGCGCTTGCGCTTCTCGTCGCCATGCACGTCGAGATCGCCGCTCTCGGCCGCGAAGCCGACGCAGAACGGCGGGTCGGGCAGTGCGGCAACCGACGCGAGGATGTCCGGGTTCTCGACGAACGTCAGCGCGGGCATCTTGCGGTCGGCGGTCTTCTTCATCTTGTGCTCGGCGGGCTGCGCGACGCGC
The DNA here is from genome assembly GCF_053427715.1 of Burkholderia sp. MR1-5-21. NCBI lineage: Bacteria > Pseudomonadati > Pseudomonadota > Betaproteobacteria > Burkholderiales > Burkholderiaceae > Burkholderia > Burkholderia sp. MR1-5-21. The sequence continues at coordinate 35,190 of NZ_JBSAXD010000046.1, forward strand.
CAGTCGGCCACCGCGGCCACCGCGATGAAGATGTCGGCGTCGGGCACCGCATTCATCACCGCGTCGTGCATCTGCTGCGCGGTCTGCACGTCCTCGCGGTAGACGCCCCACGGCGTCGCGAGCGCGACCGGGCCGGCGACCAGATGCACTTCCGCGCCGGCCTGTTGCGCGGCGCGTGCGAGCGCGAAGCCCATCTTGCCGCTCGAGCGGTTCGTGAGCCCGCGCACGGGGTCGAGCGGTTCGAACGTCGGGCCGGCGGTGATCAGCACGCGCCGGTGCGCAAGCCGCTTCGGCTGGAAGTGCGAGACGATCGCTTCGTAGATCGCTTCCGGCTCGAGCATCCGGCCGTCGCCGACTTCGCCGCACGCCTGCGCGCCCGAATCGGGGCCGAGCACCGACACGCCGTCGGTGCGCAGCTGCGCGACGTTGCGTTGCGTGGCCGGGTTCTGCCACATCTGGCGGTTCATCGCGGGCACGACGAGCAGCGGACAGTCGCGCGCGACGCACAGCGTCGACAGCAGGTCGTCCGCGAAACCGTGCGCGAGCTTCGCGAGGAAGTCGGTCGACGCGGGCGCGATCACGATCGCGTCGGCTTCGCGCGACAGGTCGATGTGCGCCATGTTGTTGTCGACGCGCGGGTCCCATTGGCTCGTGTAGACGGGCCGGCCGGACAGCGCCTGCATCGTGACGGGCGTGATGAACTGGGTGGCGGCTTCCGTCATCGCGACCTGCACGGTCGCGCCGGCCTTGGTGAGCAGCCGCGTGAGCTCGGCAATCTTGTAGCAGGCGATGCCGCCCGTCAGGCCGAGGACGAGATGTTTTCCTGCGAGTTCTGCGTGTGCCAACTCGGGCCTCCGAAGGGGTCGATCAAGACGGCCGGCGCACGGCCGGCCGTCGACGCAGAGTATGCGCGCTTAGCGCGTGCCGCGCACGCGACGCAGTTCGTCGTAGATCAGCAGCACCGCGCCGACCGTGATCGCGGAATCGGCGAGGTTGAACGCCGGGAAGTGCCAGGCGCCGACGTGGAAATCGAGGAAGTCGATCACGTGGCCGTAGATGAGCCGGTCGATCACGTTGCCGAGCGCGCCGCCGAGGATCAGCGCGAGCGACAGGCTGAACAGGCGCTGCTGGCCGTGACGCTTCAGCAGGAAGCAGATCACCAGTGTCGCGCCGATGCCGAGCGCGGTGAACGCCCAGCGCTGCCAGCCGCTTGCGGTCGACAGGAAGCCGAACGCGGCGCCACGGTTGTAGACGAGCACGAGATTGAAGAACGACGTCAGCGCATGCTGCGCGCCATACGCGAAGGTCTTCAGGATCGCGATCTTCGTCAGCTGGTCGAACAGGATGACGATCAGCGAAATGCCGAGCCACGGCGCGAGCGCGCCACTTGTCGATTTCGACAGGGTTTTCGCCATATTTACGCTGCGCTCCGGGTTTCGCCGTTTTCAAACAGGTTCGAGAAGCAGCGGCCGCACAGCGTCGGATGATCGGCGTGCGCGCCGACGTCGTCGCGGTAGTGCCAGCAGCGTTCGCACTTCTGCCACGTCGACGCTGCGACGTCGACGCTTTCCTGCGCTTCGTCGTCGACCTTGACGACGGTGGCCGCCGACGTGATCAGCACGAACTTGAGATCGTCGGCGAGGCTCGCGAGCGCGTCGTAGCGCGCGCCGCTCGCATGCACGGTCACTTCCGCCTGCAGCGACGAGCCGATGCGGTTCGCGGTGCGGGCTTCCTCGAGCGCCTTCGTGACGTTGCCGCGCACGTCGCGCAACAGCGTCCACTTCGCGATCAGCGCGTCAGCGTCGGCGACGCCAGGATACGCGTAGTACGTTTCCGTGAAGATCGTGTCGCTCGCCGGCTGGAACACCTTCCACGCTTCTTCCGCGGTGAACGACAGGAACGGCGCGAGCACGCGCAGCAGGCCCTGCGTCAGATGGTAGAGCGCCGTTTGCGCGGAGCGGCGCGCCTTCGAATCGGGCGCGCTCGTATACAGGCGGTCCTTCAGCACGTCGAGGTAGAAGCCGCCGAGATCCTCCGAGCAGTACGTCTGCAGCTTCGCGACGACCGGGTGGAACTCGTACTTCTCGTAGTGCGCGAGCAGCTCGGTCTGCAGCTGCGTGGAGAACGCGACGGCGTAGCGGTCGATCTCGAGCCACTCGCCGACCGGCAGCGCGTGCTGCGCGTAGTCGAAGTCGGACAGGTTCGCGAGCAGGAAGCGCAGCGTATTGCGGATCCGGCGATAGCCTTCCGTGACGCGCTTCAGGATCTCTTCGGAGATCGCGAGCTCGCCCGAGTAGTCGGTCGACGCGATCCACAGGCGGATGATTTCCGCGCCGAGGCGGTTCGCGACTTCATGCGGATCGATGCCGTTGCCGAGCGACTTGCTCATCTTGCGGCCTTCGCCGTCGACCGTGAAGCCGTGCGTGAGCAGGCCCTTGTACGGCGCGCAGCCGTCGAGCATCGACGCGGTCAGGAGCGACGAATGGAACCAGCCGCGGTGCTGGTCCGAGCCTTCCAGGTACAGGTCGGCCGGGAACTGCAGGTCGTCCTTGTGCGAGCCGCGCAGCACGTGCCAGTGCGTCGTGCCCGAGTCGAACCACACGTCGAGCGTGTCGCGATTCTTTTCGTACATGTTCGCGTCGTCGCCGATCAGCTCGCGCGGATCGAGCGTCTGCCACGCCTCGATGCCCGACTGCTCGACGCGCTTCGCGACTTCCTCGAGCAGCTCGAGCGTGCGCGGATGCAGCTCGCCGGTTTCCTTGTGGACGAAGAACGCCATCGGCACGCCCCATTGGCGCTGGCGCGACAGCGTCCAGTCCGGGCGATTCTCGATCATGCTGTGCAGGCGCTGCTTGCCCCACGACGGGTAGAACGCGGTCGCGTCGACACCCGCGAGCGCGGTGTCGCGCAGCGTCGCGCCGCCGTCGTGCGGCGTCACGTCCATGCCTGCGAACCACTGCGACGTCGCGCGGTAGATGATCGGCGTCTTGTGGCGCCAGCAGTGCATGTAGCTGTGCGTGTACTTCTCGTTGCGCAGCAGCGTGCCCGCGGCGTTCAGCGCGTCGACGATCTTCGGGTTCGCGTCCCAGATCGACAGGCCGCCGAACAGCGGCAGCGATTCGATGTAACGGCCGTCGCCCATCACCGGGTTGATGAAGTCCGAATCCATCATGCCGTGCGCCTTGCACGAGATGAAGTCCTCGACGCCATACGCGGGCGACGAGTGCACGACGCCGGTGCCGGTGTCGGTCGTCACGTAGTCGCCGAGATAGACGGGCGACGTGCGCTTGTAGCCGGGGTGGGCCGCGGCGAGCGGGTGGTTGAAGCGCAGGTTGACGAGCTTCTCGCCGCGCGTCGTCGCGACGACGCGGCCGGTCAGCTTGAACTCTTCCATGCACGCGGCGACGCGCTCTTCCGCGATGATCAGCAGGCCGCGCTCGGTGTCGACGAGCGCGTAGACGATATCCGGATGGAGGTTGAGCGCCTGGTTCGCCGGGATCGTCCACGGCGTGGTGGTCCAGATCACGATGCCGCCGTCGGCGCGCGGCAGCGCGGGCAGGCCGAATGCCTGCGCGGTCTTTTCCGGCTCCGCGAACGTGAACATCACGTCGATCGTCGGGTCGGTGCGGTCCTTGTACTCGACTTCCGCCTCGGCGAGCGCCGAGCCGCAATCGAAGCACCAGTTCACGGGCTTCAGCCCGCGATACACGTAGCCCTTCTCGAGGATCTTGCCGAGCGCGCGGATTTCCCCGGCCTCGTTGACGAAGTTCATCGTCTTGTACGGGTTGCTCCAGTCGCCCAGCACGCCGAGCCGCTTGAAGCCGACCTTCTGCTTCTCGATCTGCTCGGTCGCGTACGCGCGCGCCTTGCTCATCACCTCGGCCGCCGGCAGCGACTTGCCGAACTGCTTCTCGATCTGGATCTCGATCGGCATCCCGTGGCAGTCCCAGCCCGGCACGTACGGCGCGTCGAAGCCCGCCATGTTGCGCGACTTGATGACGATGTCCTTCAGGATCTTGTTCACCGCGTGGCCGAGGTGGATGTCGCCGTTCGCATACGGGGGGCCGTCGTGCAGGATGAACTTCGGCCGGCCCTTGCTCGCTGCACGGATCTTCTCGTAGATGCCGTGCGTTTCCCATTCCTTGACCCACTGCGGCTCGCGCTTCGGCAGGTCGCCGCGCATCGGGAACGGCGTGTCGAGCAGGTTGACCGGATACTTGGCCTGCGGTTTCGAATCGGCTTTCTTGTTGCTCATGATGAGATCGCTATCAAATCGGGGGACGCTCGTGCGTCGTGAATCGGGAATGCGCGCGCAGCGGCGGCGCCGGGGTGCGGCGCATCGCGCCGCCGGCCGGGTCAGCTAATTCGGTCGGTGGCCGACGTCGAGAAGCCGGTCGCGCGGCTGCCGGGCGCATGGCCGTGCGCCGCGAAATACGCGCGCGCGTTCGCGACGTCTTGCGCGATCGCGCGCGACAGCGCTTCGAGATCGTCGAATTTCGCCTCGTCGCGCAGCTTTTGCAGGAATTCGACGCGCACGATCTTGCCGTACGCATCGCCGTGCCAGTCGAGCAGGTGGACTTCGAGCAGCACGCGGCCCGAATCGACGATGGTCGGGCGCAGGCCGAGGCTTGCGACGCCGGGCAGCGGGGTGTCGGCGAGGCCGTGCACCTGGACGACGAAGATGCCCATCAGCGCCGGCCGCTTGTGCGCGATCGGCAGGTTCAGCGTCGGGAAGCCGAGATCGCGGCCGAGCTTCAGCCCGTGCGTGACGTGGCCGCTGATCGCGTAGCCGTGGCCGAGCGCCTGCGCGGCCGCCGCGAGATCGCCGGCCGCGAGCGCGGCGCGCACGCCGGAGCTGGAGATCCGCGTGCCGTCGTCGCCGGCGACCGTGCCCATCTGCTCGACCTCGAAGCCGTACTGCTCGCCGGCCGCCTTCAGCGACTCGAACGTGCCCGCGCGCTTCGAGCCGTAGCGGAAATCGTCGCCGACCATCACCCAGCGCGTGTGCAGCCCGCCCACGAGCGTGCGCTCGACGAACGCCTCCGGCGACTGGCTCGCGAACGTGTGGTTGAAGTGCTCGACGACCACCCGGTCGACGCCGTTCTCGCGCAGCGCCTCGAGCTTGTCGCGCAGCATCGCGATGCGCGGCGGCGCGCTCGCCGGATTGAAGAATTCCCGCGGGTGCGGCTCGAAGGTCATCACGCAGACGGGCAGGCCGCGCGCGTCCGCTGCCGCGCGCACGCGCGCGAGCAGGGCCTGGTGGCCGCGATGGACACCGTCGAAGTTGCCGATCGTCAACGCGCACGGGGCGCGGCTTTCGGCGTTGGGCAGGCCGCGGAAGACTTTCACGATAGCGGGAGCAGCGTCGGGGTATGGGCGGATGGATGCCGCAAAGCAGAAGATTATAAACGTTCGGGCGGGCAGGCGGCTGAGGAGGGGGGAAACGGGAGGCCGAATGGTAAAATTCGCGGATGAAAAAAATCGTCATCTTGATTTCCGGTCGCGGCAGCAACATGGAAGCCATCGTCCGCGCATGCGCGCAGGAGCGGTGGCCCGCCGAGGTTGCCGCCGTGATCGCCAACCGGCCCGATGCGGCCGGCCTTGCGTTCGCCGCGTCGCACGGGATTGCGACCGCGGTGGTCGACCACCGGTCGTTCGACGGCCGCGACAGCTTCGATGCGGCGCTTGCCGACGAGATCGACCGCTTCGCGCCCGATCTCGTGATCCTCGCCGGCTTCATGCGGATTCTCACGCCCGCATTCGTCAAGCGGTTTGAGGGTCGGATGCTGAACATCCACCCGTCGCTGCTGCCGAGCTTCAAGGGCATCCATACGCACCAGGCGGCGCTGGACGCCGGTTGCGCGCTGCACGGCGCGACCGTGCATTTCGTCATCCCCGAGCTGGACAGCGGCGCGATCGTCGCGCAGGGCGCGGTGCCGGTGCGTGCGGGCGACGACGCGGCCGCACTCGCGCAGCGGGTGCTGACGGTCGAGCACGTACTGTATCCGCGTGCGGTGCGCTGGTTCGTCGAGGGGCGTCTGCGCCTCGAGGACGGGCGGGCGGTGGTGGCGCCGGACGAGGCGCGCTGGATTTTCGCGGATGAACCGCAACCCAAGACGAGCGAGGGCGTATGAAGCTGCACGGATTCCTGATCGGCCAGACCGAGACCCTGTTGGCCGAGGTGCTGAAGTTCGCCGGCCCCGCTGACGCAACGACGAGCCGGTTCTTCCGCGCGCACCCGAAGCTCGGGCACGCGGAGCGCGGCGTGATCGCGGAGGCCGTGTTCGCGGTGCTGCGCAGGAAGATGGAGTTTGCGCACCTCGCCGAGAGCGGCACGGGCAGCCCCGCGCGGCGCCTGACGCTGCTCGGCCTGATGCAGACGATGGGCCGCAACGCGCTGAAGCCGTTCGTGTCGGACGCCGAGGCCGCGTGGCTCGAGCACGTGTCGAAGATCGACCCGGCGAGCCTGCCGGTGCGGATCCGCACGAACCTGCCGGACTGGATCCATCAGGCGCTCGCGGCGCGCTTCGATGCCGAAGAGCTCGCGCAGCTCGCGGCGGCGCTGAACTACCCGGCGCCGCTCGACCTGCGCGCGAACGCGCTGAAGTCGACTCGTGACCAGGTGATCGACGCGCTGCGCGCGAACGGCATCGACGCGGGCGCGACGCCGTTCGCGCCGAACGGCGTGCGCGTCGTCGGCAAGCCGGCGCTCACGCGCCTGAAGCTGTTCGAGGAAGGCCAGATCGAGGTGCAGGACGAGGGCAGCCAGCTGCTGTGCTCGCTCGTCGCGCCGCGGCGCGGCGAGATGGTCGTCGATTTCTGCGCGGGGGCGGGCGGCAAGACGCTCGCGCTCGGCGCGATGATGCGTTCGACCGGGCGCCTCTATGCGTTCGACGTGTCGGAAAAACGCCTCGCGAAGCTGAAGCCGCGCCTCGCGCGCAGCGGGCTGTCGAACGTGAATCCGGTGCTGATCGACAGCGAGCACGACGCGAAGATCAAGCGGCTCGCGGGCAAGATCGACCGCGTGCTCGTCGATGCGCCGTGCAGCGGCCTCGGTACGCTGCGCCGCAACCCGGACCTGAAGTGGCGCCAGTCGCGCGCGTCGATCGATGAACTCACGCCGAAGCAGGCGTCGATCCTCGCGAGCGCCGCGCGTCTCGTGAAGAAGGGCGGGCGGCTCGTGTACGCGACCTGCAGCGTGCTCGACGCGGAAAACGAGGCGATCGTCGAGCAGTTCCTCGCCGATCATCCGGAATTCGCGCTCGTGCCGGCGCAGAAGGTGCTGGCCGACCAGCGCATCGAACTCGAGACGGGCGACTACCTGTCGTTGTGGCCGCATCGTCACGCGACCGACGGCTTCTTCGCCGCCGTGCTCGAGCGGCGCGCGCAGGCGTAACGGCGGGCCGCACGGATGATGCAGAACCTGCAGAGCCGCCTGCTGTCGCGCCGGCTCGCGTCGGTGATCCAGGACTTCAACCAGCCGGTGATGATCTGGCAGGCGGCGATCCTGGTCGGCGCGCTGTGCTTCGCGTGGCTGGCCGCGCGTTTCGTGCACGCCCGCATCGACGCGCGCCGCCGGGCCGCCGGGCGCACGCCCGGCGCCGGTGCGCAAAGCCTGAAGCGCGCGCTGTTTCCGCTGTTCGGCAGCGTGCTCGTGGCGGTCGCGCAGCTCGCGTTCGACCCGTTCATGTCGACCTCGCTGCTGTCGCTCGCGCTCGTGCCGCTGATCGGCATCGCGCTGATCTACGCGCTGTTCTTCTTCGCCCGGCGCGTGTTCGCACGCGACGGCCACACGCATGCGTGGCTGTCCATCGTCGAGAAGCTCGTGTCGATCGTCGTGTGGGCCGCGATGGTGCTCACCGTGCTCGGCATCCAGCGCGACGTGCTGCAGTGGCTCGACAGCGTGCAGTTCCGCGTCGCGAACGCGCACCTGACGCTGCTGTCGGTGATCTCCGGCGCGCTGTGGGTCTGCGTGACGCTGATGGTCGCGATGTGGCTCGGCTCGGTGCTCGAGGATCGCCTCGCGCGCGCGAGCACGCTCGACGCGAACCTGAAGGTCGTGCTGTCGCGGGTCGGGCGCGCGCTGCTCGTGTTCGCGGCGGTGCTGATCGGGCTGTCGCTCGTCGGCATCGACGTGACGGTGCTCGGCGTGTTCGGTGGCGCGGTCGGCGTCGGGCTCGGCTTTGGCCTGCAGAAGATCGCCAGCAACTACGTGTCGGGCTTCATCATCCTGCTCGACCGGTCGCTGCGGCTCGGCGACGCGATCAGCGTCGGCGGGCTGCAGGGCGTCGTCACGCAGATCCGCACGCGCTATACGGTCGTGCGCGGCCTCGACGGCAACGAGACGCTGATCCCGAATGAGAAGCTGATCACCGACGTCGTGCAGAACCAGTCGTCGTACCTGACGCGCGGCTACGCGAAGGTCGCGGTGCAGGTCGCGTACACGAGCGACGTCGAGCGCGCGCTCGCGGTGCTCGCCGACGCGGCGAAAGACGTGCCCCGCGTGCTCGCGGAGCCCGCGCCGACGCCGTATCTGGTGAATTTCGGCGCGGACGGCATCGATCTCGAGCTCGGCTTCTGGATCGAGGATTCCGCAAAGGGCACGTCCGGCGTGCGCTCGGCGGTGAATCGCAACATCTGGCGGCTCTTTTCCGAGCACGGGATCTCGATCCCGTTCCCGCAGCGCGAAGTGCGCGTCGTCGGCCTGCCGGACGGCTTCGCCGCCGCGCGGCCGGCAGACGGCGCCCGCGCGGCCGGGCACCCCGTCATGTAATGCCGGCCAGAAGCGGAGCGCCGGCGCCGCGGAGTCCGCCGGTGGACTTCCTGCGTTGCTCCAAGGCAAGAAATATTCATTTTTTACAAAGACTTGGAACGATTGCAGTAAAATTTCTGTCTGTTACGCGGTATGCTTTCATTTTTCTGACGTCGGTGGATGACCGGCGTCGCTCACACCACAGGTAACTGCCTTGTTGAATTCCCTGCTCGACTTTCTTTCCCACGGGCTCCTGCGCTTTTCGTGGTGGCAGATCGTGCTGTTCGCGCTCGCCGTCACGCACGTCACGATCGTCGGCGTGACGGTCTACCTGCATCGCTGCCAGGCGCACCGCGCGCTGGAGCTGCACCCGATCGCGAGCCACTTCTTCCGCTTCTGGCTGTGGATGACGACCGGCATGCTGACGGGGCAGTGGGCGGCCATCCACCGCAAGCACCATGCGAAGTGCGAAACCGAGGAAGATCCGCACAGCCCGCAGACGCGCGGCATCTGGAAGGTGTTCCTCGAGGGCGCCGAGCTGTATCGCGCGGAAGCGAAGAACGAAGAAACGATGCGCAAGTTCAGCCACGGCACGCCGAACGACTGGATGGAGCGCAACGTCTACACGAAGTACCCGATCCTTGGCATCAGCCTGATGATGGTGATCGACGTCGCGCTGTTCGGCGTGATCGGCCTGACGGTTTGGGCCGTGCAGATGGCCTGGATCCCGTTCTGGGCGGCCGGCGTCGTCAACGGCTTCGGCCACTTCTGGGGCTACCGCAACTTCAACTCGGCCGATGCGAGCACGAACCTGTTCCCGTGGGGCATCGTGATCGGCGGCGAGGAACTGCACAACAACCACCACACGTTCGCGACGTCCGCGAAGCTGTCGAACAAGTGGTACGAGTTCGACATCGGCTGGATGTACATCCGCATCATGTCCGCGTTCGGTCTCGCGAAGGTGAAGAAGGTCGCGCCGACGCCGCGCCTGAACAAGCCGAAGACGGTGCTCGACCAGGAAACGCTGCAGGCCGTGCTGTCGAACCGCTACGAGGTGATGGCGCGTTACGGCAAGGCCGTCAAGCGTGCGTACCGCCAGGAGCTCGTGCGTCTGAAGGAGCTCGGTTCGAGCGACAAGTACCAGCTGATGCGCGGCGCGCGCAAGTGGTTCCACAAGGACGAGGACGGCCTCGACGAGCAGAAGAAGAAGCTGCTGCCGGAGATCTTCGCGAACAGCCAGAAGCTGCAGACGTACTTCCAGCTGCGCCAGGAACTGGCCGCGATCTGGGATCGTTCGACCGCGTCGCGCGAACAGCTGCTCGCGCAATTGCAGGATTGGTGCCATCGCGCCGAACAAAGCGGCATCAAGGCGTTGCAGGAATTTGCGACGCGCCTGCGCCGCTACGCCTGATTCGAAATCGATTAGAATCTCAGGACGTCACAAACCCCGCGTTGGCGGGGTTTTTTCTTTTGGGCCGACCGTTTCTGCGGCGGCGATCAGCGGGACCGGGTTTTGCACGGAACCGGAGCAAGCGCGATGGCGCTGACTCCGGTCGAGCTTTGCAAGGGATCAAAGCAAGCGCTGAAGTGCTTGCTCTGATCGACACAGGAGATATGGAGATGCAATCGACGATCAAACCCGTCGAGTACGACCGACCGGTTGCTGCAGGGGCAGTCTGCGGCGTCGGACAGGCATGGGCGAAGGTGCCCGAGACGCCGTCCCCCGAGGAACGCGCTGCGCTGAAGGCGCGCATCAAGGCGTTGCTTGTGCGCGAGAAGGCGGTGCTGGTCGCGCACTATTACGTGGACGCCGAATTGCAGGAGCTCGCTGACGAAACCGGCGGCTGCGTCGCCGATTCGCTCGAAATGGCCCGCTTCGGCCGCGACCACGACGCGCAGACGCTCGTCGTCGCCGGGGTGCGCTTCATGGGCGAGACCGCGAAGATCCTGAGCCCGAACAAGCGGATCCTGATGCCGGACCTCGACGCGACCTGTTCGCTCGACCTCGGCTGCCCGGTCGACGAGTTCTCCGCATTCTGCGATGCGCACCCGGACCGTACCGTGGTCGTCTATGCGAACACCAGCGCCGCCGTGAAGGCGCGTGCGGACTGGATGGTCACGTCGTCGATCGGCCTCGAGATCATCGCCGACCTGCACGCGCGCGGCGAGAAGATCATCTGGGCGCCGGACCGTCATCTCGGCAGCTACATCCAGAAGAAAACCGGCGCGGACATGCTGCTGTGGCAGGGTTCGTGCCTCGTGCACGACGAATTCAAGGGCATCGAGCTGGACCTGCTGCGCGCCGAGTATCCGGACGCGAAGGTGCTGGTCCATCCGGAGTCGCCGGAGAACGTCGTCGCGCAGGCCGACGTCGTCGGCTCGACGACGCAGCTGATCGATGCCGCGGTCAAGCTCGATGCGACGCGCTTCATCGTCGCGACCGATCTCGGCATCCTGCACAAGATGCAGCTGGCCGCGCCCGGCAAGACCTTCATCGCGGCGCCGACGGCCGGCAACAGCGCGACCTGCAAGAGCTGCGCGCATTGCCCGTGGATGGCGATGAACGGCCTCGCGAACCTCGCGGACGTGCTCGAGCGCGGCCACAACGAAATCTTCATCGATCCCGCGATCGGCGAGCGTGCGCGCCTGCCGATCGACCGGATGCTCGATTTCGCGGCCGCCCACAAGAAGCGCGTGCAGGCGAGCGGCGACCTGCAGCGCGACCAGCGACTGTTCGCGAACGTGGGGGCGGCATGACGAATAGCGCCGTATCCCCGCTGTACGAAACGATTCGCGAGCAATACGGCGCTGCGTTCGACGACGCGCTCGCGCGCAACGTCGCCGATGCGATTGCGGAGGACGTCGGTTCGGGCGACCAGACCGGGCGGCTCGTGCCGGCGGACGAGCGCCGCCGTGCGCGCATCATCGTGCGCGAAGAAGCCGTGCTGTGCGGCGTGCCATGGTTCGATACGGTGATGCGCCGGATCGATCCGGCGATCGACGTGCGCTGGCATTACCGCGAAGGCGATCGTATGACGGCTGATTCGACCGTCTGCGAACTCGAGGGGCCGGCCCGCGCGCTGCTGACCGCCGAGCGCAACGGGCTCAATTTCCTGCAATTGCTGTCGGGTGTCGCGACCGCGACGCGGCGCTATGTCGACCGGATCGACGGCACGCGCGCGAAGATTCTCGATACGCGCAAGACGCTGCCGGGCCTGCGGCTCGCGCAGAAATACGCGGTGCGGGTCGGCGGCGGGGCAAACCAGCGCCTCGCGCTGTACGACGGCATCCTGATCAAGGAAAACCACATCGCGGCCGCGGGCGGCGTCGGCGAGGCGCTCGACGCGGCGTTCGCGCTGAACGCGGGCGTACCGGTGCAGGTCGAGGTCGAGACGCTCGCGCAGCTCGGCACGGCGCTCGTGCACCGCGCGCAGTCGGTGCTGCTCGACAACTTCACGCTCGACATGATGCGCGAAGCGGTGCGCGTGGCGGACGGCAAAGCGGTGCTCGAGGTGTCGGGCGGCGTCAATTTCGATACGGTGCGCGCGATTGCCGAAACCGGCGTCGACCGGATCTCGATCGGTGCGCTGACGAAGGACGTGCGCGCGACCGATTATTCGATGCGGATCGTCGACTGATCGCACCGCGAAGCAATCCGCAGACAAAAAAGCCGTTGGCGTGTAAGCGCAAACGGCTTTTCTTCTTGCGCGCTGCATAGCGTTGCGCCGTGCAGCGTGCCGCGTCAGCGGCGCGCCTTCGGCATCAGCACGCTCGGCAACGCCTTCGGCAGCGCATGCGGCCAGTCGCGGCTGAAATGCAGGCCGCGGCTTTCGCGGCGCGACTGGGCGCTCTTGACGATCAGCGTCGCGACATCGACGAGGTTGCGCAGCTCGAGCAGGTCGCGGGTCACGCGGAAGTTCGCGTAATACTCCTGGATCTCGTCGCGCAAAAGCGACAGCCGGTGCCGCGCGCGCTCGAGGCGCTTGTCCGTGCGCACGATGCCGACATAGTTCCACATCAGGCGCCGCAATTCGTCCCAGTTGTGCGCGACGACGACTTCCTCGTCCGCGTCCGACACGCGGCTCTCGTCCCACGCGGGCAGCGTGCCCGGCGACTCGGCGTCGAAGCCGGCCGTTTCGATCGCGTCGGCGGCCGCGCGGCCGATCACGAGGCATTCGAGCAGCGAGTTGCTCGCGAGGCGGTTCGCGCCGTGCAGCCCCGTGTACGACGTCTCGCCGACCGCATACAGGCCGGCGAGGTCGGTGCGGCCCGCGAGATCGGTGACGACGCCGCCGCACGTGTAGTGCGCGGCCGGCACGACCGGGATCGGCTCTTTCGCGATGTCGATCCCGAATTCGAGGCAGCGCGCGTGGATCATCGGGAAATGCTCGCGCAGGAACGTCTCCGGCTGATGGCTGATATCGAGATATACGCAGTCGATCCCGCGCTTCTTGATCTCGAAGTCGATCGCGCGCGCGACGATGTCGCGCGGCGCCAGCTCCGCGCGCGGATCGTGCGCCGGCATGAAGCGGGTGCCGTCCGGCAGCTTCAGCAGGCCGCCTTCGCCGCGCACGGCTTCGGAAATCAGGAACGATTTCGCATACGGATGGAACAGGCAGGTCGGGTGGAACTGGATGAATTCCATGTTCGCGACCCGGCAGCCCGCGCGCCACGCCATCGCGATACCGTCGCCGGTCGCGGTGTCGGGGTTCGTCGTGTACAGGTAGACCTTGCCTGCGCCGCCGGTGGCGAGCACCGTGTGCGGCGCCTCGATCGTGATCGTGCGATCGTTCTCGACGTCGAGCGCATACAGGCCGTGGCAGCGGCGGCCGGGCAGGCCGAGCCGGTCCGACGTGATCAGGTCGATCGCGTGGTGGTTTTCGAAGAACGTGATGTTCGGGTGCTGGCGCGCGCGTTCGGACAGCGTCGCGAGCACCGCGTGGCCGGTCGCGTCGGCGGCGTGGATGATGCGCCGGTGGCTGTGGCCGCCCTCGCGGGTCAGGTGAAAGCCGAGCTCGGCGGCATCGTCCTTCGTGAACGGCACGCCCTGCGAGATCAGCCATTCGATCGCTTCGCGGCCGTGCTCGACGATGTAGCGGGTCGCGCCCTCGTCGCACAGGCCGCCGCCGGCGACCAGCGTGTCGTCGACATGGTTCTCGATGCTGTCCGCGGAGTCGAGCACCGCGGCGATGCCGCCTTGCGCGTTGTCGCTCGCGCCCTCCATCATCGAACGCTTTGCAATCAGCGCGACGCGCCGCGTGCTGGCCAGATTGAGCGCGACCGACAGGCCTGCCAGGCCACTGCCGACGATCGCCACGTCGAATTTCATTGCTGCATCTCCGTCATTGCACTCTTGATCTTGTGTGTTCCGGCGGCAAAACCGCGGAAAGGGGAGAGCATACCGCGTCGGGCTCGAGCGTGCGCGCCAAAACAAAAAGCCCCGCGATTGCGGGGCTTTCTGGTCGTCGTCAGGCTGGCAGGAACCAGGAGATTACTTGATCTTGGTTTCCTTGTACTCAACATGCTTGCGGGCGACGGGATCGAACTTCATGATCGCCATCTTTTCCGGCATGTTGCGCTTGTTCTTCGTGGTCGTGTAGAAGTGACCCGTGCCAGCGGTCGACTCGAGCTTGATCTTGTCGCGTGCGCCTTTTGCCATGATTGTGCTCCTTGGGCTTAGGCTTCGCCGCGTGCGCGCAGGTCAGCGAGCACGGAATCGATGCCGTTCTTGTCGATCAGGCGCAGGCCGGCGTTCGAAACACGCAGGCGCACCCAACGGTTTTCGCTTTCCACCCAGAACCGGCGGTTTTGCAGGTTCGGCAGGAAGCGACGCTTCGTCTTGTTGTTGGCGTGGGAAACGTTGTTGCCGCTCATCGGCGCTTTCCCAGTTACTTGGCATACGCGTGCCATGAGAGCACTCCTAATACGCTAAATTCGGGGTTCGATCGCCGGTGAAGGTTCTCATCGAGCAGCCACGTGATCCATAGCTGCACTCAGAACGCCCAAGCCCTTAACAGACAAGGCCCTTCGATGGCTAGAACTGGTTGGAAAAAAGACAGACGGCGATTCTAGCAGAAAAAGCTCAGAAAAATCAAACGCAATTTCGCTTCACCGTTGCATCGGGCCCGGACGGTTCGCCGGGGTGCACAGTCTACAGCCAACCGGCGCCCGCGAACGAGAATGTGTCACTCGTGCCGACGACGATGTGGTCAAGCAGCCGCACGTCGATCAGCGCGAGCGCATCGCGCAGCACGCGGGTCAGGCGCCGGTCTTCCGCGCTCGGCTGCACGGCGCCGGACGGGTGGTTGTGCGCGACGATCAGCGCGGCGGCGTTCAGCGACAGCGCGCGACGCACGATCTCGCGCGGGTAGACGGCCATCCGCGTGAGCGAGCCGCGCGCGCTTTCCTCGATGTCGATCAGGTGATGGCGAGCGTCGAGATACAGCGTGACGAACACTTCATAGGGACGTGTGCCGATCTTGAGCCGCAGAAAATCCTCGACCGCGCCGGGCGAATCGATCAGCAGCCGCTCGCGCGCCTTCTCGGCGAGCGCGCGCCGCCCGAGCTCGGCGACCGCGGAGAGCAGCGCGATGCGGGCATCGCCGATGCCGGGGCGGCCGCGGAAATCGTCCGGTGTCGCATCGAGCAGCCCGCGCAGCGAGTTGCCGAACTGCGCGAGCAGCGCGCGGGCGTTGTCGAACACGTTGTGGCCGGGCACGCCGGTGCCGAGCAGCAGCGCGATCAGCTCGTCGTCGGACAGCGCGGCGGGTCCGCGCGTGAGCAGCCGTTCGCGCGGCAGCCCGGTTTCCTTGGTGCGCGGGGCGTAGCGCTTGCGCCGAACGGGCGGGACGGACACGGGCACAGGCCCGGGGTCGTCCCGGCATTCGGGAAAAGACAATAATTGTTGCGTCATCGTTGATGCTCCATTGCGGCAGGCCGGCCTGCGCGCCGTCGTCGCACTTTCCGCCTTGCGCGCGCAGGTGACTTACAATACGAGTTTTGCGCTGGGCCTTCCGGCCGTTACGGGCGCCGACTGAACGAGTCATTCATGAGCCTTATCGATCTATCCGAAGTGAAGCCCGGTTCGCACGTCACGCTGCACTACCGGTTGGCCCTCGCCGACGGCGCCGACATCGTCAACACCTTCTCCGACAAACCCGCCACGCTGCTGCTCGGCGCGGGACAGCTGGCGCCCTCGCTGGAACAGATTCTCGTCGGGCTCCGGGTGGGTGACCATTCGACTTTTCAGCTAGCGCCCGAGCAGGCGTTCGGGCCCCGAAATCCCGACATGCTCCAGCGCGTGACGCTCTCGACGCTGCGCGAAAACGGGATGGTCGGCGACGATTTCACGCCGGGCGACCTGATCGAGTTCAACGCGCCGGACGGCGGCCGATATGCAGGGGTGCTGAAGGAAATCGGCGAGACCTCCGCGTTGTTCGACTTCAATCATCCGCTCGCGGGCCAAGCGCTCACGTTCGAAGTGAAAATCATCGGGATCCTGTAATCATGAGCACCACCGATACGCTGTCCGGACAGACTGTCGCAGCCGACGCCGAAATCCTGCTGGCGCAGCCGCGCGGCTTCTGCGCGGGCGTCGATCGCGCGATCGAGATCGTCGAGCGCGCGATCGCGATGCATGGCGCGCCGATCTACGTGCGCCACGAGATCGTTCACAACAAGTACGTGGTCGAGGATCTGAAGAAGAAGGGCGCAATCTTCGTCGAGGAGCTCGAGGAAGTGCCGGCCGGCAACACCGTGATCTTCAGCGCGCACGGCGTGTCGAAGGCCGTGCGCGACGAGGCCGGCGTGCGTGGCCTGCGCATCTATGATGCGACGTGTCCGCTCGTCACGAAGGTGCACGTCGAAGTGGCAAAGATGCGCCAGGATGGTGTCGACATCGTGATGATCGGGCACAAGGGGCACCCGGAAGTCGAGGGGACGATGGGGCAGGTCGAACGCGGCATGCATCTCGTCGAGAGCGTCGAGGATGTGCAGAAGCTCGCGCTCGCCGATCCGGAGCGCATCGCGCTCGTTACGCAGACGACGCTGTCGGTCGACGACGCGGCTGAAATCATCGCCGCGCTGAAGGCGAAGTACCCGAAGATCCGCGAGCCGAAGAAGCAGGACATCTGCTACGCGACACAGAACCGCCAGGACGCGGTGAAGTTCATGACGCCGCAGTGCGATGTCGTGATCGTCGTCGGGAGTCCGAACAGCTCGAATTCGAGCCGCCTGCGAGAGGTGGCCGAGAAGCGCGGCGTCGCCGCGTACATGGTCGACGCGCCCGAGCAGATCGATCCCGCATGGGTCGCCGGCAAGCGCCGCATCGGCGTGACGGCCGGCGCGTCGGCGCCCGAGGTGCTCGCACAGGCGGTGATCGCGCGCCTGCGCGAACTCGGCGTGCGCAATGTCCGCGCGCTCGAGGGCATCGAGGAGAACGTGTCGTTCCCGTTGCCGCGCGGCCTGAACCTGTCTCCCGCCGACTGACCCGGATACCACTCGCGGTACACCGAAGCGCGCCCCAGGGCGCGCTTTTTTTTGCCCCTCGTGATTGCAATCGCAACCAATCTTCCAAATGACGGTGCAACCGGGTTGCTATCCGCGATCGAGGTCGTCTCTCAAAATTGGTTGCAATGCAGGAAAACCCCATCGAATCAGGAATATTGGCGTCCTATAAATGGAGTTACAATGCGCCCGTTTTCAGGCCTGAGCGGTCGTGAAATCGGGTTTTGGCAAGGCGCGGGAGACCTTTTAATGCATGTGAAGTTGGCTTACGCCGTGTCCGTCGCCGCAGCGGTTGCAATGCTTGCCGCCTGCAGCAAAAAGAGCGACGACGGGGCGGGCATGGAGGCTGCGGTGTCCGCGCCACCGCCGGCCAGCGACGTGCGCGTCGTCAAAATCGGCCATGCCGCCCCGCTGACGGGGAGCATTGCGCATCTCGGCAAGGACAATGAAAACGGGGCACGTTTGGCGATCGAGGAAATCAACGCGCATGGCCTGACGATCGACGCGCATCCGGTGCGGCTGGAACGGGTCGCCGAGGACAATGCCGCCGATCCGAAGGCAGGCACGCTAGTTGCTCAGAAGCTGGTCGACGACCGGGTTGTGGCAGTGGCGGGGCGCCTTGATTCGGGGGCGTCGATCCCGGCGTCGAAAAATTACAGCGACGCAGGCATCGTGCAGATTTCACCGTCCTCGACCAACCCCGACCCTATCGCGAAGACCGTCCAGGCAGCGGGCGGACAGATCGTCGCGCGCGAAGCGACCGGCGATCGCGCGACGGATTTCAACGCAACCCTGACGAAGAACAAGAGCGACCATCCCGACGTGATCACGTACGGCGGCATGGACGCAACGGGCGGCCCGTTTGCGAAGCAGACGCAGGCGCTCGGCATCGAGGCAAGAATCCTTGGCGGCGACGGCGTGTGTACCGACAAGGTGGTCGAGCTCGCGGGCAACGCGGTGCGGAACCTGATCTGTTCGGAGGCGGGGCTCGCCCTGTCGCGGATGGACAACGAGGCGGACTTCGAGCAGCAGCACGAGGACCGTTTCAACACGCCGGTGCAGATCCATGCGCCGCTCACGTATGACGCCGTCTACGTGAACGTCGACGCAATGAAGCGCGCGAACTCGATTGACGCGTCCAAGGTGCTGGCTGCGATGCCGTCGACCGATTACCGCGGGGTGATCGGTCACATCGCATTCACGCCGAACGGCGATTTGAAAGAGAGCGCGATTTCGCTCTACGACTTCAAGGAGGCAAAGAAAACCGTCCTCGATGTCGTGACGATGTAGCGACGGGACTCGTGACGGCACCGGAACAGTGCGGTGCCGTTTTTGTATCCGCTCCGGCGGCAGGTCCGGCCGTACAGGCCGGGCGGCGCACGCCGGGACGATCCACCCTTACCGGTCTTTTTTAGTACCCGCAGTGTCGCCGAGACGACGTGATTCCTCGCTTACCCGCGGGGCGCAGCCTCATCCGGCAGCACGGGCCAAGGAGCTTTAAATGGATATCTTCGTCCAGCAGATCCTCAACGGGCTGGTGCTCGGCAGTGTGTACGCCATCATCGCGTTGGGTTACACGATGGTGTACGGCATTCTGGGCATCATCAACTTCGCGCACGGCGATGTGCTGATGATCGGCGCAATGGTCGCGCTGTCGGCGATCAGCGTGCTGCAGAACCACTTCCCCGGGCTCGGCAACGTCGCGACGCTCACGATCGGTCTCGGCATCGCCGCGGTGGTCTGCGCGTGCGTG
>NZ_JBSAXD010000047.1:0-50818 GCF_053427715.1 Burkholderia sp. MR1-5-21
GCCTGACGGCGGGCTTTTTTTCGTTCCGGCGGCGGGCGGGACGCTCGCCCCGCCGTCGCGTCAGATTTCGATCTTCGTGCCGAGCTCGACCACGCGGTTCGCCGGAATCGCGAAGAAGTCGGTCGGCTTCGCGGCGTTCTGGTGCATCCACGCGAACACGCGCTCACGCCAGATCGACATGCCCGGCAATTGCGTCGGCACGACCGTTTCGCGCGCGAGGAAGAACGACGTATCCATCAGCTCGAACGTCATGTCGTGCGTGCGGCCGAATTCTTCCAGTACCGCCTTTACATCGGGCGTTTCGTTGAAACCGTATTCCGCCTTCACGACGTACAGGCCGCCGCCCGCATCGCGCGAACTCAGCCGCTTGTCGTCGCGCACGTACGGGATGTCGCGCGTGACGAACGTGAGGAAGATGGTCCGCTCGTGCAGCACCTTGTTGTGCTTCAGGTTGTGCAGCAGGCTGACGGGCACGAGCTTGTCGTTGCCGGTCAGGTAGATCGCGGTGCCCGACACGCGGTGCGGCGGATGCGCGAGCAGCCCCTGCAGGAAGGGGTCGAGCGGAATACCGTCGGCCGCCGTGCGCTCCTTGACGATGTGGCGCCCCTTGTACCAGGTCATCAGCAGGAAGAACAGCAGCGCACCGATGCCGAGCGGCAGCCAGCCGCCCTGCGCGACCTTCAGCAGGTTCGCGCCGAAGAAGCCGAGGTCGACCGCGAGGAACACGGTAATGATTGCGCCGACCAGCAGCTTGTTCCAGTTCCACACCTTCACCATCACGACGGCCGCGAGCACGGTCGTGATCACCATCGTCGCGGTCACTGCGATGCCGTAGGCCGCCGCCAGGTTGTCCGAGCTCTTGAAGCCGATCACGATGCAGAGGATCACGAACAGCAGCAGCCAGTTCACGACCGGCACGTAGATCTGGCCGATCGCCAGTTCGGACGTATGCAACACTTTCATGCGCGGCACGTAGCCGAGCTGGATCGCCTGCGACGTCAGCGAATAGGCGCCGGAAATCACCGCCTGCGACGCGATCACGGTCGCGACCGTCGACAGCACGACGAGCGGCAGCAGCCCCCAGTCGGGCGCCAGCAGGAAGAACGGGTTCTCGATCGCCTTCGGATCCTGGATCAGCAGCGCACCCTGCCCGAAATAGTTGAGCACGAGCGACGGCATCACGAGCCCGTAGGCGGCGAGGCGGATCGGCTTCGCACCGAAATGCCCCATGTCCGCGTAGAGTGCTTCCGCGCCGGTCAGCACCAGCACGACGGAACCGAGCACGACGTAGGCCTGCAGCAGGTGCGCCGACATGAACGACACCGCGTAATACGGGTTGATCGCCGCGATGATGCCCGGCACGCGCACGATGTGGTACACGCCGAGCGCCGCGATCACGACGAACCACAGCACCATGATCGGGCCGAACAGCTTGCCGACCGTCGCGGTGCCGTGACGCTGGATCCAGAACAGCGCGATAAGGATCACGATCGTGATCGGCAGCACGAGATGCGACAGATGCGGGGTCGCGATCTCGAGACCTTCGACCGCCGACATCACCGAGATCGCCGGCGTGATCACCGCGTCGCCGTAGAACATGCACGCGCCGAAGATCCCGAGCGCCATCAGCGCGCCCGCGACGCGGGTCTTCGAGTCGAGCGGCCGCAGCGACAGCGCCATCAGCGCCAGCACGCCGCCTTCGCCGTTGTTGTCGGCGCGCATCACGAACAGCAGGTACTTGATGCCGACCACCAGGATGATGGCCCAGAAGAGCAGCGAGATCACGCCGAGGATCGAGCCTTCCGTGAGCGGAATGCCATGCGCGGGGCTGAATGCCTCCTTCAGCGAATACAGCGGACTCGTGCCGATGTCGCCGAACACCACGCCGATGGCAGCGATCGCGAGTGCCTGCATCGAATGTTGTTGCGTCGTTGAGTGCGGCGCGTGGATCGCGTTGGGCGCGTGGGTCGTGTCGTTCATATGAAGCGAAATAATCGGGTCCGATTCGGACAAAACGAGCGCTATTCTACCCACACATGCCGGAAACGCCGCCCTGTCCTGTTGCCGCGAAGCCACGTGACCCACACCGCGCATGCAACGCGGCGCGAGCTGTGGCAGGGCTGCCATCATAGCCGCGGCAGCGGTATCTGCCTACCCTCGGCCGCGGCCCACCCATAAAAAACGGCGCCGCAAGCGGCGCCGTGAAAGGGTCTCCAGCGATCGGCAGACAGGCGCTTATGCGCCGCCGCCATTACGCTGCGCGTTGCCGCGCTTGATCCAGGCCTCGAGATTGTGCGGGCGAACCGTGTCCCACTCTTCGAACGGCTGATGGATCCACGGATTCGTCGGCAGAAACTGCACGTGATAGTCCGGCTTCACTTTCGAGCAACCCTTGTACCAGAGCACCGCCGAGCGCACGGCCGTGACGGCCGGATAGCGCTCCTTCAGGTGCTCCTGCACGCGCGCGAGCGTGACGCCGGAATCGACGAGGTCGTCGACCAGCAGCACGTTGCCCGCGAGGTGGCCGCGCGTCATCGTGATGTACTGCGCGATGTCGAGATCGCCCTGCTCGCGGCCGGCCGCTTCCCGATACGAGCTGGTCGCGAGGATCGCGAGCGGCACGTCGTAGATGCGCGACAACTGGTCGCCAACGCGCAAACCGCCGCGTGCGAGACACAGGATCTGGTCGAACTTCCAGCCCGATTCATGCACCTGGAGTGCGAGCAGCTCGATCAGGCGGTGGTACTCGTCCCAACCCACCCAGAGGTTCTTGTCGTCGTTGCGCGGATCGGACATGACAAGCGAAGTCGTAATTTGCTGCGTCATCAAGCGTTACACCTTGAACGGATGGCGGAGCAGAATCGTCTCGTCGCGATCCGGACCGGTCGACACCATGTCGATCGGCACGCCGGCCACTTCCTGAACGCGGGTCAGGTACGCACGGGCATTCGCCGGGAGCGCATCCCACGAATTGATGCCGACGGTGCTTTCCTTCCAGCCGGCGAACGTCTCGTACACGGGCTCGCAGCGTGCGACATCGGCCGCGCCGCGCGGCAGGATGTCCGCATCGTTGCCGTCGATCTTGTAGCCGACGCACAGCTTGACCTCGTCGAGGCCGTCGAGCACGTCGAGCTTCGTCATGCACAGGCCCGACACGCCGTTGATCTGGATCGAACGGCGCAGCGCAGCGGCATCGAGCCAGCCGGTGCGGCGCGGACGGCCCGTGACCGAACCGAATTCCTTGCCGACGTTCGCGAGCGTGATGCCGATCTGGTCCTGGCGCTTCGGGTTGTCCGCATCGTACAGCTCGCTCGGGAACGGGCCCGAACCGACACGCGTGCAATACGCCTTCGTGATGCCGAGGATGTAGTTGAGCTTCTGCGGGCCGACGCCCGCGCCAGCCGCCGCCGCACCCGCAACGCAGTTGCTCGACGTGACGAACGGATAGGTACCGTGATCGATATCGAGCAGCGTGCCTTGCGCGCCTTCGAACAGCAGGTTCTCGCCCGCGTTGTTCGCGTCGTACAGGCGGCGCGACACGTCGGCCACCATCGGCTTCAGGCGGTCTGCATAGCCGAGCATCGTGTCGAGCGTGGCCTGGAAGTCGACCGCCGCACCGCCCAGGTACTGGGTCAGCACGAAGTTGTGGAAGTCGAGGTTTTCGCGCAGGCGATCGGCGAAGGTCTTGGCGTCGAACAGGTCCTGCACGCGCAGCGCGCGGCGGCCGACCTTGTCTTCGTAGGCCGGGCCGATGCCGCGGCCGGTCGTGCCGATCTTGCCCGCGCCCTTGCGCGCTTCACGCGCCTGATCGATCGCGATGTGATACGGCAGGATCAGCGTGGTCGCTTCGGAAATGAACAGACGCTCGCGCACGTTCAGGCCGGCCTCTTCGAGTTCGCCGATTTCCTTGAACAGTGCCTCGGGAGACAGGACGACGCCGTTGCCGATGTAGCAGGCGACGCCTTCACGCATGATGCCCGACGGGATGAGGCGCAAGATGGTCTTCTTGCCGCCGATGATGAGGGTGTGGCCGGCGTTGTGGCCGCCCTGGAAACGCACGACGCCTTGAGCGTGGTCCGTCAGCCAGTCGACGATCTTGCCTTTGCCTTCATCACCCCATTGAGTCCCCACGACGACGACATTGCGCCCGGGAGTCACATTCACTGCGCTGGCAGACATGTTGATTCGTTAGCTGGTTAAAAACGTATTCTACCTATGTTCGCGGGCGATTCCGAATTTTTCCGTTTCGCTTCAACGATATGGACGCCAAACCACGGCCCGCGAACGCCTTTTAACGGGGTTCGACCACCCATGCGCCGCTGCGCTCGACGAGCGAGCGGTCGCACGCGAACTCGTCGAGCACATGGTCGTGCCCCGGCAGCGCCTGGATCACGACCTCGCCGGCGTCGCGCAACGCGGCGACGGCTGCGCGCAGCGCGTCGTCCTGCGCCCACGGCGCGAGGATCGCGGTGCCGCGCGCCTCGACGGGCGAGATCCGCGCGATTTCGCGCAGGTCGAGCGAGAAGCCGGTCGCCGGACGCGCGCGGCCGTACGCCTGCCCCACGTGGTCGTAACGGCCGCCGCGGGCAACCGCGTTCGGCACGCCGTCGACGTACGCCGAGAACATCGCGCCGCTGTGGTACGCATAGCCGCGCAGGTCGGCCAGGTCGATCGCCACTTCGGCGTCCTTCACTTGCGCCGCGAGCTGCGCGAGATCGTCGAGCGCGCGGGTGATTTCCGGCAGCGCCGGCAGCTTCGCGCGCGCCTCGTCGAGCACGCTCGCATCGCCGTACAGGTGCGGCAGCGCGCGCAGCGCGGCGCGCGTGTCGGCGCCGAGATCGTCGGTCAGCTCGTTCAGCAACGGCACGTCCTTGCCCGCCAGCGCATCGTAGAGCGCCTCGCCGCGCTCGGCCGCCTGCGCGTCGCGCGCAAACAGCGCCGCGAGCACGCCGGCGTGGCACAGATCGAGACGGATCTTCGACAGGCCGGTCAGGTGGAGCGCGTCGAGCATCAGCTGCTGGATCTCGAGATCGGCTTCGAGGCCCGCGTGTCCGTAGATCTCCGCACCGATCTGGATCTGCTCGCGCGTCGCATGCAGGCCGCGCGGACGCGTATGCAGCACGTTGCCCGCGTAGCAGAGGCGCGTCACGCCCTGGCGGTTCAGCAGGTGCGCGTCGATGCGGGCGACCTGCGGCGTGATGTCCGCGCGCAGGCCGAGCGTGCGCCCCGACAGCTGATCGACGAGCTTGAAGGTGCGCAGGCGCAGATCGTTGCCGCCGCTCGTCAGCAGCGACTCGAGGTATTCGAGCAGCGGCGGCATCACCATTTCGTAGCCGTACGAACGGAAGCGGTCGAGCAGCCTGCGGCGCAGCTCCTCGATCTTGCGCGCTTCCGACGGCAATACGTCGGCGATATTCTCGGGAAGTAACCAGGTCGACATCGTTACGGTCCTACGACAGGAAACATGGTGCGCGACACGCGCACCGCGGGTTGAATCGGATTCGAGTGGAAGCGGACGGGCCGGTACGCCGTCCGGATCAGGTGGCGAGCAGCAGCAGCGTGAGCCCGAGCACCATCACGATCAGCCCGCCGATCCGGATATGATGCGGCGGCCGCTCCGCTATTCTACGAAACGTGTCCCGCCAGGCGACGGGAAAAACGAAGGGGAACGCACCCTCGATGATCAGCATCAGCGCAACTGCGAGCAACAACGAGCCAGCCAGGTCCATGCGAGCGACGGCGCCGCGCGATGCGGCGCCCCAAGGTCAGTGTTTGCGGGGAGCGGACGCCGCCGGTGCGGTACCGCCGGTCGGGCTGCGCATGAAGCGGAAGAACTCGCTGTCGGGATCGACGACGATGATGTCGTTGCGCTTGAAGGTGTTCCGGTAGGCCTGCAGGCTCGCGTAGAACTGGTAGAACTGCGGATCGCGGCCGAATGCGTCGGCGGCGATCGTCGCGGCCTTCGCATCGCCCTCGCCCTTGATCGTCTGGGCGGACTTGTATGCATTCGCGAGCACGGCCTGCTGCTCGCGCTCCGCGTCGGCCTTGATCTGCTCGACGTCCGCCGCACCTTCGGCGCGAACCTGCTCGGCCTGGCCATGCAGCGCCGCGATCATCCGCTGATATGCGGCATCGGCCTGCGCAGCAGGCAGATCGACACGCGTGAGCTGCACGTCGACCACGTCGACGCCGAACGCGGACGCCTTTGCCTGCAGCGCGCCGCGGGCCGCATCGGCGATCACGCGCTGCCCGCCGATCGCATCGTCGAGCGCGTGCTGGCCGACCGCGTCGCCCAGCGCCGCCTTCATCGCGGCGGTCAGCCGGTCGGCCGCCTCGGACGGCTCGCCGCCCGTCGTGACGAAATACTTCATCGGATCGGCAATCCGGTACTTGACCGCGTAGCCGACGAGCAGGTCGTGCTTGTCGGCGGTCGCGAACTGCAACGGATCGGCCGACTCGAGCGTCTGCAGGCGGGTGTCGACCAGCGTCGCCGTCTGCAACGGCGGCGGCAGCTTGAAATGGACGCCCGGACCGGCCAGCGACGGCTCCGCGCCCGAACGGCCGGACAACACGGCCATGTGGCGCGGATCGACGGTCAGCACGGTCGAGGACGCGGCAAACGCGGCGATCACGATCGCGACGACAAGCGCAATGATTCGATTCATGACACGCGCTCCCCGTTACTTCAGATCGTCTTCGCGCGACCGGCTGCGGAACGCCTCGCGCGATCGCAGCACATCGCTGCCGGGCGCCGGTGCGGCCGCCGCCGCGCTCGCAGGCGCAACGGCCGCGGGCGCCGGGCTTGCAGCCGCGGCGGAAGCGGCATCAGCCGCGGATGCGCCGGCCGCCGGCGCGGCGTTCGCCGCGCCCTGACGGCCCTGCTCGACCAGCTTGTCGAGCGGGAGGTACAGCACGTTGTTGCCGCCCTTGCTGCCGACGAAGACCTTCGTCGAATTCGAATAGATTTCCTGCATGGTCTCCAGGTACATCCGTTCGCGGATCACGGCCGGCGCCTTCGAATACTGCGCATAGACCTGCTTGAACCGCTCTGCGTCGCCTTCGGCCTGCGTGACGACGCGATCCGCATACGCTTTCGCGTCGTCGACAAGCTTCGCGGCATCGCCCTGCGCCTTCGGCAGCAGGTCGTTCGCATACGCCTGCGCGACACGCTTCGCCGCTTCGCGCTCATCCCGCGCCTTCGCCACTTCGGCGTAGGCAGCCTGCGTCTGCTCCGGTGCGGCGATGCTCTGCATCGTCACGCCGGTTACCTCGAGGCCCGTCTGGTAGCGGTCGAGATCACGCTGGATCGCTTCGGTCAGCTGCTGACGCAGCGCGTCGCGATCCTGGCTCAGGATGTCCGTCGCACTGCGCGTGCCGACGATCGCACGCACTGCGGCCTGCGCGGCCTGCGACACGCTGCGCTCGGGATCGACGCTGCGGAACAGGTAGTCGGTGGCCGAGCGGATCCGGTACTGGACGGAAAAGCGCACGTCGACGATGTCGGCGTCGCGCGTGAGCATCGACGCCTCCTTGACGTTCGCGAGACGCACGACGTTGTTGCGGCCCACCTCGATCGAACGGACCTGCGACGTGTCGACGATTTCATGCGATCCGAACGGATACGGCGCGCGCCAGTGCACGCCCTGGCCGACGGTGTCGGCAACGCGGCCGAGCCGCAGTACGACGCCCGTCTGGCCTTCCTGCACGACGAACAGGCCGCTGCCCGCGTAGACCGCGGCGAGCACGCCGATCACGATGCCGACGCCGACCCGTGCCGCGCGGCCGTTGTCCGGACGGAAACCGTTGCCGCCCTTGCCGCCGAACAGGCCGCTCAGGCGCCGGTTGAAGTTGCGCCACATTTCATCGAGATCGGGTGGGCCCTCGCCGTCTCCGCCTGGGGGGCGCTTCGATTCGTTCGCGCGGGGCTGGGTCCCGCCATTGCCTTCGCCACGTCCCCAGCGGGGATCGTTGATCGACAGCAAGGCGCGCATCCGCCGCCCGTTACTCCGCTCGTTGTATTCGTTCACCAGAGTTTGTTCACCAGATTGGACGCCGGCGAACCGGCCGGGACCGGTTAGCGCCCGTGTTCGGAAAGCGTGTGGTCTTCGTGTGATTCTGCGGGCGTGCCGTCGAACGGCATCGCGCCCGAAAGGTGTTCCGCGGAAGCGATCTCGGCGATGGCGGCGCGCAGCGCGTCCAGACCCTGACCGGTGCGCGCGCTCAAAAAGACGCGCGAAATATTACCATACTCGTCCCGCTCGACCGCGTCGCCACGGGCTGCCAGCTCGGGCACGTTGTCGATCTTGTTGAACACCAGAATCTGCCGGACCGTGTCCGCGCCGATCTCGTGCAGCACGCCGTTGACCTGTTCGATCTGCTCGAGACGCACCGCGCTCGACGCATCGACGACGTGCAGCAGCAGGTCCGCGTGGATCGTTTCCTCGAGCGTTGCCCGGAAAGCTGCCACGAGCTGGTGCGGCAGTTCGCGAATGAAACCGACCGTGTCCGACACGACGATCTGACCGACGTCGTCGCCGAGGTACACGCGCCGCGACGTCGTATCGAGCGTCGCGAACAGCTGGTCGGCCGCATAGGCCTGCG
Source organism: Burkholderia sp. MR1-5-21 (assembly GCF_053427715.1). NCBI lineage: Bacteria > Pseudomonadati > Pseudomonadota > Betaproteobacteria > Burkholderiales > Burkholderiaceae > Burkholderia > Burkholderia sp. MR1-5-21. The sequence continues at coordinate 8,602 of NZ_JBSAXD010000047.1, forward strand.
CTTTCGTCAGCGCATTGAAGAGCGTCGATTTGCCCGCGTTCGTGTAGCCGACGAGCGACACCGACATCATGCCGCTGCGCGCGCGCTGGCGGCGCTGCGTGTGATGCTGCCGGCGCAGCCGATCGAGCCGCGCCTTCAGCATCTTGATGCGTTCGCCGATCAGCCGGCGGTCGGTTTCGAGCTGCGTTTCGCCAGGGCCGCGCAGGCCGATACCGCCCTTTTGCCGCTCGAGGTGGGTCCACGCGCGGATCAGCCGGGTCGACAGGTATTGCAGCTGCGCGAGTTCGACCTGCAGCTTGCCTTCGTGGCTGCGCGCGCGCTGCGCGAAGATGTCGAGGATGAGACTCGTGCGGTCGACCACCCGCCTGTTAAGCGCGCGCTCCAGATTGCGTTGCTGGGCTGGCGCAAGGGCGTGGTTGAAGATGACGATTTCGACGTCGTTGGCTTCGCAGGCAAGCCGCAATTCCTCGGCTTTGCCGCTGCCGACGAACATCGCGGCATCGGGACTGGACCGGCGGCCGGTCAGGGTGACGGCGGGATGCGCACCCGCGCTGGATGCGAGAAGACTGAGTTCTTCGAGACTGGCTTCGAAATCGGTCTTGCCGAAATCGATGCCGACGAGCGCTGCGTTGATCAAATTATCGGGTGTCAAGATTTGGCGGCTGGCATCGGTCGCACGCGGCGACCGGATGCCGGCCGCGGCGATAGGTTAGGACGAAGCTTCCGCGTCCGGGTGGAAATTCACCGGGCGCGCCGGCACGACCGTCGAGATGGCATGCTTGTAGACCATCTGGGTCACCGTATTACGGAGCAACACGACGTACTGGTCGAACGATTCGATGTTCCCTTGGAGCTTGATGCCGTTGACGAGATAAATCGAAACGGGGACATGCTCCTTGCGCAGTGCGTTCAGAAACGGGTCTTGTAACAATTGCCCTTTGTTGCTCATGGCGTACTCCATCTTTTTTTGCAGGTTGATCTGGATTGGCGACGAAGAAAAAGAGATCCGCCGCCAATCGCTACACTATAGCCGATTTTGCCTGCCCCGCCCGGGCCTAGGCCATACGGCCTACCCCTTGCGGGACGTGCGTTCAGCTCTTGTCCGCGTACGGGTTGTTCGACGAACGGAACTCTATGCGCAATGGAGTCCCGATCAGGGAGAAAGTTTCGCGGAAACGGTTCTCCAGGTAGCGCTTGTAGGTTTCGGTCACGGCATCGAGCGCGTTGCCGTGGATCACGATGATCGGCGGATTCTGGCCACCCTGGTGCGCGTAGCGCAGCTTCGGACGTACCGGACCGCGGCGGCGCGGCTGCTGGAACTCGACTGCCTCGATCAGCGCGCGCGTGAGCTTCGGCGTCGGCAGCTTCGCCATCGCCGCCGCGTACGCGTCGTCGACCGAGCGCATCAGCGTGCCGATGCCGGTCTTCTTCGCCGCGGAAATGAAGTGCGACTTCGCGAAGTCGAGGAACTTCAGCTTGCGGGTCAAATCCGCTTTCGCGCGCTCGCGCGCGTGCTCGTCGAGCCCGTCCCATTTGTTGACGCCGATCACGAGCGCACGGCCCTGCTCGACGACGAAGCCCGCGATGTGCGCGTCCTGGTCGGAAATGTCCTGCTGCGCATCCAGCAGAAGAATGACGACGTTCGCGTCGGAAATCGACTGCAGCGTCTTCACGACCGAGAACTTCTCGATCGCCTCGAACACCTTGCCGCGGCGGCGCAGGCCAGCCGTGTCGATCAGCGTGTATTTCTTGCCGTTACGCTCGAAGTCGACATAGATCGAGTCGCGCGTCGTGCCCGGCATGTCGAATGCGATCACGCGGTCTTCGCCGATCAGCGCGTTGACGAGCGTCGACTTGCCGACGTTCGGCCGCCCGACGATCGCGATCTTGATGCCGCGCGACGGATCGTCCTCGTCCGCTTCTTCCGGCTGGTCCGCGTAGGCGACTTCGAGCGCCTCGTTGATCATGTCGGTCACGCCGTCGCCGTGCGCGGCCGAGATCGCACGCGGATCGCCGAGCCCGAGCTCGTAGAAGTCGGTCGCGACCGCCGTGTACTTCATCCCCTCGGCCTTGTTGACGACGAGGAAGATCGGCCGGCCGGTCTTGCGCAGGTAGTCGGCGATCGACTTGTCCTGCGGCGCGAGCCCGTTGCGGCCGTCGACGATGAATACGACGACGTCGGCCTCCTCGACCGCCTGCCGCGTCTGGCGCGCCATCTCGTGCAGGATGCCGTCCTTCGCGACCGGCTCGAAGCCGCCCGTGTCGACGACGAGATACGGCCGCGCGCCGACGCGCCCTTCGCCGTAATGGCGATCGCGCGTCAGGCCCGGCAAGTCGGCCACCAGCGCATCGCGCGAGCGCGTGAGCCGGTTGAACAGCGTGGATTTCCCCACATTGGGGCGCCCAACGAGGGCAATGACCGGTTTCATCTGTGTAGTCTACGGTGAGGCGCAGCAGCGGGAGGCCCGCTGCTGCGGGCGGCTGCGCTGAATGAAAATATCACGAATTCGCGCCGCGCCGGATGCGCGCGCCAGGCGCGCACTGCGCGCCGTCATGCTTTCGTTTCGAACTGCCTTTCAAATACCGAGCGGCCGGGGACACCGGCCGCCTTCGTGTGACGCGCGGGCACGGCATACGGGACCTGCCCGCGCCGCGACCCGCGCGTCGTTGCGCGTCAGCGCGGACGGAAGCCGTACAGGCCGCCGTCCTTCGTCTGCACGACGAGCGTGTTGCCCGCGAGGACCGGCGCCGCCGTGATCGGGCTGCCGTCGGTCTTCAATCGCGCGATGAACGTGCCGTCTTCGCGCGACAGGAAATGCACGTAACCCTGGTAGTCGCCCATCACGACAGCATGGCCGAGCAGGTACGGGACGCCGACGTCACGGCTCTTCAGCTTCTCGTTGCGCCAGAGCTGGTTGCCGCTCGCCGCATCGTATGCCGTCACGACCGACCAGTCGTCGCCACCCGCGACGACCGAATCGTCCTGCGCGAGGCCGCTGCGGCTCGAGAACGACTTTTCCCACAGCGGACGGCCCGAGTTCGCGTCGAAGCAGCCGAGCTGACCCTGGAACGTCACCGCGCAGGTTTCGGCGCCGACGAGCGTCGGCGGACCGCTGACGTCGTTGATGCGCTCGACTTCCGTCACGCCCTTCGGGAACGACACGGGCGTCTGCCAGTACGGCTCGCCCGTCTGCACGTTGATCGCGACGAGGCCGCCGCCCGGGAAACCCGCCAGCACCGCGGCATCGCCCGCGAACGTCATGCCCGCCGATACGCGCAGGTTGAGCGGCACCGCGCGGTTGCGGTAGTTCCACTTCTGTTCGCCCGTCTGCGAATCGAACGCGATCACCTGGCCGTCGATCGTGCGGACCACCACGAGACCGTTGCCGACGAGCGGCGGCGAGAAGATCTCGCCCTGCACGGACGTCTTCCACAGCAGCTTGCCGTCCTGGCCGAGCACGAACACGCCGCCCTTCAGCGCGCCGACCGCGGTCAGGTTGCCGTCGCTGCCGACGCCGGCCGACAGGTCCGAATCGAGCTTGGTGCGCCACAGCGTCTGGCCGGTCTTCGCGTCGATCTTCTCGACCGAGCCGTTCGCGCCGGCCGCATACACGGCATCGCCCACCGCCACCGGCGAGAACAGGTAGCGACCGCCCTTGCCGACGCTCGCCTTCCAGACCTGTTGCACGTCGAGGACAGATTTGAACTCGGTGAGCGGCGTCGGCACGCGACGCGCGTCCTTCGTTGACGAGCAGGCCGCCAATGCCAGGACGGCCGCCGCGCAGGCAACGGGCACAGCGTAACGTTTCAGCAAATTCATCGGTTAGCGAAGCAAAGTTAAGAGGTTGAGGGGGCCGGCACTCAGCCGCCGAGCGCGTCCAGCTTGAACTGCACGAGCTGGCGCGCCGACTGGTCTTCCTTGGGCAGGCTGTCGAGCGCGAGCTTGTACGCGCTGCGCGCGTCGTCGGCCTTGCCTTGTGCCGCGAGCAGATCGCCGCGGCGATCGGCCACGAGGCCCTTGAACGCATCGACCGGCGTGCCCGACAGCAGCGCGAGCCCCGCGTCGTACGCCTTCTCGTCGAGCAGCAGCGACGCGAGGCGCAGCTTCGCGATCTGCTTGTACTCGTCGTCCTTCGCGTGATCGGCCGCCCATTGCAGCTGCGCCTTTGCACCGGCGGTATCACCCGCGGCGTACAGCACCTTCGCGGCCGCGAGCGCCGTCATCTGCGCATACGGCGTACCGCCGTACTTGTCTTCCATGTCGGCGGCGGCGCGGGCCATCGTCGCCTTGTCGTTTGCCGCGGCGGCCTTCTGCACCTGCTCGTACAGCCCGGACGCCTGCACGGCCTGGCGACGCTGCCAGAAGTTCCAGCCGTTGAAACCGGCTGCGACGACGAGCGCCGCGAGGACGATCCACGTGGTGAGGTTGCCCCAGCGGGCCCACCACGCCTTGAGGCTTTCAATCGATTCTTGTTCGTCGTGATAACTCATCGGCGAGCGATTCCTTCCTGTTCAGGCCTTTGTTGTCGAGCGAACGCCGGCGCGATCAGTCGTCGCCGTCTTCGGCGGATGCAACCATCGCATTGATTAGGAATTCGGTCAAGCTTTCGACCGGTACGGTCTGCTGAACGTTCTTTTCCCCATCGTCGCCCGTGCCGCGCAGCGCTTTCACGCCCGCCGTGCCGTTCGCGATCTCTTCTTCGCCGAAGATCACCGCGAATGCAGCGCCGCTTGCGTCGGCACGCTTCATCTGCGACTTGAAGCTCGCCGGCGCGCCGTCAGCGCTGCAGTGGAAGATCACGTCGAGGCCCGTGTCGCGCAGACGCTCGGCCGCGATGAACGCCTGCTCGCGCGCCGCTTCGCCCTGGTGCACGATGTAGACGTCGACGCCGTCCTGATCCGGTGCGAGCTCCTCCTCCTTCAGCAGCTCGAGAATGCGCTCGATGCCCATCGCCCAGCCGCACGCGGCGGTCGGCTTGCCGCCGAGCTGCTCGATCAGCGGATCGTAGCGGCCGCCGGCCGCCACCGTGCCCTGCGCGCCGAGCTTGTCGGTGACCCACTCGAACACGGTCAGATTGTAGTAATCGAGACCGCGCACGAGACGCGGGTTGATCGTGAACGGAATGTTGTTCGCCTTCAGCAGGCGCTGCAGCCCGTCGAAGTGCGCGCGCGACTCGTCGCCGAGGAAGTCGATCAGCTTCGGCGCGTTCTGCGCGATTTCCTGCAGCGCGGGATTCTTCGTGTCGAGCACGCGCAGCGGGTTCGTATACAGGCGGCGCTGCGCGTCGGCGTCCAGCGCGTCGACGTGCTGCTCGAGGTACTTGATCAGCTCGACGCGGTGCGCCGCGCGTTCTTCCGCGAGGCCCAGCGAGTTGATCTCGAGCTTGATGCCGGTCAGGCCGAGGTCATCCCACAGGCGCTGGCACATCATGATGATTTCCGCATCCGCGTCCGGGCCCGCGAAGCCGAGCGCCTCGACGCCGACCTGGTGGAACTGGCGGTAGCGGCCGCGCTGCGGACGCTCGTGGCGGAACATCGGCCCGATGTACCACAGGCGCTTCGGGCCGTCGTACAGCATGTTGTGCTCGATCGCCGCGCGCACGACGGCCGCGGTGTTTTCCGGACGCATCGTCAGGTGCTCGCCGTTCAGCGCGTCGGTGAAGCTGTACATCTCCTTCTCGACGATGTCCGTGACCTCGCCGATGCCGCGCGTGAAGAGCTGCGTGTGCTCGACGATCGGCGTGCGGATGTTCTGGTAGCCGTAGGCGCGCAACAGCGACTTCACGGTGGCTTCGAAGAATTCCCACAGGCCGGCATCCTGCGGGAGGATGTCGTTCATACCCTTGACGCCCGCGAGCTTCTCGATCTTGCGTTTTTGTTCAGTCATCGTGTGTGTTGACGAATTAGTTCAGTGCCGCAGCGCGGCCGTAGGTGCGTTCGACGTAATCGCTGACGATCTGCTGGAATTCTTCGGCGATGCGTTCGCCGCGCAACGTCTTGGCCTTCACGCCGTCGATGAAGACAGGCGCGGCCGGGTTCTCGCCCGAACCCGGCAGGCTGATGCCGATGTTCGCGTGCTTCGATTCGCCCGGGCCGTTGACGATGCAGCCCATCACCGCGACGTTCATCGTCTCGACGCCCGGATAGGTCTTGCGCCAGACCGGCATCTGCTCGCGCAGGTAGGTCTGGATCTGCATCGCGAGTTCCTGGAACAGCGTGCTCGTCGTGCGGCCGCAGCCCGGACAAGCAATCACCATCGGCGCGAACGAACGCATGCCCATCGTCTGCAGGATCTCCTGGCCGACGACCACTTCACCCGTGCGCGGCGCGCCCGGCTCCGGCGTCAGCGAGATGCGGATCGTGTCGCCAATGCCTTCCTGCAGCAGCACGCCGAGCGCTGCCGTCGATGCGACGATACCCTTCGAACCCATGCCCGCCTCGGTCAGCCCGAGGTGCAGCGCGAAGCCGCAGCGGCGCGCGAGTTCGCGGTATACGGCGATCAGGTCCTGCACGCCGCTCACCTTGCACGACAGCACGATGCGGTCGCGGCCGAGGCCCAGTTCGACCGCGCGCTCGGCCGAGCCGATCGCCGACTGGATCAGCGCTTCGTACATCACGCTCTGCGCGTCCCACGGTTCCGTGCGCGCGCCGTTCTCGTCCATCATGCGGGCGAGCAGGTCCTGGTCGAGGCTACCCCAGTTCACGCCGATCCGCACCGGCTTGTCGTACTTGATCGCCGCTTCGATCATCTGCGCGAACTGCGTATCGCGCTTCGCGCCCTGGCCGACGTTGCCGGGGTTGATCCGGTACTTCGACAGGGCTTCCGCGCAGCCGGGATAGTCGCGCAGCAGCAGATGACCGTTGTAATGGAAATCGCCGACGAGCGGCACCGTCACGCCCATCCGGTCGAGCTGCTCGCGGATCGCCGGCACGGCTGCCGCTGCCTCTGGCGTGTTGACCGTGATGCGCACCAGCTCGGAGCCCGCGTTCGCGAGTTCCTTGATCTGGATCGCGGTACCGATCGCGTCCGCGGTATCGGTATTCGTCATCGACTGCACGCGCACCGGCGAGTTGCCGCCGATCGTCACGAGCTGCCCGCCCCAACGGACATTCACCGCATGCGACACGCGACGCGGCGCATGCCCGCCGAACACCGGCTCGGTTGAACAAATCTGACTGCTGCGTGGGGATTGAGCTTCGGATTGCATCGATAGATCCATTTACGCGGAATGCGCCGCAACGCAGCACATGAATTGAAAAAGCGCCGTGCCACGGCGCTTGACGTCAGGGCAACGTGAACCGAGCCACGTTCCCCCGCGCTGCCGAATATTTTGCCGGATCGACGGGTTTGCCGTCGAACGCGATCGTGTCGAGGCCCGCCTTGTTGCCGATCGTGACCTTGAGCGGGCCGTCGCCCGCAACCTGCTTCGTTTCGCCGGCGCGTACCAGCGCCGAGAACAGCTCCTTGCCGCTCTTGTCGCGCACGCTGAACCAGCAGTCCTGCTTGACCTTCAGTTCGACGACCGACTGGCCTGCCGCGACCACGACGCTCGCCGGCTCGGCGACTGCCGCGCTCGCGGCCGCCATTGCCATGCTCGCCGCCGGCGCCGCCGCAGCGGGCTGCGACACCGGCGCGGCCGGCGCCGGCGCAGCCGACGCCACCGTTTGCGGCGCTGCCGCGGCGGCACCGGACGCCGCACCCGACGTCCCGACCGGAGCCGAAACCTGATTGGCGATGACCGACGATGCGGCGGCCGCACTCGCTTCGCCAGTGGACGACGCCGCCGCAACCGGCGCCTGCGCAGCGGAGGCGCCTTGCGCATCGCCACCCTTGAAGCGCGCGAGCCAGTTCGACGAATCGCCGCCAGTGTGCCACATCGCCGCGGCGATCACCGCGACGACGGCGGCAGCCGTTCCCCACATCCACGGCCGATGGCGCGACGAGCCGCCGAGCGGAATCGACACGCGCCCGCGCGGCAGATCCGTCCCCGACGACGCCGGCATCGACAGATCCACTTCCTGCACGCCGCGCTCGCGGCGCAGCGCCTGCGCGAACGGCTCCGGATCGACGCCGAGCATCTTCGCGTAGCTGCGCACGACGCCGAGCGCAAACGTCACGCCGGGCAGATGGCTGATGTCGCCCGCCTCGAGCGCCCGCAGCTTCGGCGGTGCGACCTTGAGCCGCGCCGACACGTCATCGACCGTCCAGCCCTTCGCCTCCCGAAGCTGCGCCAACCGGCTCCCGACGGCCGCCAGCGACTCCAGCCCGGCCGTTGCCGGCTTGCCGGCGTTCGTCTCTGCACCGTTTGACGGCTGCGGCTCACTCATCCTTGTCCTCGCGTCGATTCTTCTTCACTGGCGGGCGTTGCCGGCTCCTGCCGGTGCGGCGCCCGCGCGCCGTCCATACACCATGCGCGGCGCACCTGGCGCCGCGACCGATCGCTATTCGCGTGTTGTACCGCCAAAAAGCCCGGGCATCCCCGCCGGGTATCCCCGTTATACCGCCCGGACCTCGATAATTTTCCCTGCTGTCCCCGTCCGTTCCGCGAGGCGCGTGCGATCCTTCACGGCGCCGGCCAGCTGGCCGCACGCGGCGTCGATGTCGTCGCCGCGCGTCTTGCGCACCGTCGTGACGACGCCCGCATCGATGAGCACTTGCGCGAAGCGCTTGATCTGTTCCGGCTTGGAACGAATGAGCCCCGACTCCGGAAACGGATTGAACGGGATCAGATTGAACTTGCACGGGACGTCTCGCGTGACCGCGAGCAGTTCGCGCGCATGCGCTTCGGTGTCGTTGACGCCGTCGAGCATGCAGTATTCGAACGTGATGAAGTCGCGCGGCGCCACTTTCAGATAGCGCTGGCACGCGGCCATCAGTTCGCGAAGCGGATGCTTCTTGTTGAGCGGCACCAGTTCGTCGCGCAGCGCATCGTTCGGCGCATGCAGCGACACGGCCAGCGCGACCGGCAGTTCGGCCCCGAGGCGGTCCATCATCGGCACCACGCCGGACGTCGACAGCGTGACGCGGCGGCGCGACAGGCCGTACGCGTTGTCGTCGAGCATCAGCCGCATCGCGGGCACGACCGCGCTGTAGTTCAGAAGCGGCTCGCCCATGCCCATCATCACCACGTTGGTGATCACCCGTTCAGCCTTGCCGTTCGGGCCGGGCGCGCGACCGAGCGACGCACGCAATGCAAATTCGGCCATCCGCAGCTGGCCGATGATTTCACCCGTCGACAGGTTGCGGGAGAAGCCCTGCTTGCCCGTCGAGCAGAAGCGGCAGTTGACCGCGCACCCCGCCTGCGACGACACGCACAGCGTGCCGCGCGTCTCTTCCGGGATGAACACGGTTTCGACCGCATTGCCGTTTCCGACGTCGATCAGCCACTTGCGCGTGCCGTCGGCGGAAACGTGATCGCTGGCGATATCCGGCATCGCGATCGTGGCGCGGCCCTTGAGCTTTTCCCTCAGGGACTTCGCGAGATCGGTCATGCCGTCGAAATCGCCGGCGTTGTATTGGTGGATCCAGCGCTGCAACTGCTTGGCGCGGAACGGCTTCTCGCCAAGGCTGCCGCAGTACGCGACAAGGCCCTCGGCGTCGAAGTCGAGAAGATTGACGGAAGTTTCGCTCGTCATGGTGCCCTGCCTTGCCGCGTGCGCTGAATCCTGCCTGCCTGAATGTCAGTCAGTGCTTAACGCGAGTAGACGTTCATTTCCGGGAAGAAGAACGCGACTTCGACGGCTGCCGTTTCCGCAGCGTCCGAGCCGTGCACCGCGTTTGCGTCGATGCTGTCGGCGAAGTCTGCGCGGATCGTGCCCTTTTCGGCCTTCTTCGGATCCGTCGCGCCCATCAGGTCGCGGTTCTTCAGGATCGCGCCTTCGCCTTCCAGAACCTGGATCATCACCGGACCCGAGATCATGAAATCGACGAGGTCCTTGAAGAACGGACGCGCTGCGTGGACCGCGTAGAACTTCTCAGCGTCGGCACGCGACAGGTGCGCCATGCGCGATGCGACGATCTTCAGGCCGGCGCCTTCGAAACGGCTGTAGATCTGGCCGATCACGTTCTTTGCCACCGCATCCGGCTTGATGATCGACAGGGTGCGCTCGATTGCCATAAAAACTCCAAGAAATTAAGAAGTTACACTTCCAAATGAATCCGCTATTGTAGCACGATCCCGTGTATCATTGCGATTGAACCCTTACACGCATGAAAGGTTCAAAATCCATAAGTTTTGCGCCGGCCGACCATTGAAACCTCCCGGCGCGGAACGTATCTTAGCCATAGCTGCACCGGTTTGCTGCGCCGCACACCGCGCGCGCCAGACCGGCCCCGGACGCCCACGCGTTCAATGTTAGGAGAAACCATGAACGACTCGTACAATTTCGGCCGCGGCGGTACCGTCAGCACCGTCGAGGTTCGCAATCGCGTGCTGCGGAACACCTACTGGCTGCTCGCGCTATCGATGGTGCCGACGGTGCTGGGCGCGTGGGTCGGCGTCGCAACCGGCTTCTCGCTGTTCGCCGCCACCAGCCCGACGATGAGCCTCCTCGCGTTCTTCGCGATCGCGTTCGGCTTCATGTTCGCGATCGAGCGCACGAAGAACAGCGCAGCCGGCGTGTTCGTGCTGCTCGGCTTCACGTTCTTCATGGGCCTGATGCTGTCGCGCCTGCTCAGCTTCATCCTCGGTTTCTCGAACGGCCCGTCGCTGATCATGCTCGCGTTCGGCGGCACCGGCATCATCTTCGCCGCGATGGCGACGATCGCCACCGTCAGCAAGCGCGACTTCTCCGGGCTCGGCAAGTGGCTGTTCATGGGCGTGATCGTGATCCTGCTGGCTTCCGTCGCGAACATCTTCCTGCAGCTGCCCGCACTGATGCTGACCGTGTCGGTGCTCGCGATCGCGATCTTCTCCGCGTACATGCTGTTCGACGTCCAGCGCGTCGTGAACGGCGGCGAGACGAACTACATCACCGCGACGCTCGCAATCTACCTCGACCTCTACAACGTGTTCACGAACCTGCTCGCGCTGCTCGGCATCTTCGGCGGCAACCGCAACTGACGTTTCCTCCGTTGCAAAAAAACCGGCCCAAGGGCCGGTTTTTTCATGCCCGCCGCCCGCGCGGTCAGTCGCGCTCGAACAGCGCGATCGATTCGACGTGCGACGTATGCGGAAACATGTTGACGACGCCTGCGCCCTTCAGCCGGTAGCCGGCCTCGTGCACGAGCAGGCCCGCATCGCGCGCGAGCGTCGACGGGTTGCACGATACGTAGACGATCCGGCGCGGCAGCGGCCCTTCGCCGCTCTGCGCGATGTCCGCCAGCGCCTTCGATACCGCGAGCGCACCCTCGCGCGGCGGATCGATCAGGAACTTGTCGAACGCACCGAGCGCACGGATGTCGTCGGCCGTCACTTCGAACAGGTTCCGGCAAGCGAACGTCGTGTGGCCGTCGACGCCGTTTTCGCGCGCATTCGCGAGCGCGCGCGTCGTCAGCGTGTCGCTGCCCTCGATGCCCATCACCTCGCGCGCGAGACGCGCGAGCGGCAATGTGAAGTTGCCGATCCCGCAGAACAGGTCGAGCACGCGGTCGTCGCGCGACGGCGCGAGCAGGCGCAGCGCGCGGCCGACCAGCACCCGGTTGATCTGGTGGTTCACCTGCGTGAAGTCGGTCGGCTTGAACGGCATGCGGATGCCGAACTCGGGCAGCGTGTAGTCGAGCGGCACGTCGAGCGGATAGAACGGCGTCACCGTGTCCGGCCCCTTCGGCTGCAGCCAGAACTGCACATTGTGCTCGTCCGCAAACGCACGCAGCAGCGCTTCGTCGTCCGCGTTGATCGGCTCCAGCACGCGCAGCACGAGCGCCGTGACCTGGGAGCCGACCGCCAGTTCGATCTGCGGCATCCGGTCGCGAATCGACAACCCCTCGACCAGCCGGCGCAGCGGCACGAGCATCGCCGACACGTGCGGCGGCAGCACCTCGCAGCTCGTCATGTCGGCGACGTAGCTGCTCTTCTTCTCGTGGAAGCCGACCAGCACGCCGCCCTTCTTCACGACGTTGCGCACCGTGAGGCGCGCGCGGTAGCGATAGCCCCACGACGGGCCGTGGATCGGCGAGAACACCGTCTCCGCCCGCAGCTTCGCGAGATGCCACAGGTTGTCCTCGAGCACGCGCTGCTTGATCGCCACCTGCGCACGCATGTCGAGATGCTGCATCGAGCAGCCGCCGCAGGTGCCGAAGAACTTGCATTTCGGCTGCGTGCGCATCACGCTCGGGCGCAGGATATCCACAACCTGCGCCTGCTCGTAGCTCGGCTTGCGGCGGTAGCTCGAATAGGTCACGCGTTCGCCGGGCAGCGCGCCCTCGACGAAGATGACCTTGCCCGGCTCGCCATCCTCGGTCGTCACGCGGCCGACACCGCGCGCTTCCATGTCGAGCGATTCGATCTCGAGAACCGGGGCGCTATCGGGCGCGGCGGGCACGCTTTTCAACTTGCGCGCAGAAGTGGGGGCGGCTTCAGACACCAGCTTTTCCTGACAAACGTTGAAGAAGGCGAGATTGTAGACGATGGACCGCCTCGCCGGCTCTGCATGGGACCCGAGTAAGCGCTGAAGCGCCAACTCCGATCGACCGCGAAGCATGAATCGGAGTAAGCGCTGAAGCGCCGACTCCGATCGACCGCGAAGCATGGGATCGGAGTAAGCGCTGAAGCGCCAACTCCGATCGACACAGGAGATTCGAGCATGCGACTGATCGACTGGAACATTCAATGGGGTCGGGACGCGGATGGCGCCGTCGACCTGCCCCGCACGATCGCCGCCGCGCGCCAGCTCGGCGATTTCGACGTGCTGTGCCTGCAGGAAGTCACCCGCGGATTCGGCGCGCTGGCCGGCCACCCTGGCCCCGACCAGTTCGCGGAACTCGCCGCGCTGCTGCCCGGCTACACGATCGTCGAGGCGATCGGCGCCGACTTGCCGCCCGCCGCGCCCGGCGCACCGCGCCGCCAGTTCGGCAACGCCATCGCCGCCCGCCTGCCGGTCGGACGCGTGATGCGCCAGTTGCTGCCATGGCCGGCGGACGATGCCACACCGTCGATGCCGCGCGTCGCGCTCGAGGTCGAGCTGACGACCGCGTCCGGCCCGCTGCGCGTGACGACCACCCATCTCGAATATTATTCCGCGCGGCAGCGGCGCGCACAGGTCGACGCACTTCGCGACCGGCATCGCGAAGCCTGCGCGCACGCCGATCGCCCCGCGCGGGCCGAGAATGAGAATGGCCCGTTCAGCGGAACCGCGCAGCCGCGCGATGCGATCGTCTGCGGCGACTTCAACAGCGCATACGGCAGCGACGCATATCGGCGCCTCATCGAACCGCTCGACGACGCGCCGTGCTTCGTCGACGCGTGGACCGCGCGCCATCCGGGGCTCACGCCGCCGCCGACGGCCGGCGTATACGACACCGTGCAATGGTCCGAAGGGCCGCTCGCGTGCGATTTCGTGTTCGTCACGGACACGCTGCTGCCACGCGTCACGCGATGCGAGATCGACGGCGACACGCGCGCGTCCGATCACCAGCCGATCGTGCTCGAACTGGATTGACCGGCTTGACCGGCGCTATGCGTCGAATGCGGCCAGATACTCGGCCCAGTGCGCCGCGGGCTCCTGCGCGAGTGCGTTCTTGACGAGCAGGATCTCGTCCGCGTATTCGCTCGGCGTCAGGCCGCCGCGCATCAGCAGGAACCGGCAATAGAGCAGGTACGTGTTGACGACGTCGGTTTCGCAGTAGTTGCAGATCTCTTCGATGCGCCCGTCGCGGAACGCCGTCCAGACCTGGCTGCCGTCCATCCCGAGCTTGCCGGGAAACCCGCACAGCTTCGCGAGCGCGTCGAGCGGCGCGTTCGCGCGCGCCTGGTACATCGCGAGCACGTCCATCAGGTCGGTGTGCCGCGAGTGATAGCGCGAGATGTAGTTGTTCCACTTGAAGTCGCGGTCGTCCTCGCCGAGATCCCAGTAGCGGGTCGCGGTGATTCCGTGCACGAGCGCGCGGTAATGGAGCACCGGCAGGTCGAAGCCGCCGCCGTTCCACGACACGAGCTGCGGCGTGTATTTCTCGATCACGCGGTAGAACGACTGGATCAGCGTCGCTTCATCATCCTGCGGCGTACCGAGCGAGCGGACGCGAAAGCCGTTGTTGTCGCGAAACACGCACGAGATCGCCGCGACGCGCTGCAGGTGGTGCGGCAGGAAATCGCTGCCCGTCTTCTCGCGGCGCGCGGCGAACGCATGCTCGGCCACCGCCGCATCGTCGAGCGTCGCAGGCAAATCTTCGAGACGGCGAATGCCGTCGACATCGGGAATCGTCTCGATGTCAAAAACAAGAATCGGAGTCATCAGTTACAGGACGGCGTCCTTGCGAACGCCGTTGGAGGCGAAGAACCGCTTGAGGCGCACCAGCGCTTCCTGCTGGATCTGCCGCACGCGCTCGCGCGTCAATCCCATCTCGTCGGCGAGTTCCTCGAGCGTTGCAGGCTCGATGTGGTTCAGGCCGAAGCGGCGCTCGATCACGTGACGGTGCTTGTCGGACAGACGCGACAGCCATGCGCGCGTGAGCGTCTCGAGCTCGCGGTGCTGCACTTCGGCGTCCGGCGACTGGCTCTGGTCGTCCGGCAGCAGATCGAGCAGACTGCTCGCCGGGTCGAGATCGAGCGGCGCGTCGAGCGACGCCGTATGTTCGTTGAGCGCGAGGATGTCGGTGACTTCCTCGGCGGTCTTGCCGGTGAGGTAGGCGATGTCGTCGATGCTGGCTTCGCGGCGCTCGGCCGCCTCGCCCGTCGACATCGAGTTCTTTTCGAGGTGGCGCTTCGCGCGCAGCACCTGGTTCAGTTCGCGGATCACGTGCACCGGCAGGCGCACGGTGCGGGCCTGGTTCATGATCGCCCGCTCGATGCTCTGCCGGATCCACCACGTCGCGTAGGTCGAGAAGCGGAAGCCGCGCGTCGGATCGAACTTCTCGATTGCGTGCATCAGCCCGAGATTGCCCTCCTCGATCAGGTCGAGCAGCGGCACGCCGCGATTCAGGTAGCCCTTCGCGATGCTGACGACGAGCCGCAGATTGCGCTCGATCATCACCTGCCGCGCCTCGAATTCGCCGGCCTTCGCCAGGCGGGAATAGCGCTGCTCTTCCTCGACGGTCAGGAGCGGCTTGACGCTGATGCGGTTCAGGTAGTGCTGGATCGTGTCGGCGGTCAGTTCCGCCTGCAGCAACGCCCGAAAATCGTCGAGATCGGGCGCCGCGGTCGCGTTGCCTTCGCGCTCGTCGTCGCCATCCGAATCGGCGTCGCGCGCCTCGAATTCGCGTTCGTTGTCCGCGACGTCGTCTTCGTCGTCGGTCGAAGCGCCAGCCCGCTCCACCTGCGTGGCGCGACTGACTTTCTCAGACTCGGCTTGCGGATCGTGGCGCTTCGATTTCGGCATGTTCGTCTCGGTTATTGAGGCGGCAAGTACTTCAGCGGATCGACAGGTTTACCCTGACGGCGAACCTCGAAATGCAGCATCACGCGGTCGGCATCGCTGTTACCCATTTCGGCGATCTTCTGCCCCTTCGTCACCGCGTCCCCCTCTTTTACCATCAAAGCGCGATTGTGTGCATATGCCGTGAGGTAAGTTGCATCGTGTTTGATGATAATGAGGTTGCCGTAGCCGCGCAGGCCATTGCCCGCGTAGACGACGCGGCCGTCCGCGGCCGCCTTCACGGACTCGCCGGCGGAGCCGCCGATGTTGACGCCCTTGTTCTTCGCGTCGTCGAAATTGTTCAGCACGGGGCCGCGTGCGGGCCACGCGAACGTCACGGGGCCGCTCGGTGCCGCCGTCGTGTCGCTCGATGCAGCCGCGGCAGCCGGCGGCGTGCCGGCCGAAGCGCCAGCCGGCGTGGCCGGGCCGCTGCTGAGCGGCGCGGTCGCGACGGCGCCGCCCATCACCGGCGCGGTGGCCGGCGCACCCGCGACCGCCGCGCCGCCCGGCGGCGCGACGCGCAGCAGTTGATCGACCTCGATCTGATTCGGATTCGCCAGATTGTTCCACGCGGCGATGTCGCGGTAGTTCTGCCCGTTCTCGAGGGCGATCCGGTACAGCGTGTCGCCCGGCTTCACACGGTAATAACCCGGAGGCGGCGGGCCGAGCGGCACCGCCGGCTGCGCGGCCGGCGTCGTGCCGAGCGAACCGGAGCGGTCGACGACGGGCGCGTTATCGAGCCGCGTTGCACAGGCGGCCAGTAGCGTGGTGAACGCAGCCACACAGATCGCGCGCTGGGCGAGCGTGAGCGGTTCCTTGGAACGGTTGTTTTGCATCGCGCGCAACATACTCATCGGTTTCAAATCACTCCGGATTTTAAAGGGACAAAGAAAACGCGATCAAGCCGCGACTCCCGCCATTGCGCGTGCGCGACGCGCTCGACGAGCGTGAGCACCTGGTGCTGTCCACTTTGCGCGCCGACCGGCGCGACGAGCCGCCCGCCGATCGTCAACTGCTCGAGCAGCGCTTGCGGCACGTCGAGCCCCGCCGCGGCAATCACGATCGCGTCGAACGGCGCCGCAGACGGCAGGCCCACGCGCCCGTCGCCGTAATGCAGACGGATGTTCGGCACACGCAGCGGCCGCAGGTTCAGCTTCGCGCGCTCGTAGAGCGGCTTGATGCGTTCAATCGAATACACGTCGCGCGCCACGTGACTCAGCACGGCGGCCTGGTAGCCGCAACCCGTGCCGATTTCCAGGACGCGCTCGAGGGTCCGGCCGGCCATCGCAAGCTCGATCATTCGCGCGACGACCGACGGCTTCGAAATCGTCTGCTGGTGGCCGATCGGCAACGCGGAATCTTCGTAGGCCTGCGTCGCGAGCCCCGGATCCACGAACATGTGGCGCGGCACCGCGGCCATTGCCTCCAGCACGCGCGCGTCGGTCACGCCGTTCGCGCGCAGTCGTTCGACCATCCGCTCGCGCACGCGTTCCGACGTCAGCGCGAAGGTTCCCGTGAGCGCGACGTTCGGCGCGGCGGCGGGCTTCGGCGCGGCGGACTTCGATGCGCCTGCAGCCGGCTTCGATGCAACCGGTTTCGGCACGAGTGGTGTCGGCGCGGTCGACCTGGACGCGCCCGACTTGTCCGCGGTCGACGCGAGTACCGCCACGCCGCCGCGCGACGGCCGACCGTCCTGCGCGTTCGCCGGCGCACCGGCGGACACACGCTGGCGGGCGCTCTCGCCTGCCGCGTGGCGCTCGCCTGTCCGTCCTTCGGTCTTGCGCGGCGCTCGCTTGAGGTCCTCGAGCGCGAGCGGGAACCGCTTCGCGCGCTGGCCGCTCATGAAGCGCGCCCTCCGGCGCGCGCCCAGTCTTGCGTCGCGGACAGCATTTGCGTGTGCGTGAGATCGAGCTGCAGCGGCGTGATCGATACGAAACCGTTTGCGACCGCATGAAAATCGGTGCCTTCGCTCGCATCGAGCGCCGCGCCCGCCGGCCCGATCCAGTAGATCGGCTCGCCGCGCGGGTTGGTCTGGCGGATTACCGGCTGCGACGGATGACGCTTGCCGAGACGCGTGACCTTCCAGCCTTTCAGCGCGTCATACGGCAGGTTCGGAATATTGACGTTCAGCAACGGATGACCGGGCAGCGGATGCGCGAGATAGTGCTGCACGATCTCGGCGGCGACGCGCGCCGCATCGGCGAGATACGCCCAGTCCTTGTCGACCAGCGAGAACGCGATCGCGGGCACGCCGAACATGATGCCTTCGGTCGCCGCCGCAACTGTCCCCGAATAGAGCGTGTCCTCGCCCATGTTCTGGCCGTTGTTGATCCCCGACACGACGAGATCCGGCTTCGCGTCGAGCATGCCGGTCAGCGCGATGTGGACGGAATCGGTCGGCGTGCCGTTCACATAGAAGAAACCCGTACTCGCGGAGCGCTGAACCGACAGCGGCCGCGACAAGGTCAGTGAGTTCGATGCGGCGCTGCAATTCTGCTCGGGCGCCGTCACCGTGAGCTCGGCCAGCGGCTGCAGCGCGTCGTGAAGCGCCGCGAGACCGGGGGCGAGATAGCCGTCGTCGTTGCTGAGTAGGATTCGCATCCGGCGATTGTAACCGAGGAAAGATGGCGCGAGAGCGACAGTCCGGCGTGCCGGAACGTGCATTCGCGCGCCGCGCGCCGCCGCACAATGCGACGGCGTGCCGCGGCCTTCCGGTCAGATCGCGCCCGCGTCGCGCAGCGCTGCAATCGCCTGCGCGTCGTAGCCGAGACCGTGCAGCACCTCGTCGGTATGCTCGCCGAGTTCCGGGCCGAGCCAGCGTGTGTCGCCCGGCGTGCCGGACAGTTTCGGCGTGATGTTCGGCAGCGGGATCTCGGCGCCGTCGGCGAGCTTGAAGCGCTGGATCATCTGCCGCGCGACGAACTGCGGATCGGTGAACATGTCGGCCACGCTGTAGATCCGCCCGGCCGGCACGTCCGCCGCATTGAGCACCTCGAGCGCGGCGTCGATCGTGCGCGGCGCGAGCCATGCGGCGATCGCGTCGTCGATTTCCCGCGTGCGCGGCACGCGTCCGTCGTTGTGCGCGAGCGCCGGATCGTCGGCGAGGTCGTCGCGTTCGATCGCCTTCATCAGCCGCTTGAAGATCGGGTCGCTGTTGCCGCCGATCACGATGCTGCCGTCGCGGCACGCATAGGTGTTCGACGGCACGATGCCGGGCAGCGACGCGCCGGTACGCTCGCGCACCATCCCGTACACGCCGTACTCCGGCACGACGCTTTCCATCATGTTGAACACGGCTTCATACAGTGCGACGTCGACCACCTGCCCCGCGCCGCCGTTCACGTTGCGGTGATGCAGCGCCATCATCGCGCCGATCACGCCGTGCAGTGCGGCGATCGAATCGCCGATCGAGATGCCGATGCGCGGCGGCGGGAGGTCCGGATAGCCGGTGATGTGGCGCAGCCCGCCCATCGACTCGGCGATCGCGCCGAAGCCCGGCCGGTCGCGATACGGGCCCGTCTGTCCGTAGCCGGACAGGCGCACCATCACGAGGCCCGGATTGTCGGCCGACAGCACGTCGTAGCCGAGCCCGAGCTTCTCGAGCAGGCCCGGGCGGAAATTCTCGATCACGATGTCGGCCTCGCGCGCGAGCTGGCGCGCGATCGTCTTGCCGGCGTCCGATTTCAGGTTCAGCGTGACGGATTTCTTGTTGCGCGCCTGGACCGACCACCACAGCGACGTGCCGCCCGTTTCCGGATGCAGCTTGCGCCACTTGCGCAGCGGGTCGCCGCCTTTCGGATCCTCGATCTTGATGACTTCCGCGCCGAATTCGGCAAAGAGCCGCGACGCGAAGGGCCCCGCGATCAGCGTACCGAATTCGAGCACTTTGACGCCCGCGAGCGGGCCCTGGCTGGTGCTCATGTGTCTCCCTGGCATGAGGAACGGCTCGCCGGCATGGCGGCGGCCGACATTACATCGTGCGGCGGTCGAGCATCGCGCGCGCGATCGTGCCCGCGTCGACGTATTCGAGTTCGCCGCCGACCGGCACGCCGCGCGCGAGGCGCGTGACCGCGAGCCCGCGCGCCTTCAGCGTCTGGCCGAGATAGTGCGCGGTGGCCTCGCCTTCGTTCGTGAAGTTGGTCGCGAGCACGACCTCCTTGACGATGCCGTCGGACGCGCGCCGCACCAGGCGGTCGAAATGGATTTCCTTCGGGCCGATGCCGTCGAGCGGGCTCAGCCGCCCCATCAGCACGAAATATAGCCCGCGATAGGTCATCGTCTGCTCGAGCATGATCTGGTCGGCGGGCGTCTCGACGACGCACAGCAGCGTCGGGTCACGCTCCGTGTCGCTGCAGACCTCGCAGATCTGGGCTTCCGTGAACGTGTTGCACTTCTCGCAGTGCTGCAGGTGCTCGGTCGCGAACAGCAGCGACCGGCCGAGCCGCTCCGCGCCCTCCCGATCGTGCTGCATCAGGTGGTACGCCATGCGTTGCGCGGATTTCGGGCCGACCCCGGGCAGCACGCGCAGCGCTTCGACGAGGGCGGACAAGGCGGACGGCTGTTTCATACTTCGACGAAAGGGGAAACGGGCGCTGCGCTCAGAACGGCAGCTTGAAGCCCGGCGGCAGCGGCAGGCCGGCCGTCATGCCGCTCATCTTTTCCTGCGACGTCGCTTCGGCCTTGCGCACCGCATCGTTGACCGCGGCGGCGACGAGATCCTCGAGCATGTCCTTGTCGTCCGCGAGCAGGCTCGGGTCGATCGACACGCGGCGCACTTCGTTGCGGCAGGTCATCGTGACCTTGACGAGGCCCGCGCCCGACTGCCCTTCGACCTCGATCTGCGCAAGCTGCTCCTGCATCTTCTTCATGTTTTCCTGCATTTGCTGCGCTTGCTTCATCAGTCCGGCGATGTTGCCTTTCAACATGGGAATACTCCTTCTTGATCGTGTGAACACCGGCACGCGGCGCGTGCCGGCCTGTGTAGGTGAATGGGGTTGAGCGTGTCGCTACGCGGTCCGTTCAATGCAGCGTCGGCGGCACGCCGTCCGCCGGCGCGGCTGCATCCGCGAGCGGCCGCACCGAGCCTTCGACGATGCGCGCGCCGAACTCGCGCACGAGCTGCTGGACGAACGGATCCGCATGGATCTCCTGCTCCGCGTCGCGCTGGCGCGCCGCGCGGGCAGCCGCGTCGAGCGCCGCCGCCGTGCGCCGCGCCGGCCCGACTTCGACGGCGACGTCGACCGGCTTGCCGAGCGCATCCGCGAGCGCGGCCTTCAGTTTCGCAACCTGCGCGGCGTCCGCATACTGCGGCACCGGCACGGACAGCTTGAGCGTCGTCGCGTCGACGGCCGTCAGCTCGCTGTTGAAAGCAAGCTGGTATGCAACGCCCTTGAGCGGCAGCCGCGCGGCGAGCGCCGGCCATTCGCCGTCGAAGCCGATCGGATCGAGCGTGATCGCGGGCGGCAGCGGACGCGCGTCGACCGGCGCGGCCGGCCGCGACTCCGCCGGCTTCGGCGCGACGCGCACGTCGTCCGGCCCGCTGTCGAACACCGGGACGAAACCGTCGTCAGGCGGCCCGCCGAACATCTCGTCCGCGCTGAGCGGCACGTACTCGTCCGGCGGAATGTCTTCCCATGGGGGCGGCGCCTGGCGCGTGTCGGCCTGCGGCGCGCGGTCCGCGGCGCGCGGCGTCGGCACCTGTACGGCCGGGCGCGACGCGGCAGGCTTCGCGGCAGCCGGCTGGGCCGCTGCCGGTTTCGCTGCTGCCGCGGGCGCGCGCGCGCGATCGGTCGATACGCGCATGCCGGCGTTGCGCAACACGTCGAGCGCGGCGGCCGCACCGCCCGTGCGCGATGCGGCGCGCGCGGCGGGCTCTGCCGCCGCGGCACGCGGCGCGGGCTCGGCCGGCGGCGCGGGTTCGTCATCCTTGGCGGCAACGGGCACGGCGGGTGCTCGCGCGCCGCCTTCGGCAGCGTCGATCCCGGCAACGGCTTGCGGCGCACCGCTTCCGCTAGCCGGCATGGCCGCCGGGGTGGTGGCTGGCGGCTTGCCGGCACCGTCGTCCGGTTGCGGCGAACTCGCGGCAGCCGGACGCGCGACGGGTGCAGGAGCAACTGTAACGGCCGGTGCAGCGGCGGCAGGCGCACGCATCGTCTCGGACGGCGCGGCCGAAGCCGGCTTCACAGCCGCGGCCGGCATTGCCGCCCGCGGCCCCGGCACGGCGCGCGCCGCCGACGGCTGGCCGACCGGCGCGCTGCCGACGCTCGCGGCCGGCTCGAACGCGAGCATCCGCAGCAGCGTCATCGTGAAGCCCGCGTATTCGTCCGGCGCGAGGCCGAGTTCCGCGCGTCCGACCGTCGCGATCTGGTAGAACAGCTGCACCTGCTCCGGACTCAGCGTGTCCGCGAAACGCCGCAGGTCGGCCGCCTCCGGCCATTCATCGAGCACCGAACCCGGTGCGAACTGCGCCCATGCGATCCGGTGCAACAGGCTTGCGAGATCCTGCAGCGCGGTCGAGAACGACAGGCTGCGCAGCGACATCTCGTCGGCGATCGCGAGGACTTCGGTGCCGTCGCCGGCCGCGAGCGCGTCGAGCAGGCGCACCATGTAGGTCTGGTCGAGCGCGCCGAGCATCCCCGACACGGCCGACTCCGTCACCTCGTTCGCCGAGTAGGCGATCGCCTGGTCGGTCAGCGACAGCGCGTCGCGCATGCTGCCTTGCGCGGCGCGCGCGAGCAGGCGCAGCGCCTGCGGCTCGAATGCAATCTTCTCTTCGCCGAGAATGCGCTCGAGGTGCGACACGATGTGCCCGGCTGGCATCTGCTTCAGGTTGAACTGCAGGCAGCGCGACAGCACCGTGACCGGGATCTTCTGCGGATCGGTCGTCGCGAGAATGAACTTGACGTGCGGCGGCGGCTCTTCGAGCGTCTTCAGCATCGCGTTGAACGCGTGGTTCGTCAGCATGTGCACTTCGTCGATCATGTAGACCTTGAAGCGCGCATCGACGGGCGCATACACCGCGCGCTCGAGCAGCGCGGCCATTTCGTCGACGCCGCGGTTGCTCGCGGCGTCCATTTCGACGTAATCGACGAAGCGGCCTTCGTCGATCTCGCGGCACGCGCGGCACACGCCGCACGGCTGCGACGTGACGCCGGTTTCACAGTTGAGCGCCTTCGCGAAGATCCGCGACAGCGTCGTCTTGCCGACGCCGCGGGTCCCGGTGAACAGATAGGCGTGATGCAGACGCCCGCCGTCGAGCGCGTGCGTGAGCGCTCTGACGACGTGCTCCTGGCCGACGAGCGAAGCGAAATCCTTCGGACGCCACTTGCGTGCGAGAACTTGATAGGTCATCGGGAAATTGTATCAGCAACACTGCGTCGCGCCGACACGCGAAACGGTACGGAACACGGATGCGGAAACGAGTGAAGGCGAATGGGCGGGAAATAAAAAACGCCCGGCGAATGGGGCGAGAAGGAAGGTGACGAGCCCGACCCTCGGCACTGGCGGAAAACGGCTGTGGCTGCTTCGTTCCCGACCTGACCAGGTTCACCGGCCCACCATGCGAGGAGGCCCGTCACGTCGCATTCTATCATCGCTCGCCGCCGAATGCGACCGTTTATTCGCACGAATGTGCGGACACCGGCACACGCGATTGCCGGCGCACCCGCCCTCTTGTATTTTGCGTGGCGGCCTCCATCTGCATCGCGCAACGGTCGTCGGCGCGTCGTACCCCTACTTGCATAGCGGCTACTATCGCCGCCCGCAGCAGATAGCAATTTAGGCTAATATGACGCCCGAATGACCCGCGAGCCGCGGTACGCAGCGCTTACGCCCTTCTTTTCCGGAGTGCGGAGCTACCTGCCGCAGCGGCCGGCAGCCCGCCGGGCGGCCGGCGCGCCGGAAGGCGCCAAGCAGGCAGTCCCCGAACCGAAAGAGGTATTGACCAAATGAGCGAACAGATCAAACACATCAGCGACGCATCGTTCGAACAGGACGTCGTCAAATCCGACAAGCCCGTGCTCGTCGATTTCTGGGCCGAATGGTGCGGCCCGTGCAAGATGATTGCCCCGATCCTCGACGAAGTCGCGAAGGATTACGGCGACAAGCTGCAGATCGCGAAGATCAACGTCGATGACAACCAGGCGACGCCCGCGAAGTTCGGCGTGCGCGGCATCCCGACGCTGATCCTGTTCAAGAACGGCGCCGCTGCTGCGCAGAAGGTCGGCGCGCTGTCGAAGTCGCAGCTCACCGCGTTCCTGGACAGCCACCTGTAATCCAGGCCAGGACCATTCCGGCAAGTTCGCGGACGTGTTGTCAACCGGCAACACGTCCGCCGCAAAGCCGCCGATCGGCCGCTCAAGCGCGAATCGGCGTATGCTAGAATCAAAAAACGTCTACAAGACGCATTAAGCCTCAGAGCGCTTCCGCTCGCCCTCCTCCCTTTTTTCTTTCGTCGCTTCTCCTCCCTGGCGGGATCTCCGTATGCATTTATCCGAGCTCAAGTCTCTGCACGTGTCCGAATTGATCGAAATGGCCAACGGCCTGGAGATCGAAAACGCGAACCGCCTGCGCAAGCAGGAGTTGATGTTCGCCATTCTCAAAAAGCGCGCCAAGACGGGAGAGACGATCTTCGGCGACGGTACGCTCGAAGTGCTGCCGGACGGCTTCGGCTTCCTGCGCTCGCCGGAAATGTCGTACCTCGCGAGCACCGACGACATCTACATCAGCCCGTCGCAGATCCGCCGCTTTAACCTGCACACCGGCGACACGATCGAAGGTGAAGTCCGCACGCCGAAGGACGGCGAGCGCTACTTCGCACTCGTCAAGGTCGACAAAGTCAACGGGCAGCCGCCCGAGGCCTCGAAACACAAGATCATGTTCGAGAACCTCACGCCGCTGCACCCGAACAAGCCGCTTTCGCTCGAACGCGAGATGCGCGGCGAGGAAAACGTCACGGGCCGCATCATCGACATGATCGCGCCGATCGGCAAGGGCCAGCGCGGCCTGCTCGTCGCGTCGCCGAAGTCGGGCAAGACCGTGATGCTCCAGCACATCGCGCACGCGATCAAGCAGAACCACCCGGACGTGATCCTGTTCGTGCTGCTGATCGACGAGCGTCCTGAAGAAGTGACCGAAATGCAGCGCTCGGTTGCGGGCGAAGTGATCGCGTCGACGTTCGACGAACCGGCCACGCGCCACGTGCAGGTCGCCGAAATGGTGATCGAGAAGGCCAAGCGCCTCGTCGAGATGAAGCACGATGTCGTGATCCTGCTCGACTCGATCACGCGTCTCGCGCGTGCGTACAACACCGTGATCCCCGCATCGGGCAAGGTGCTGACGGGCGGTGTCGACGCAAACGCGCTGCAGCGTCCGAAGCGCTTCTTCGGCGCGGCGCGCAACATCGAGGAAGGCGGCTCGCTGACGATCATCGGCACCGCGCTGATCGAAACCGGCAGCCGCATGGACGACGTGATCTACGAAGAGTTCAAGGGCACCGGCAACATGGAAGTGCACCTCGAGCGCCGACTCGCGGAAAAGCGCGTGTACCCGTCGATCAACCTGAACAAGTCGGGCACGCGCCGCGAAGAAATGCTGATCAAGCCCGAGATCCTGCAGAAGATCTGGGTGCTGCGCAAATTCATCCACGACATGGACGAAGTCGAGGCGATGGAATTCCTGCTCGACAAAATCCGCCAGACGAAGAGCAATTCCGAGTTCTTCGACCTGATGCGCCGCGGCGGCTGATCGCCCCTCGCAGCGGATACGACGGCCGCCCGCGCAGTTTGCCGGCGGCCGTTTTTTCGCGCCAACCTGAACGTGAACGTACACGTTGATCTACAATGCGCCCGACCGACAGACAACCCCACTGACCGACTGCCCCGATGCCCACCGACAACCCCGCCCCGCTGCTGACCGTAAGCGACGCCGCCGCGCGGCTCGGCGTCACGCCGCGCACGCTGAAGTATTACGAGGAGCGCGGGCTCGTCACGCCGTCGCGCAGCGAGGGCCGCTACCGGCTCTACGACGAAGCCGACCTCGAACGCTTCGCACGCATCCTGCGGCTGCGCGCGCTCGGCTTCTCGCTGCACGGCATCACCGAAATGCTGAAGCGCCCGCTGGAAGAAACGGGCGACGGCCGTCGCCGCTATTCCGACGCATCGCTGCGGGATATCCGCACCGGCCTCGCCGCGCAGGTCGACACGCTCGACCGGCGCATCGCGGCGGTCGAGCGCGAACTGAAGGAAGCGATCGCGCTGCGCAAGGAACTGCAGCACGACATCGACTACGTGGAGCGGCGCCTCACCGGCGAAAACGCGGATGCGCTGATCGCGCAGCGGCAGGCCGAAGCGAGCGGGCGCCGCTCGCGCAAGGGCCGCGCATGAATACACCGCCGGGCCGCACGCCGCTGTGGAGCCGCGCGAACCTGCGCGCCGACCTGTTCCCGTGGGCGCTCGCGCTCGTCACCGGCATCGATTACTTCGACAATGCGACGTTCTCGTTCTTCGCAAGCTACATCGCTGGCGGGATCAACGCGTCGCCCGACGAGCTCGTGTGGTCGTCGAGCGCGTATGCGGTCGCAGCCGTGCTCGGCATCCTGCAGCAGCAATGGTGGATCGATCGACTCGGGCACCGCCGTTACGTCGCCGGCTGCATGCTGATGTTCTCGTTCGGCGCGATTGCGTCCGCACTGGCCGATACGTCGCTGCAGCTCGCATTCGCGCGCGGCTTCCAGGGTTACTTCATCGGCCCGATGATGGGCGCGTGCCGGATCCTGATCCAGGTCAGCTTCAAGCCTCAGGAGCGGCCGCCCGCAACGCGCGCGTTCCTGATCCTGATCCTGCTCGGCAGCGCGCTCGCGCCGATCGTCGGCGGCCTGCTCGTCGCGCATTCGACGTGGCGCGCGCTGTTCGCGTGCACGGCGCCCGCCGGCATCGCGTTCGCGATCCTCGCGCTGCTCACGCTGCCCGACACCGGCAACACGCCCGACGACGAACGCGGCACCGGACACTTCTGGCCATACGTCGTGTTCGCGCTCGCGCAGGGTGCGCTGCAGGTCGTGATGCAGCAGGTGCGCTACCAGCTCTACAGCGGCTCGCCGATGCTGATCCTGCTGACGGTCGCGGGCCTCGGCGCGCTCGTGTGGTTCGCGTATCACCAGTGGCACCACCCGACGCCGCTCGTGCGCCTGCACGCGCTCCGCCAGCGCACCTTCCAGGTCGGCCTCCTGCTCTACATGTTCTATTACTACGAGTCGACAGGCTTCAGCTACCTGACCTCGCGCTTTCTCGAAACGGGCCTCGGCTACCCGGTCGAGAACGCCGGGCGCCTCGTCGGCACGATGTCGCTCGTCTCCGCGACCGCGCTGTTCGCGTACCTGCGCTACGCGAAGCTGATCACGCACAAGAAGTGGATCATCGTGCCGGGCTTCGCGGTCGCCGCGTACGCCGCGCTATGGATGACGCGCATGACGCCGCAGGTCGGCGAAGCGGCACTGATCCTGCCACTGCTGTTGCGTGGCCTGCTGTTGCTGTTCATCGTGCTGCCGGTCGCGAACCTGACGTTCCGGATCTTCGAGCTCGACGAATACACGCACGGTTACCGGCTCAAGAACATCGTGCGCCAGCTGACGATCTCGTTCGCGACCGCGTCGGTGATCATCATCGAACAGCATCGGCTTGCCGTGCATCAGACCCGCCTCGTCGAGCGTGCGAACGTGTTCGATCCGCTGTTCCAGCAGACGGTCGACGCGCTGACCCGCAGCTATGCGGCCGCCGGACACGTGCTGCAAGATGCGCACGCGCTCGCGATCGGGTCGATCGCCCGGATGGTCGCGCAACAGGCGTCGTTCCTCGCGACGCTCGACGGATTCTATTTCCTCGCGGGCGTCGCCGTGTGCGGCGGGCTCTTCGCGGCATGGCAAAAAGACATCGATTGAGTTAAAAGACAGGCTTTGGGCTCCCGCTTGCCGCCTCCATGCTTTCGAAACTGACCCGCTGGCTCGACCACCGCCGCCGCGACCGCGCGCTGCGCAGCCACCCGATCCCCGATGCGCTTTGGCGCGACACGGTCGACCGGCTGCCGTTCCTCGACTACCTGGCACCGGACGAACTCGGCCGGCTGCGCGAGCTGACGAGCCTGTTCCTCGCGCAGAAGTCGTTCACGACCGCGCACGGCCTCGAGCTGACCGACGCGATGATCGTCGGCATCGCGGTGCAGGCCTGCGTCCCGGTGCTCAATCTCGACCTGTCGCTGTACGACGGCTGGGTCGGCATCGTCGTGTATCCGGGCGAGTTCGTGATCCGCAAGACCGTGCAGGACGAGGACGGCGTCGTCCACGAGATCGAGCAGGACGCGAGCGGCGAGGCCTGGGAAGGCGGCCCGGTGATCCTGTCGTGGGAGGACGCGCAGATGACCGACGGCCGCGACGCGTACAACGTCGTGATCCACGAGTTCGCGCACAAGATCGACATGATCAACGGCGCGGCCGACGGCTATCCGCCCCTTTTTCGCCGCTGGCATGCGCCGCACCTCGACGCGCAGGCATGGGCCGACGTGTTCGACAACGCGTACGACCAGTTCTGCACACGCGTCGATGCGGTGCCGGACCGGGCGTGGGCGCGCTTCGAGCGGGACTCGCTGATCGATCCGTATGCGGCCGACCACCCGTCCGAGTTCTTCGCGGTCTGCAGCGAGGCGCTGTTCGTGCGCCCGCGCGCATTCGAGTCCGAATTTCCGGAGCTGTACCGGCTGCTCGCGCGCTACTACCGGCAGGATCCGGCCAGGACCGGCGCGCTCGACGCGAGCTGAAAATTAATCGCCAACCGTCTGATTTTCTGGCATAATCGCCGTTTTTCGACCTTAGGCAAGTGGCTCGCGCCGGGCTTGACGCCAGCCGACTCGCGCAAAACGCGCGATTCGGAGCGGCAAGCGGCGGGTTGGCTACCGCTCTCACCAAGGAAAGACCATGAAAGAAGGCATCCACCCGAATTACCGCGAAGTCGTCTTCCAAGACATGTCGAACGGCTTCAAGTTCATCACGCGCTCGACGATCCAGACGCGTGAAACCATCGAATTCGAAGGCCAGACCTACCCGCTCGCCAAGATCGAAGTGTCGTCGGAATCGCACTCGTTCTACACCGGCCAGCAGAAGATCATGGACACGGCCGGCCGTGTCGAGAAGTTCAAGAACAAGTTCGGCGCACGCGCCAGCGGCAAGGTCGCGAAGTAAGCTTCGCACCGCATCCGGTGGTCGCATCGCACCGGTACCGCACCAAAGGGCAGCCCAGGCTGCCCTTTTTTGTCTCCGCTTTTTGTCTCTGCTCGTCGGATCGCCACGGCCAGCAGTCGGACGACGCCGCTGACGCGCACCGGCCGGCACGTCTACAATGCCGGATGCTCAAAACCGGCTCGCCGCGCGGCATCGCGCGGGCCACGCCCATAACAAATCGCTGATCTGCATGAAGCCAGTCGTTCGTCTCACCGCCTCCGCCACGCGCGCGCTGCCGCGCTGGCTGCTGCTCACGCTCTGCCTCATATACGCGGCGTTCGGCCTGTTCGGCCGCGATCCGTGGAAGAACGAGGACGCGGCAGGCTTCGGCGTGATGTGGACGATGGCCACGGGCGGCTGGCACGACTGGCTGCTGCCGAATCTCGTCGGCAAGTTCATCACGACGGACGGGCCGCTCGGATACTGGCTCGGCGCGCTGTGGATCCGCGCGCTTGGGCCTTGGGTCGACGCGAGCAACGCGTCGCGGCTCGACACGGGAATCCTGTTCTGCGTCGCGTGTGCATTCGTCTGGTATGCCGCGTATCTGCTCGGCCGCCGCGCCGAGGTCCAGCCGTTCAAATATGCATTCGGTGGCGAGCCCGAGCCGCGCGACTACGGCCGCACGCTCGCCGACGGCGCGCTGCTGATCCTGCTCGCCTGCTTCGGCCTCGCGGAACGCGGACACGAAACGACGCCGCAGCTCGCGCAGTTCGCGTGGATCGCGATGCTCGTGTACGGCATCGTGCGCAGCATCGACAAGCCCGTGCAGGGCGCGCTGTGGTGGGGGCTCGCGATCGGCCTCGTCGCGCTGTCGGGCAACCCGGTGCTCGTCGTCGCGCTGATCGCCGGCACCGCCGCGCTGTGGCTCGTCGCGCCGGAGATGCGCAACCTGCGCCTGCCCGCGATCGGCCTGCTGGTCGCCGCCGCGATCTTCGCGCTGTGGCCGCTCGCCGCGTTCGTCGCGGCACCCGACGACGCCGCGTGGTTCTTCAACCAGTGGGTGCACGGCAGCCTGATGCGTTTCTCGGGCCCGCCGACCGCCGTGCTCGCGTACGCGGCGAAGAACCTGCCGCTCTTCACGTGGCCCGCATGGCCCCTCGCGATCTGGGCGTGGTGGAGCTGGGCCGGCATGCGCCGGCGCGCGCACGTCGCGATCCCGCTGTCGGTCGCCGTACCGCTCGTCGCGCTCGTGATCCTGCAGAGCCAGCAGTCGAACCGCATGTACATGCTGCTGCTACCGCCGCTCGCGGTCCTCGCGACGTTCGCGCTGCCGACGCTCAAGCGCGGCGCGATCAACGCGATCGACTGGTTCGCGGTGCTGAGCTTCACGATCCTCGGCAGCTTCGTCTGGCTCGTCTGGCTCGCGTCGCTCACCGGCTTCCCGCATCCGCTCGCGCGCAACCTCGCGCGGCTCGTGCCCGGCTACGAGCCGCACTTCAAACTGCTGTCGTTCGTCTGCGCGGTCGCGGTCACGGTCTGCTGGTTCATGCTCGCGAGATGGCGCGTGTCGCGGCAGCCGAAGGTGCTGTGGCGCAGCGTCGTGCTGTCGGGCGCCGGCACGACGCTGATGTGGGTGCTGCTGATGACGCTGTGGCTGCCGATCGTCAACTACGGCCGCACCTACCGCGACGTCGCGCAGCAGATCGCCACGCACCTGCCGGCCGACTACGAATGCATCTCGCCGGTGCGGCTCGGCGACGCGCAGATCGCGACGTTCGCGTATTTCGGCAACATGCATTTCGACTTCTCCGGCGACTGCGACGTGATCCTGCGCCAGGACCGCGCCGATTTCGGCGAGCCAAGCTCGATGTCGCAGTACGTGTGGCGTCTCGTCTGGGAAGGGCGCCGCGTCGCCGACCGCGACGAGCGCTTCCGCCTCTACGAACGCATCGAGCGGCCGAAGACGCCGGTCAAGCGCCGCCAGCCGCGCCAACAGACGGACGATTGACGATGTTCGCCGACATCCGCCGGATCGTCGGCCTCGCGTGGCCGGTGCTCGTCGGCCAGCTCGCGATCATCGCGTTCGGCGTGATCGACACCGCGATGGTCGGCCGCTTTTCCGCCGTCGACCTCGCCGCGCTCGGGCTCGGCTCGTCGATCTACGTGTCGGTGTTCATCGGTCTCACGGGCATCCTGTCCGCGCTGCAGCCGATCACGGGCCAGCTCTACGGCGCGCGGCGCTATGCGGAGATCGGCGAGGAAGTCCGCCAGGCGCTGTGGCTCGCCGTGCTGCTTGCCATCCCCGGCTTCCTGCTGCTGCACTTTCCCGAGCCGCTGTTGCGCGTCGCGCACGCGCCGGCCGCGCTGCACGACCGCACCGTCGCGTACCTGCGCATCCTGTCGTTCGGCCTGCCGGCAAGCCTCGTATTCCGCATCTACAACGCGCTGACCAACGCCGCCGGCAAGCCGCGCCTCGCGATGATCCTGCAGGTCGGCGCGCTCGCGCTCAAATTTCCGCTGAACGTGTGGTTCATCTTCGGCGGCGTCGGCGTGCCGGCGCTCGGTGGCCCCGGCTGCGGGCTCGCGAGCACGCTGATCAACTGGGCGCTCGCGCTGACCGGCTTCACGCTGCTCGCGAAGCTCGACGTGTTCGCGCCCCTCGCGATCTTCTCGCGCTTCTGCTGGCCGGTCTGGGCACGCCAGAAGGCGATCCTGAAGCTCGGCGTGCCGATGGGCCTGTCGTACCTGATCGAAGTCACGTCGTACACCTGCATGGCGCTCTTCATCGCGCAGTTCGGCACGACGACGCTCGCCGGGCACCAGATCGCCGGCAACATCGGCGCGGTGCTGTACATGACGCCGCTGTCGATCGGCGTCGCCGCGTCGACGCTCGTCGCCCGCGCGCTCGGCGCCGGGCGCCTCGACGAAGCGAGGCTGCTCGGCCGGCACAGCGTGATGCTTGCGTGCGGGATCGCGGCGCTGTACGGCGTGCTCGTGTTCGCGCTGCGCCCGCTGATCATCGGCGGCTATACGCCGAATCCGGCGGTCGCCGCGGCCGCAATGCCGCTCGTCGCGATCGTCACCTGCTATCACTTCTTCGACGCGCTGCAGATCACGTCCGCGTTCGTGCTGCGCGCATACAAGGTCGCGGTCGTGCCGACCGTGATCTACGCGGTCGCGCTGTGGGGCGTCGGGCTCTGCGGCGGCTACGTGCTCGGCTTCGACGTCGGCGGGCTCGCACCCGCGTGGCTGACCGGCGCGCGCGGCTTCTGGTTCGCGAACATGACGAGCCTGATGCTCGCGGGCACCGGACTCGCGCTCTACCTGCGGCACGTGAGCCGCGGGCCGCTGCCCGACGCGGCCTGAGCCCCCGCGCCGGCCGCCCGTCACACCGGCTGCAGCACCTCCGCCGCGTGATACGACGAACGCACGAGCGGACCGGCGACAACCTCCGCGAAACCGAGCGACAACCCCTCGTCGCGCCATCCCGCGAACGCTTCCGGACTCACATAACGGCGCACCGGCAGGTGATGCACGGACGGCGCGAGATACTGGCCGAGCGTCAGCACGTCGACACCGTGCGCACGCAGGTCGCGCAGCGTCTCGCGCACCTCGTCGTCGCGCTCGCCGAGCCCGAGCATCAGGCCCGACTTCGTCACGAGCGACGGCCGCGCGCCTTTTGCACGCGCGAGCAGATCGAGCGAGCCGCGATAGTCGGCGCCCGGCCGGGCCGCCCGGTACAGCGACGGCACGGTCTCGATGTTGTGGTTGAACACGTCCGGCCATGCGGCCGACAGCGCATTGAGCGCGCGCGCGACGCGGCCGCGGAAATCCGGCGTCAGCACCTCGACGCCGATGCCCGGCACGCGCACACGCACCGCCGCGATGCACGCGGCGAAATGCGCGGCGCCGCCGTCGCGCAGGTCGTCGCGGTCGACCGACGTGATCACGACGTAGCGCAGCCCGAGCGCGGCGACCGCGTCTGCGAGCCGCGCGGGCTCGTCGGGATCGAGCGGATCCGGCCGTCCGTGCGCGACGTCGCAGAACGGGCAGCGCCGCGTGCACAGCCCGCCCATGATCATGAACGTCGCCGTGCGCTGCGCGAAGCACTCGCCGATGTTCGGGCACATCGCCTCCTCGCAGACGGAATGCAGCCGATGATCGCGCAGCACCGCCGCCATCGCGGCGACGGTGTCGCTCATCATCGGCCGCGCGCGCAGCCATGCCGGCTTCGGCAGCGCCGCGCCGGCCGCGGGCTCGACGCGCACCGGAATGCGCGCGAGCTTGTCGCGGCTGCGCGCACCCGGCTGGCCGAGCGCCGTCAGGCTGGGTCGTTCGAGCGCGGCCGTCATCGTCAGTCTCCGAGGAACGCGACGATCAGGCGGTTCACGTCGGCAGCCGCCTCCATCTGCACCATGTGCCCGCGGCCCGCGAGCACTTCCGCGCGCACGCCGGCAGGCAGCCCCTGCGCGTGATGCGCGGGGATCACCTGGTCGCGCTCGCCCCAGATCACGAGCGTGCGCGGCGCAAGCGCCGGGAGCCGCTCGCGGAAGATGCGCCGCTGCGTCGCGCCGTCGAACGCGGACGAAGCGATCTTCTCGAGCGTCGCCTGCACGCCTTCGAGCCGCTTGTACTTGACGAGATCCTCGACCAGCTGCCGCGTGACGAGCGCGCTGTCCGCGAACAGCTTGCCGAGATGCGGCTTCAGCGTGTTGCGGCTGCTGCCGGCGACGAAGCCGTCGATGTAGCCGCGGTCGATGTCGCTGCCGAGGCCCGCGCTCGCGATCAGCGTCAGCGATGCAACGCGCTCGGGCGCACGCTCCGCCGCCGTCATCGCGACCGCGCCGCCCATCGAATGCCCGACCAGGTGCGCGCGCGCGATGCCCTGCGCGTCGAGCAGCGCCAGCACCGCGTCGGCCAGTTCGTCGAGGCTGCCCGTCTCGACCGCCTTCGCCGACTCGCCGTGGCCCGGCAGGTCGAGCGCCCAGACGGGCCGGTGCGCGGCCAGCTCCGCGTGATTGAACAGCCAGTTGTTCAGGTCGCCGCCGAAGCCGTGGATCAGCACCGCCGGTATGCCCGCGCCATCGCCGAGCTTGAGGAAGCGCACCGTGCGCCCGCCGATCTGCGCCTTTTCGGGCTGCGGGCCGGCCGCGTCGTCGGCAGCCGCGCTCGGCGTGAAATCGCGCTGGAATTCGGCGATCGCCGTGTCGATGTCCGCGTCGCTCGCGTCCGTCGCCGCGACGACGCCGAGCAGCGCGCCGACCGGTAGCGTGTCGCCTTCCTGTGCGACCTGCCGGCGCAGCGTGCCGTCGAACGCGCATTCGACGCCCGACGAGATCTTGTCGGTCTCGACGTCGAGCACCTCGTCGCCTTTCGTCACCCGCTCGCCGACGGCCTTCAGCCAGCCGTTGACCTGCCCCTGCTCCATCGACAGGCCCCACTTGGGCATCGTGATCATGTGAATCGACATCGTGTCAGCTCCTCGTCTTCAGCACCGCCAGCGCGATCGCGTCGGCGGACGGGATATACAGGTCCTCAAGCACGCCCGCGAACGGCGCCGGCGTGTGCGGCGCGGTCACGAGCTCGATCGGCGCCTTCAGCGAATGGAACGCGCGCCGCGCGACCAGCGCGGCGATGTCGGTCGCGATCGAGCAGCGCGGATTCGCCTCGTCGACGACGACCACGCGCCCGGTGCGCTCCGCGCTTTCGAGGATCGTGTCCTCGTCGAGCGGCGACGTCGTGCGCAGGTCGATCACGTCGGCCTGGATGCCGTCCTTCGCGAGTTTCGCCGCCGCATCGATTGCGAGATGCACCATGCGTCCGTAGGTGACGATCGTCACGTCGTCGCCGTCGCGCACGAGGTTCGCCTCGCCGAACGGGATTGCATAGGATTCCTCAGGCACGTCACCCTCGCGCGTGTACAGCAGCTTGTGCTCGAGGAAGATCACCGGATCGTTGTCGCGGATCGCCTGGATCAGCAGCCCTTTCGCGTCATACGGCGTCGACGGGCACACGACCTTCAGCCCCGGGATGTGCGTAAACAGCGACGTCAGCATCTGCGAATGCTGCGCGGCCGCGCGCAGGCCCGCGCCGTACATCGCGCGGATCACGACCGGCGTGACGGCCTTGCCGCCGAACATGTAGCGGAACTTCGCGGCCTGGTTGAAGATCTGGTCGAAGCACACGCCCATGAAGTCGACGAACATCAGCTCCGCGACGGGCCGCATCCCGCACGCGGCCGCGCCGACCGCCGCGCCGATGTAGCCGCCCTCGGACAGCGGCGTGTCGAGCACCCGGCCCGGGAACTTGTGGAACAGCCCTTTCGTCACGCCGAGCACGCCGCCCCAGGCGTCGTCCTCGCCCGGCGCACCCGCGCCGCCCGCGTTGTCCTCGCCCATCACGATCACGCTGTCGTCGCGCGCCATCTCCTGCGCGAGCGCTTCGTTGATCGCCTGCGAATAAGTGATCTTTCTTGCCATGTCTGTCTCCTGGAATTTTTCCGGCTTGCCGCTACGGCCTGCCGCTATTGCTTGTGGCGACGGCTCGCCGCTACGTTCGGTTCGGCTGGCCCGCGCTCACGCGTACGACACGTACACGTCGGTCAGCAGGTCGGCCGCATCGGGCAGCGGCGCCGCCTTTGCTTGCGCGACCGCGTCGTCGATCAGCTGCCTCACCTGCGCGTCGACCGCGCGCAATTCGTCGACCGTGAGCACCTCCGCGCGCACGACGCGCGCTTCGAAGTGCTTCAGGCAATCCTTCTCGTCGCGCAGCTTCTGCACCTCGCCGGGCGCGCGATAGGTCTGCGCGTCGCCCTCGAAGTGCCCGAAGTAACGCGAGAACTTCACTTCGACGAGCGTCGGCCCGCCGCCGCCGCGCGCCCGCTCGACCGCTTCGCCCAGCGCCTCGTGCACCGCGAAGAAATCGAAGCCGTCGACGATCACGCCGGGCATCCCGAAGCCGTTCGCTCGGTCGGCGATGTTGTCGGTCGCGACCGACCAGCTCGACGACGTCGCTTCCGCATAGCCGTTGTTCTCGGCGACGAAGATCGCGGGCAACCGCCACACCGATGCGAGGTTCATCGATTCGAAGATCACGCCCTGGTTAGATGCGCCGTCGCCGAAGAAGCACACGCCGACGCCGCCCGTTTTCCTGTGCTTCGCGGCGAGCGCCGCACCGCACACGAGCGGACCGCCCGCGCCGACGATCCCGTTCGCGCCGAGCATCCCCATCGACAGGTCGGCGATGTGCATCGAGCCGCCCTTGCCGTGGCAGACGCCCGTCTTCTTGCCGTAGATCTCGGCCATCATTCCGCGCACGTCGACGCCCTTCGCGATGCAGTGGCCGTGGCCACGGTGCGTGGTCGCGACGTAGTCGGCAACGCCGAGATGCATCATCGTGCCGACGGCGGATGCTTCTTCGCCCGCATACAGATGCACGAAGCCGGGAATTTCGCCGGTCGCGAACTCGACGTGCAGGCGCTCCTCGAATTCGCGGATCGTGCGCATCAGCCGATACGCGTCCAGCAGCGTGTCCCTGCTGAGCTGAGTCGAAACGGTCATGTGTGTCTCCTTGTTTCCTCGTTGAAATGCCGCCTCGCGGCGGTGTGCTGCATGGGGTCAGCGCCGGTGCGCCGCGGCATCGCGCAACAGCTGGCGCGATGCCGCGTAGCGCAGCGTGCGGCCGACGTCGAGCGTCAGCGGCCCGCGCCAGTCGAGCGCGATCTCGTAGCGGTCGCCGCGCGCGACTTCGATCTCGCGCTCGCCGTCGAACGCGAGCGTCCCGTGCTCGAACGGAATCGGCTGCCAGTCACCCGGCTCGAGCCGTTCGCAACTGCGCATCACGACCCGGTCGACGCGCCCCGGCGCGATCGGCGCGACGAGCGGCGTGCCGGCCGACTTGCCTTGCGCGTCAAAGCGCATCGCGAGACCGTGCGGCGCGCTGCGCTCGAGCGGCGCCCATGCGCCGCCGAGCGCGGACAGGCCGATGCCGTCCGGTTCGGCAAAGGTCAGGTAGAGCGCATCGATGTCGTCGGGGCCGGAGATCGCGCGCGCGCCGACGAAGCGCTGCCGTGCCGCGCAGACGTCGACGAGCGCGATGTCCTCACGGCCTGGCTGCGGGCCGTCGGCACAGCGCACGACGAGCCGCTTGTTGCGCGTGAACGCGACCTCGGGCGGCACCGCGCCCGTTGCGGCGAGCCCTGCCGCGACGCCGGCGACGGTCGCCTCGCGATGTTCGGGAAACGCGTTGTTGGTGCCGGTGGACAGCGCGACGAGCGGCGTCGTGCCGCAATGCGCGGCGACCGCGCGATGGGTGCCGTCGCCGCCGAGCACGGCGATCAGCGCGACTTCCATCCGGCGCATGTATGCGGCGCCGGCGTGCGTGTCGGCGACACTGTCGGTGATCGGCAGATCGACGAATTCGACGGCCGGCCAGCGCTCGTGCGGCGCGATCGCGCGATGCGCGTCGATTGCGCGCAGCAGCAGTGTCGCGATCCCCGTGCGGTCGCGCAGCGTCAGTACCCGCTCGACGCCCATCGCGCCGAGGCCGGCCAGGAGGCGCACGATCATGTTCGCTTTCTCGGCGGTCGGGAACACCGATGCATGCGTGGTGAGGCGGCGGATGTCGCGTCCCGATGCGGGATTCGCGATCACGCCGACGGTTACGGGCGTTGCCACAGCTTGTCTCCTGTCGGCCGGAGTTAGCGCTTTAGCGCTTACTCCGGCCCCATGCTTCGCGGTCGGCCGGAGTTGGCGCTATAGCGCTTGCTCCGGTTCCATGCTTTGCGGTCGAGCGCAGTTGGCGCTTCGGCGCCTACGTCGTTGTCATCGGCACGAATTTGCCGGTCTTGCCCGACATATCTGCAAGCCGCGTGCCACCGTGTTCGAAACGCGCTTCGATTGCGCACAAACGCCGGCGTGACGGGCCTGTGCGCAATGGGTTCCGATCGAAGCGACGCCGTCAGACACCGGGACATCGCCCGTGCGTCTCAGACTTCGGCGCCGAATCGCGATGGCCGAGTCGTCCGCACACCCCGCGCAACGCTCCCCCGCCAACCCGCGCGCATTCAGTCGCTGCGCGGCCCGGGCCCGTCCGCACCCGGATAGCGCAGCGCGCCGCCGCGCGTCTCAGCGGCGTGAGATCCCGGTGAGACGAACGTCTCACGCGCGTTTCGTGCTGCGATGCAATGTGATCGGGCGAAACGGATGTGCTACAAGAACGTCGACATCCCTGTCCTCCTGAGCCGGAGCCGACCATGCCCTACGTCGTTCCCCAGACCCAGCACGCGGACCGGGTGCTCGGCGCGCTTGCCGGGCGCCTGCCCGCGCCCGCCGATTCGACGCGTCTCGTATCGTCGTGGCAGCGCTCGCTCGAGCGCTACCGGCTGGACCCGGCGTCGTCGATCGGGCCGCGCGTGCTGACCGCCGCGGAACTGCGCGACGTGCGCGACAAGGAAGAGGCATTCCTGCGCGCGTCCGGCCAGTGCCTGACGCGCCTGCACGACATGGTCCGCGTCGCCGACTACTGCGTGATGCTGACCGACGCGCACGGCGTGACGATCGACTACCGGATCGATCGCGAGCGCCGCACCGATTTCCGCCACGCGGGGCTCCACATCGGCTCGTGCTGGTCGGAGAGCGAGGAAGGCACTTGCGGCGTCGCGAGCGTGCTGACCGATCTCGCGCCGATCACCGTGCACAAGACCGATCATTTCCGCGCCGCGTTCACGACGCTCACCTGCAG
Source organism: Burkholderia sp. MR1-5-21 (assembly GCF_053427715.1). NCBI lineage: Bacteria > Pseudomonadati > Pseudomonadota > Betaproteobacteria > Burkholderiales > Burkholderiaceae > Burkholderia > Burkholderia sp. MR1-5-21. Next base: position 47,060 of record NZ_JBSAXD010000047.1, read on the forward strand.
CGCGGCGCCGATCTTCGCGCCGGCGGGCGAACTGATCGGCGTGCTCGACGCGTCGGCCGTGCAGTCTCCCGACAACCGCGACAGCCAGCGCCTCGTCTATCAGCTCGTGCGGCAAAGCGCGTCGCTGATCGAGGACGGCTATTTCCTGCACAGCATGGCCCAGCACTGGATATTGTTCGGTCATCCGAACCGTCACTACGTCGAGGCGCAGCCCGAATGGCTGATCGCGTTCGACGAGTGCGGCAACATCGTCGCCGCGAACCGGCAGGCGCGCGATGCGCTGCCCGCGTTGCGCGAGCCGCGTCACATCGACGAAATCTTCGATTCCACCGACATGCCGCTGCGCGACGCCGCACGGATCGACGCGATCGTCGCGCTGCGTGTGCGCGCGACCGGCGCACCGCTGTACGCACGGCTGCGCGCGCCGCTGCGGCGCCCCGCGCGCGAGCCGGGCACCGCGTCGCGCCGCCCCTGCGCACCCGCGCGTCACGTCGGCGCGCTCACGCCATTCCTGCACAGCAGCGACGCGCGCATCGCGCAACAGGCGGAACTCGCGCTGCGGGTCGCGAGCAAGCGGCTGCCGATCCTCGTGCTCGGCGAGACGGGTGCGGGCAAGGAAGTGTATGCACGGGCGATCCACGACGCGGGCGCGCGGCGCGCGCGGCCGTTCGTCGCGGTCAATTGCGGTGCGCTGCCGGAAGCGCTGATCGAAAGCGAGCTGTTCGGCTACGCGGCCGGTGCGTTCACCGGCGCGCGCAAGCATGGTGCGCGCGGCAAGATCTCGCTCGCCGACGGCGGCACGCTGTTTCTCGACGAAATCGGCGACATGCCCGTCGCGCTGCAGACGCGCCTGTTGCGCGTGCTCGCCGACGGCGAAGTCGTGCCGCTCGGCACCGACACGCCGGTGCGCGTCGATCTCGACGTAATCTGCGCGACACACCGCGATCTCGCCAGGATGGTCGCGGCCGGCACGTTCCGCGAAGACCTGTATTACCGGCTGAGCGGCGCGGTGTTCGAACTGCCGCCATTGCGCGAACGCGCGGACGTGCGCGACGTGATCGCCGCGGTGTTCGCCGAGGAAGCGCATGCGACGGGCCACGTGCTGACGCTCGACGGCGCGCTGGCGGAACAGCTTGCCGCGTATCCGTGGCCCGGCAATGTCCGGCAATTGCGCAACGTGCTGCGCTATGCGTGCGCGGTTTGCGACAGCACGCGTGTAACGCTGCGCGACCTGCCCGCCGATCTGGCCGCGCAGCTTGCGCCGGGCACGGCCGGCGCGCTGCCCGACGACGAGCGCAGCCGCATCGTCGCCGCGCTCACCGCGCACCGCTGGCGGCCCGACGCGGCCGCGCAGGCACTCGGCATCTCGCGCGCGACGCTGTACCGGCGCATCGCGAAACACCGGATCGTCGCGCCGCACCGCATGTGACGCGTGTGACGATCTGGCGCGTCTCGCATCATGCGGCCTGCGCCGCAGGCTCGCCGTCGCGCTGCCGGAACACCTCGTGTGCGGCGAACAGCGCATTCAGCGCAGCAGGAAAGCCCGCGTAGAGCGCCATCTGCATGAATACCTCGACGATTTCGTCGCGCGTGCAGCCGACGTTCAGCGCCGCCTCGATGTGCACCTTGAGCTGCGGCTGCGCATTGCCGAGCGCGGCCAGCGCCGCGATCGTCGCGATCTCTCGCGCGCGCAGGTCGAGTTGGGGCCGGCCGTAGATATCGCCGAAGCCGAACTCGATCAACAGCCGCCCGAAGTCCGGCGCGATCGGCTCGAGCGCCGCGATCACGCGTTCGCCCACTTCGCCGTCGATTTCCTTCAGTTTGTTCCAGCCGCGCGTGTAGCGGTCTTCAACGAGTCGTTCCATTGCGAGTGTCCTTGATCCGGTTGTGATGGGTCTGCCCGTCGTCCCGCATCGCGCTCCGCCGCCTCGTAGTACGCGATCTTGTCGCCGATCGCGTCGAGGTTCGCCTGCAGCTCCGCGATATGCGCGCGCACCGCGTCGCGATGCGCGACGAGCAACGCGCGCCGCGCGCCGATCGTCGGCTCGCCTTCGGCGCGCAATGCCGCGAACTGCTGCATCTGTGCGATCGGCATGCCGGTCGCCTTCAGGCGCATCACGAAAGCGAGCCAGTCGAGATCGGCCGGCGCATAGAGCCGGTGACCGGCCGGCGTGCGCGAAATCGCACGCAGCAGGCCCGCCTGCTCGTAGTAGCGCAGCGTGTGCGTCGACACGGCCATCCGGTCGGCGACCTGGCCGATCGTCAGCGGACCGGCAGTGGAGGGTTTCGATACGGTGATTGACATGGCACGCTCGAGGTTAGGAGTTAGAGTGCACTCTAAGTCAAGCGCCGTCCGGCAACCAGTGCTGCGGCGCACGACGACTACGTAAAGAATCGTCAAAACCGCCGGCCTGCAGCCCGTGCGGCCTTTACAGCAGCGCAAGCCTTCAGCAAGATTCGGGCGGCCTGTCTTAAAAAGGGCACGCATTTGTCCTATGCTTAACGGCGACGCTTGGCCGCGCGTCGCCCGCCATCTGCTGCAACAGTCATTCATCCGCCGGAACCAGGGAACCTATGCCATGCTGAAGAAGCTGCTGTTGCTGTTCGTCGCGCTATCGCTGTCGCTGACCGCGGCCTTTGCCGCGGCGGTCGAAGTCAACACGGCCGACCAGGCCGCGCTCGAATCCGTGAAGGGTCTCGGGCCCGTGAAGTCCAAGGCGATCATCGACGAACGCACCAGGAACGGCCCGTTCAAGGACGCCGACGACCTCGCGAGCCGCGTGAAGGGTCTCGGCACGAAATCGGTTGCGCACCTCGAGGAAAACGGCCTGACGATCGGCGGCTCGTCGACGCCGCCGACGGGCGCGAAGGCAGCGAAGCCGGCCGCAACGGCGCCGGCGACGAAACCGGCGACCACGGCTGCTACGACGGCCACTGCTGCCACGACGGCCCCGGCAACGACCGCGGCACCGGCCGCGAGCGCGCCGGAAGCGGCGGCCAAGCCGGCCAAGACCAAGCGTGCGTCGAAGAAGGACAAGGCGGCGTCGGCTGCGGTGACGACCGCGGCGGCTTCGGCGACGACCGCCGCGGCTGCAGCGCCGGCCGATGCGTCGTCCGCGAAGGCGACGAAGGATTCGAAGAAGAAGAGCAAGAAGGACAAGGCTGCCTCCGCCGCCGCGGCGTCGGGCGCCTGATGCGCGCCGCGCGCGACTGCGCGCGCGGCTTCGTTCAACGGGCGCCGCCATCGCGGCGCCGTTTCAGTGAAGGTGAAGAATCATGGGTCTACTTGATATCGTCGGTGGTCTGATCGGCGGCGAGGCCGGCGGCAACTCGCAAAGCGCGCTGCTGTCCGCGGCGCTCGAATTCATCAACAACCAGCCGGGCGGCCTGAACGGCCTGATCGAGAAGTTCAACGCAGGCGGCGCCGGCGATGTCATCGGTTCGTGGGTCGGCAACGGCGAGAACCAGCCGATCTCGGCCGATACGCTGCAGAACGTGCTCGGCTCGGACGCGATCGGCGCGCTGGCGAGCAAGGTCGGCATCGACCCGCAGCAGGCGTCGGGCATCCTCGCGCAGGTGCTGCCGCACGTCGTCAACCACGCGACGCCGAACGGCGAAGTGCCGGCAGACGGCCAGGTCGACACGTCGAACGTGCTCGGCACGCTGACGCAGCTCGCGGGCCTGTTCGGCGGCAACAAGCAGGGCTGAGCCCAACTCGGCATTTCCGGGCCGCATAAAGAAACACCCCGCCATCGGCGG
>NZ_JBSAXD010000048.1:0-49834 GCF_053427715.1 Burkholderia sp. MR1-5-21
GAACGACTCTTCATGGCCGATCGCCGACAGGCCGCCCCGCGTTCCCGGAAATCCGCAAAGGACCCCAAAAAAAATGCCACCGGCGAACCGGCGGCATTCACATTCATTGCTTGGGAACGGCATCCCGTCCCCAACACTACAAGCGCTCCATCACTTCGCAGTCGGCATCGCGAACTCGGCGCCCTTCTCGATGCTCTCGGGCCAGCGCTGCATGATCGACTTCTGCTTCGTATAGAAACGCACGCCTTCCTCGCCGTACGCGTGCATGTCGCCGAACAGGCTGCGCTTCCAGCCGCCGAAGCCGTGCCATGCCATCGGCACCGGGATCGGCACGTTGATGCCGACCATGCCCACGTCGATCAGGCGGCCGAATTCGCGCGCCACGTGGCCGTCGCGCGTAAAGCATGCGACGCCGTTGCCGAACTCATGCGCATTGATCAGCTCGACCGCCTCGGCGAAATCTTTCACGCGCACGCATCCGAGCACCGGGCCGAAGATCTCTTCCTTGTAGATGCGCATGTCGGGCGTCACGTGATCGAACAGTGTGCCGCCGGTGAAGAAGCCTTCCTCGCGCCCCGGCACCTTCAGGCCGCGGCCGTCCACCACGAGTTGCGCGCCCTCTTCCACGCCAGCCGCGATGTAGCCTTCGATGCGCTCGAGCGCCTGGCGCGTCACGACGGGGCCCATCTCCGCATCGGCTTCCATGCCGTCCTTCACGCGCAACGCGCGGGCACGCTCGGCGAGCAGCGGAACGATCCGGTCGGCGACATCGCCAACCAGCACCGCGACCGAGATCGCCATGCAGCGCTCGCCGGCCGATCCGTACGCGGCGCCGATCAATGCGTCGACGGCCTGGTTCAGGTCCGCATCCGGCATCACCACCAGATGGTTCTTCGCGCCGCCGAGCGCCTGCACGCGCTTGCCGTGCCGCGCGCCCGTCTCGTAGATGTAGCTGGCGATCGGCGTCGAGCCGACGAAGCTCACCGCCTTCACGTCGCGATGCGTGAGCAGCGCATCCACGACGGCCTTGTCGCCCTGCACGACGTTGAACACGCCATCGGGCAGGCCGGCCTCTTTCAGCAGTTCTGCCATGAACAGCGACGCCGACGGGTCGCGCTCGCTCGGCTTCAGCACGAACGTATTGCCCGCCGCGATCGCGACCGGGAACATCCAGCACGGCACCATGCACGGGAAATTGAACGGCGTGATGCCCGCGACGACGCCGAGCGCCTGGCGCGTCGTCCAGTTGTCCATGCCGGTCGACACCTGCTCCGTGTAGTCGCCCTTGAGCAGTTGCGGAATGCCGCACGCGAACTCGATCACGTCGATGCCGCGCGCAACCTCGCCCTGCGCATCGGAAAACACCTTGCCGTGCTCGGCCGTGATGATCGCGGCGAGTTCGTCGCGACGCCGGTTCATCAATTCGAGGAAACGCAGCATCACACGGGCGCGGCGGATCGGCGGCGTGTTGCTCCAGCCCGGGAAGGCGGCCTTCGCGCTCGCGACGGCCGCGTCGACGTCAGCCACCTCGCCGAGCAGCAGCGTGCGCGCCGCCGCGCCCGTGGCCGGATTGAAGATCGGCTGGGTACGCGTACCCGTGCCGTCCGTGCGGGCGCCGTGGATGAAATGACCGACGTTCGCGCTGTCTCGGTAAGCCTGCATGTCGTCCTCCTGTTGATGGTTTGCGATGGAGGCAGTGTAGGGAGCGCCGGGCGGTCTGCAAAGATGCTATCGTTGAACTCATTGTTTTCGATCGTGAACAATCAGTCTATGGATATCCAGAACGCCGAAAACCTGTGGACACATCTGCACTGGCTCACGATGCTGGCCGAACAGGGCAGCTACACCGCGACGGCCGCGCGGCTCGGCGTCAGCAAGGCGGCCGTGAGCCAGCGGATTGCGGAACTGGAGCGCGCCGCGGGCATTTCACTCGTACAGCGCACGACGCGCAGCGTCCGGCTGACGGAAGCCGGACAGCAGCTCGTCGAGGATACGCGGGGCCAATACGCGCAGATCGCCGCCAGCTTCGCGAACGTTCGCGAGCTCGCGGGCGTCGTGCGCGGGCAGCTGCGCATCACGGCGCCCGTGGCGTTTGCGCGGCAGCAGCTCGTGCCGAGGCTGCCCGCGTTCCTGAAGGCGCATCCGGCCGTTCGCGTCCAGCTGGAGGTGTCCGACCGGCTCGTGTCGCTCGCGGCCGAAGGCTTCGATCTCGCGATCCGGCACAGTGCGGAGGCGCCCGATACGTGCGTCGCGTGGACGCTGTGCGAAACGCGGTCGGTGATCGTGGCGACACGCGCCTACCTGCGCCGGCGCGGTACGCCGGCCAGGCCGGAAGATCTCGCGGACCACGATTGCCTGTTCTATCCGCGCTCGTCCGGCGCGGCGACGTGGTCGTTCGAGCACAACCCGCCGCGCAAGCCCGCATCCGGCGCGACGGCGGAACGGATCGTGCTGCCGGTGAACGGACCGTTTTCCGCGAACAACAGCGAAACGCTGCGCGACGCGGCGCTCGACAGCCTCGGCATCGCGCTGCTGCCCGACTTCACCGCGCAGGCGGCGGTGCAGGCCGGCAAGCTCGTGCGGCTATTGCCGGACTGGCGCGTCACAGGCACGTTCGCCGAACAGCTCTACGTGCTCAGGCCCTACGCGACGCATGTTCCGCGCGCGGTCGGCCTGTTCGTCAGCCATCTGCGCGAATGTTTCGCGGAGGGGTTTCCGCTTTAGGGGGCCCGCCGGGCTCGTCGCTGCCGTGGCGGCCGCGTTCACCAACGTGACCCGATATTCTTTGCGCACCCGGCACGTGCTCACCACGCTGCGTGCCCGACCCGCTCCTGCAGCCGGCGGCGCACGCCGGCCACATCGATCGCCGTCGTATCCGTAAACGGGATGTACTCGGCCGGCGTGTGCAGCAGATACGCCTGCGTCTCGTCGATCACGATCCGGTCGCGCGGGTCGTAGCCGACGTTCGCGAGCTGACGTGTGAGTTCCGCGCGCTCCGCGAACGTCAGGTCGTGCCACCAGAACGTCCGGCACGCGTGCGCATAGGCCGGATCGGAAAAGTAGCGCCAGTGGCCAAGCTCGTGGTTCAGGATCGCCGCGCGCGCCGTGGCGTCGATCGTCGTGCCGTCGGGCGCGGGGCCGGGGCCCGGGATCGTGATCAGGAACTCGCGCGCGCTACGCGGCCGCCGCGCGCCGTCCTCGTCGCGAATCAGCCCCCATCCGGTGAGGAGCGCCTGCAGCGTGCGCTCGCCTTCCGTCAGCGTCAGACGCTGGCGGCGCGCGATGTCGAAGAAATGCGCGAGCTCGGTCGTGCTGAAATTGTTGCCCGCGGTCAGGTCCGCCGGATCGGTGTCGAAGCGGTGCGCGTGCCGTTCAATCGCGGTCATGCTCACGATCCGGTCGCGCGGCATGTCGCGCCGCTCGAACAGCGCGACGATCCGCGAAAACATCGCGCCTTGCTCCGCAAGACCGGGCGTGTACAGCACGAACAGCCCCGGCTGGTCGGTGATCGTGAACTGCCGCAGCCGTTCGCCGACGAGCAGCGATGCGTCGAGACGCGCGATCGGGATCGGCTCGTCGCGCGGCGGCACCGGATCGGTGGCCATGTTGCGGCCCGCCGGCTCCGCCGGCGCGGCCGCCGCGCCGGGCGCCCCGCCCTCCGCAACCGCTGTGCCGGTACTGGCAACGGCTACCGCACACGCGATCGCGAGCGCGGCCGCCACCCGCCCGCCCCGCATCGGCGCGAAGGCTTTCATCGATGCGCTCCGCCGAACCGCGCCTAGTCGGTCACGGTCACGATCGTCACGCGCCGGTTCTCGGGCGCGGCCGGGTTGCGGCGGTTCAGCGGCTCCGTCGAGCCCTTTCCAACCGACGACAGACGCTCGGGCGCGATCCCGTCCTTCTGCGTCAGATACTCGACGACGGCCGCCGCGCGATCTTCCGACAGCTTCATGTTCGCGTCGGCGGACCCGCGCGGGTCCGCATGCCCTTCGACACGAAACCGGTACGCGGCGAGCCGCTCGGACTGCAGCGCCCGCGCGACCTTGTCGAGCGCGTCCTGCGCGGACTTCGTGAGCGTCGCCGAATTGCTCGTGAACGTGATCAGCATCTGCGCGGCGCGCGGCTTCGCCTGCGCCGGTTTCGCGGGTGCGCCAGGCGCCGCCTTGTTCGACAGCACGAAGCCGCGCGTCAGCACGTCGCCCGTCGACTCGGGCGGCTCGAGCGCCTTGGTGATCGCCTGCTCGTTGATGTCCTGCTCGTTCAGGACCGGGCCGGCCGCGTGCGCGGCGTGCGCCAATACCAGACCGAGCGCGGCGGCCCATGCGCAACGCGCCGTCCGCGAGCGGAAAAAGGAAGAAATGAAGGACCTCATGCGACGATCTCCTCAAAAGTCACCCGCCCGCCGTGGGGCCGACGACCGGGCATCCGTGCCGGTCCCCGCCTTACAAAGACGAACGGACCGCATGTGATTTGAAACCGCTGCTGCGCCGTGCCTGTCGCAGCATTCACGGCATTCACGGCATTCACGGCATTTGCGCCATTCACGCCAATTCCTCGGAACAACGCCAGCCGGCGCAACCAAGGCTCCGATCGCGTCCCGCCTACTCCGTCGCCTGCCCGTCGCCGCCACGCGTCAGCGCCACCACCGTCTCCCACCCCGGACACGACGCGTCGAGCAAGCCCGCGAACTGCGCCGCGTCGGGCAGCCCCGCGCCGATCCGCAGCGTGGCCGGCACTGCATCCGAGCCCTCGCTCCACCACGCGCATTGCCCGGGCGGCACGGCCGCAGCAAGACGGTCCGCGAACATGCCGTCGGCGGCGTCCGTGAACGCGAGCCGCCAACGCGCGCCGCCCGGTGCATCACCCGGTCCATCGCCCGCCGCATCGCCCACCACATCGCCCGGCAACTGCAACGCATTCAACGCGGCATCAAAGCGCTCGAGTACGAAATCGGCCGCAAGCGTCGACAACGCAAACCGCGCCGCGTCGTCGTACCAGCGCTGTGCGCCCCGCAGCCATCCGGCCAGTTCCGCGGCCCGCACCGGCGCGGCAACCGTGAACGGAAAAAACCGTCCGACGCGATCGACGCCCGGCATCAGCACCCCCACCCACGCGGACGCGCCGCACACGCCGGCCCCGATCGCGAAATTCCACAGCGGTGCATTCAGATAGACGGCCAGCCACTGCGTCGCGAACCAGTCGCGTGCGTACACCATGCCGCGCTGCAGGCTCGCATCCCACGGCGCGGTGAACGTGGGCGGCAGCCGCCGCGACACGAAATCGCCGCGCGTGCGCACCTTGCCGAAAAATCCAGGCCCCGGGCCGTCTGCGTCGGTCATAGCCGGTCCGGGCAACGGAACTGCTCGAACAGGCCGCGCCGGAACGGATTCATCACGCTGTTCGCCGCGAGCTCGAAATCGGCGCGGTGCCCGTCCGACTGGAAGCCGAAGCTGAACCGGTCGGCCTGGCCGGCCGGCCGCAGATTCGCGGCATCCATCAGGCGCAGCAGCGCCCACGGCCCGTCGGCGCGCGGCGCGCTGCCCGCGCCGGCCGGCGTGAACTCGACGTGCGCCTGCCCGGTGCCCTTGCCGCTCGGCCACTGGAACACCATCATCTGCGGCGCGCCGGGCTTCACGACCAGCTGCTGGCCGTCGATGTCGAGCAGCACCTGCGACAGCGACGGATCGATCGCGACCGACTTCACCGCGAAACGCACCGACACGTCGCGGCCGCCCGCACGGAAGAACGCATCGCGGATCTGCGCGGCGCGCTGGAACTGCACGAGCACGTCGGCGGGAATCCCGAGCGAATCGGTGCCCGCGCGCCAGCGCCACTGCGGCCCGGACATGTCGACGAAGCTCGCGAGATTCTTCTGGAAGAAATCGTCGATCAGCCCGCCCGGGCCAAGCACCTTGCCGAAATCGTCGGGCGTTGCGTCGCGCGACGACGCGCGCACCAGCGGATAGCGGCCGTCGAGCGCCTGCCGGCACAGCGGCGCGACACTACCCTGCCACAGCGCGTTGAGCCGCGCACGTTCGCCGCCGACCATCAGCGCCGACGTGCTGCCCGCGACGTCGCCGACCACCGCCGCGACTGGCTGCGGCATGCCCTGCGCGGCGAGCTTCAGCTTGGCGACCGCGTCACCCGGCGGCGGCGGCAGCCCCTGCCGGCGCGCGGCATCGGCCGACGCGAGATACGCGGCCGCGTCCTTCAGCGCCGCGAGCGGCGCGTCGAGCGGAACCGGCCCCGGCGCGCCGGGCTTGCCTGCGATGTCGTGCAGCGCCTGGAAATGCGCATCGACGGGATTGACGTCAGCCGCCGCCGGCGCGGCCGTGTCGTCAGGCGGATTGCCGAGCGCACTCTCCAGCCGCTTCTTCATCGCGTCGACCTTGCCCGTCAACGCGGCCACGCCCTGCTCCGCGAGCGAGCCGCCCGTCGTCACGGTGCCGAGCGTCGTCTCCTGCGCGGCCGCGACCGTCAGCAGCCGCAGTGGCGAGTCGGGCGCGGCGAGCGCATTCGCGATGCGCGCGGCCGTCTCGACGCCATCGATCGGCACCACGCCGATATCGTCGAGCAGTGCGTCCCATTGCCGAATGTACTCGTCGTAGTACAGGCGCGTCATCCCGGCCTTCAGGTCCTGGACGCCGTTCGGGGCCAGCACCGATTCCTCGCGGCCGAGCACCCAGTCGTCCTTCGCGGTGTCGACCACCGCGAGATCGCGCAGCTCGCCGAACTTCCGGTAGCCGGCCCGCGTGTAGGCGCCGGCCACGCCGCGCGTGAGCGGCGCGCCGCTCTTCCTGGCGAGCACGAGCGACGCATTGCGGCCCGCCGCGTTCGCAACCGTGAACTCCGGCAGCTTCGCCTGCGCGAGATCGCGCTGCACGCGGTTGAACATCCGCTGCGCGAGCGGCATCCGCGCGAGCGTCGCGCGCGCCTGCTCGATCAGCGCCTTGTCGAGCGGCAGCGACGCATCGAACTGCGACGGCTGGAACAGCGCGGCGAGATGGCCGTCGACGTCGTTGCGCGCGTCGTCGCCCGCATCGCGCAACGGCCCGCGCCGCCAGTCGACGTCAGCCCAGAGCCGCACCGCGTCCGCGTCGAAATGCGTGGCGTCGCCGAGCATCAGATACGCGCGCAGCACTTCGTACTGGAAGTCCGGGTTGTTCGCGTCGCCACGGCGCAACTCCTCCTCCATCCGCCGCACGACGAGCGGCAGCAGCGTCTGGCGCAGCAGCCGGCGATAACTCGCCTGCGCTTCGAGGCCGAGCTTGTCGCCCTGGTAGAGCCCGAGCCGCGACAGCAGCGGCACCGGCTTGTCGCGGTCCGCATAGCCGCCGGGGAGATCGCGGGCCGCGTTCAGCAGCGGCAGCAGCGCGAGCGGATCATCGCCGGGCTGGGTCGCCTGCGCGCGTTTCTGCAGATCGGCGACACGCTGCTCGACCGTCGAGACATACGCGCGGTTGCGCCCGTAGCTGACGAAAAATCCGATCAGCGCGGCCGCCAACAGCACGCCGATCAGCCCGAGCGCGATCCGCTGCAGCCACGCGCGGCGCTGTTCGAGCACCGCGTTCGTCCCCGCGAGCCCGGCCTCCTGGAAGATCACGTCGCGCATCAGGCGCATGATGAAATACGCGCGCCCCGCCGACGCATCGGGCAGCACGACCTGCCGCCTCAAACCAAGCGCCGACGCGACCGCGCTCATCACGCGATCGATCGGCCGCCCCTCCTGCGTGCCGCTCGTGAAATACACGCCGCGCAACAGCGCCGACTGCTCGAAGCGCGACGTGCTGAATGCATCGTTCAGGAACGCCTGCAACACGTTCTCGAGCCCCGCGAACTGCTGCGGAAAGCCGTACACGAGCGCGCGCCGCCGCGTGTCGGTTTCCTGCTGCATCCGGCGCAGCACGCGCGACTGCAACTGCCTTTCGAGCACGTCGAATTCCGCCGGGAACGCGGCCAGCGCATCGTCGGGCGAGCCCTTGTCGTCGAACGGGAAGGTCACGCCCCAGACCTGCTCGCGCTCGTCGCGGCCGAGATCGTCGAAGAACTCGACGAAGCCCGCGAGCAGATCGCATTTGGTCACGACGACATAGACCGGGATCCGCATCCCGAGACGCGTATAGAGTTCCTTCAGGCGCTCACGCACGGCCGACGCCTGCATTGCACGCTGCGTGTCGGACAGCTGCAGCAGGTCCTGCGCGGACAGCGCGACGATCACGCCGTTCAGCGGCCGGCGCGGCCGGTACTTGCGCAGCAGCTGCAGGAAGCCGGCCCACGCGGCCTGATCGGCTTCGGCAAAGCTGTCCTGCGTCGTGAAGCGGCCCGCGGTGTCGAGCAGCACCGCGTCGTCGGTAAACCACCAGTCGCAGTTGCGCGTGCCGCCGACGCCGCCGACTGCCTGCTTGCCGAGCCGCTCCGCGAGCGGAAAGCGCAGCCCCGAATGCACGAGCGCGGTGGTCTTGCCGGTGCCGGGCGCGCCGACGAACATGTACCACGGCAGCTGATACACGTACTGGCTGCCGAAGCGGCCTTTCACGCGATCCTTGCGCAGGATTGCCATCGCCTCGTCGAAGCGCTGCTTCAGCGTCGCAAGATCCGCTTCGGATTCCTTCTTTCCTGGCGCGGGCTCGGCCGCGCCCTCGGCCACGACGCGCGTGAAGCGGACGTTCGCGAGCCGCGCGGCAAGCCAGCGCACGCCCCAGTACAGCGCCCACAGCACGAACAGGATCGCGATCACGGCCCAGCGGCTGCCGGACGTCGCGAACGGCTCGCTGCCGGCGAACGCGAGCAGCGGCCCTTCGATCCAGACGATCAGCGACAGCGCCACCACGCCGACGAGCGACAGCACGATCGGGCGTACGAGCCAGTTCAAGAGCTTCATTCGCAGCTCCCTTCGATGCGTGACCGGCCGCTCACGATGCGGCGCCCGGTGCGAGGATCGTGATGTCGACGCGGCGGTTCTTCGCGCGGTTCGCGGGCGAATCGTTCGGCGCGACCGGCTCGGTATCGGCGCGGCCCTCGGCCGTGAAGCGCCGCGGCGAGCCGACGCGCGCAGCGAGCATGTCCTTCACGACGTCCGCGCGCGCCTGCGACAGGTGCCAGTTCGACGGGAAGCGCGCGGAGAACACGCGCTGGTTGTCCGTGTGGCCGGCGACGACGACGTTGCCGGGGAAATCCTTCAGCGCGTCGCCGATGCGCTCGATCAACGGCACGAACTGCGGTTCGAGTTCCGCGCTGCCCGACGCGAACAGGCCGTCGCCGTTGATCGTGACGATCGTGCGGTCGGCCGCTTCGGTCACGCGCACGAGACCGCGCGCGATTTCCGGCGCGAGGAACTGCGTGAGCGCCGGCGCGAGCTTCGGCGCGGCGGCCGGCTTCGCGGCGAACACAGGCGCCGGCGCAACGCGAACGCCGTGCAGCGTGTCGAACACGCGGTCGGACGCATCGTTCAGCCGGAAGCTCAACACCAGATGCACGGCGACGAGCACCGTGCACGCAATGGCCGCGGCAACCCAGATCGGCACGAGCTGCAGCAGCGGCTTGCGCTCGGCCTTCACCGGCGCCCAGTGCGGCGACAGGTCCCGCTCGGGCGCGCCGCGCTGCGCGCGGATCATCTGCTCGAGGCGTTCGCGGATCGTGTCGAGCTGGCCGCGTCCGCCGTCGATCAGCCGGTAGCGCCCTTCGAAGCCGAGCGCGAGGATCACGTAGATCAGCTCGAGCACGTCGGCATTCGCGACCGGATTCTGCGCGAGCCGCTGCAGGATCACGAAGAAACGCTCGCCGCCCGATGCCTCGTTGTGGAACGTGACGAGCAGGCTGCGGCTCGCCCACAGCCCCGCGCCCCACGGCGTGCTCGAAATCGCCTCGTCGAGAAACGTGCACAGGCAGTAGCGCGACGCGGCGAGCTTCTCGTCGTCGAGGCCGTTCGAGCGGCCTTGCTGCTCGAATGTGCGCATCATCTGGATCAGCTGTGCGCGCAATTCCTCGACGTTCGGGTGTGTCGGAAGCTGGCGCAGCGGCAGCGCGAGTTCGAGCAGCGGATTGGCGGCGCGCAGCAGCGGGTTGAGGCCGCCCGCGCTCGCGGGAATCGGCGCGACCGCCGCGTCGGCTGCGCCAAGCGTACCGGCCGCGGCGAACGCCGCGCGCGCGCCGCCCGGGGTCGGGATCAGGATCGTCGCGCCGGGATCGTCGGCCGGCACGCGAGGTTCGTCAGGAGTCACGATGAGCGTCCTCTCAATTCAGCGGCGGATGGCCCAGAATTCCATCTTCAATCCGGGGAAATCGCCGGCGACGTGCAGCGCCATGCCTGCCGAGGTCGCAAACTGCTTCCACAGCTCGTTGCCGCGGTCGAGCTCGAAATACGTGTAGCCCGCATGAAACGGCAGCTGGCGCGGCGCGACCGGCAGCGCGCGCAAGCCGACGCCGGGCAGCTGCAGGTTCACCAGGTCGCGGATCCGCTCGATCGGCCCGATCTTCACCTGCGGCGCAAAGCCCGTCAGGATCGTCTCGGCGGGCACCTGCGCGTTGACCGCGAGCACGAACGTCGCCGATGCGTACAGGTTCTTGTCCGGCACGAGCGCGACACGCAGCCCGAACTTGCGCTCCTCGAGCGGAATCGGCACCGCATGCGGATCCATCACCATCGACAGCGACGCGCGCAGGTCGGCGATCACCGGCGCGAAGCTCTCCTGCAGCCGGTCGTGCCGGTAGACGGGATACGCGCGCGGCCGCTTCGTCGTCTGGCTGAACGTCGCGAGCTCGCCCGCAAGCTGCACGACGACCCGGTACAGGTCTTCCGGATGCAGCCCGGTCATCGTCGACAGATGCGACGCGAGCGGCTCGTGGCGGTTGATCAACTGCAGCAGCAGGAAATCCGCGACTTCGGCGACGCCCGTCACGCCCGGCTGCGCGAGCCGCGTGGCGAGCGCCTCGCCGCGCTGGTGCAGCAGGCCGACGAGATCGTCGGCGAATGCCGCGAGGCGGGGCGCGACGCGATAGTCGACGCATGGCGCGCTGTAGTCGGGATCGAGCACGACGCGATTGTCCGGCAGCCGCTCGACGATACGCACGACGCCGAGCGACGTATACGCGTTGGCGACGTCCGGTTCGAGCGCGAGCCGCACGCGCAGCTTGCCGATCTGCATCAGCGCGGTGCTCGCGTTCGGATCGTTGCTGTCGGCCACGTCGAGCTCGCCGATCCGGTGTCGCGCGAAGTTCTCGTCGGTGTCGCCGTTGCCCGTCTCCGCGACGCCCGGGCGCCGCACCGGCAGCGCCAGCACGACGAGCACATTGCGCGTGCCTTCCGGAATGTCGAGCGGGACCGGCAGGTCGTCGTCGGCGGGCAGGTTGAACGGCGTGCCGTCGGGGAGCGCGCCCGCGCACGACAGCAGCGCGACCTTGCCGAGCTTCAGCAGCTGTTCGTCGAGCTCGAGCGCCGCAAACCCCCAGCCGTATGGACGCAGCCCCGATGCGCGCAGCTCGAGCTGTGTCTGCAGGAAACGGTCGTGCTGCTGCAGGTGCTGCGGCTGCAGGAACATGCCTTCCGACCAGATGACTTTGCTGTTCCAGGACATGATTTCGCATGGTGACGTGGGTGGGCCGGCGCGCCTAGCCGGACTGGCCGGACTCGCCGGTCTTGCGCGCGGCGAGCAGCGCGTCGATCTGCGCCTCGTACGCTTCGTTGAACGCCTGGCCGAACAGCCGCTGGAAATCGTCGTCGCTTTCGCGCGCGATCTGCGCCTGCATCGCGACGAAGCGGTCCCACAGCTTCGCCTTGCGGTTCGACAGGATCTTGTCCATCACGCCCTGCTCCGCGAGCTGCGCTTCGAGCGCCGCCGGGTCGAAGCGGCCGAGCACGTGCGCGAGCGCCGCCCGCATGCCGGCGATCACCGCGAGCTCATGCGATTCGATGTCGGCGAACGCATGCTCGAGCGCCTGCTCCGGCGGCAGGTAGCCCGCGCTGCGGCCCGTCATCATCTGCGCGAGCGCGCTGTCGACGTCGGGGAAGAACTTCAGCGGATTGTTGTCGCGTGCGACGATCACGGTCGTGTCGAGACGCGCCTCGCGCTTGGTCGTCGAGCGCGCGCGCAGCACGGCCATCGTCCCGCGCAGCGCGTCGCGCAGCATCGCACCGACGAGCCGCGCGAACTCGGGCGCCGGCAGGTTCGGGGGGCGCGAAGGGTCGAGGCCGAGGCCGTTGAGCAGTGCGGCGAGGGTTGGGTCGGACGATGTGGGCGATGTCGGCGATGCGGATGGCGCGGACGGCTGCACCACAGGTTGCGGCTCCGGCTGCTGCGGCGCTGCTGGCCGTTGCGCGGGCTGCGGCGGGGATGCTGGCGCTGCGGACGCATGAGCAGGTGGGTTTGCCAACAGCGCTTCGGACAACGACGGCGCTGGTACCGGAACCGGCGCGGGCTGTGCGGCAGGCGCGGCAGACGCCGGCGGCGCGCCGAACAGGTCGTCGAACGGCGTCGCGCCGCCGGCCCCGGGCCCTTCGAGCAGACTTGCAGGCAGGCCGGTCGGCCCGCCCTGCGAACGTGGCGGCATGATCTGCGCGGGCACAAACGCGGGCGCTGCCGTCGGTGCGTCTGGCGTAACCGGCGCGAACGGCACGACAGGCACCGTCTGCGCGGCGGTACCAGTTGCCGCGCCCTGTCGCATCGCCTGATCCGCATGCGCGTCCCATTGCGCGAGCGCATCGGCGAGCGGATCGTAATCGGCCGGAATCCCGCTGCCGAACGCCGCCGCTCCTGCTCCTGCTCCTGCTCCTGCTCCTGCTCCTGCTCCTGCTCCTGCTCCTGCTCCTGCTCCTGCTCCTGCTCCTGCTCCTGCTCCTGCTCCTGCTCCTGCTCCTGCTCCTGCTCCTGCTCCTGCACCGGCTCCGGCTCCCGCCGCCGGTGCGGCCGCTGACATTGCCGCAGCCGCCGGCGCCGAAAACGCCTCGAACTCAGGCGGCACATGGTCGCTATGCGATCCTTCAAAACCGGGCCGCGTCGACACGCCCCCCTTGCCGAACCCAGGCTGCCCGAGCGGATCGAGCGCACCGAGATTGAACGCGCCGAGCGCCGCGCCTTCGGGCAACGGGCCGCTCACCACCTGCGCGGCCGCGAGCGGATCATGAAAACCCGGCTGCGCGCTCGCCGCCCGCTCGCCGACCGCCACTTCGAGCAGATACGGCCCGATCTTCAGGCGGTCGCCGTCGGCGAGCCGCGCCTCGCGCGTGCCACCGATCGCGTTGCCGTTGAGCACACTCGGATTGCCGCCGACATCGCAGATCAGATAGTCGCCGCCGCGGCACTCGATACGCGCCTGCACCCGCGAAATCGCGCGCTGCTGATCGGGCAGCACGAGCGTGCAGTCGGTCGCGCGGCCGATCGTGCCGCCCGCGGGGCCGAACTCGACCGCGATCGGCTCCGCGACGGGTTCGTCGTTGCACCTGGCGACACGCAGCGACAGTATCGGATTCGTCAATGGCATCGGCGGCCTCGGCTAGGTTCGCGTCCTCGCGTCCGTTAAGTCCATTAAGTCGGTTACGACTTGAGTTTCCGGGTGCCGTCGTCGGCATCCTTTGGCGCGGTGGGCGCATCCGGCGACGAGCCGTCGCCGGACCCGGCCGATCCGCCCGAGTTCAGCAGGATCGGCGTGCCCGACACCGCGACGCTCACGGGCCCGATCACGACGAACGCGCCGCCCGCCTTCAGCGTGATGCTCGCGCCCGCCTCGATCACGACGTTCGCGCCCGCCTTGATGTGGATGTTCGCGCCCGCGTCGATCGCGTAATTCGTCCCGACCTGCTCCTGCAGCTTGCTCGTGACCTTCAGCGACGCGCTGCCGCCGATCTGCGTCTTCGCATCGCCAACCACTTTTTCGTTGAGCGCGCCGGTGATCTCGACGTATTCGCTGCCGCCGACCTTCATGTGGCGGTCGTTCGCGATGTTCGTCAGCGTGTCGTTCTTGATCCAGGTTTCATGATCCTTCTCCGCATGCACGAACAGCTGCTCGCTGCCCTTCGTGTCGTCGAAGCGGACCTCGTTGAAGCCGCCGCCGCCCTTCGTCGAGTTGCTCTTGAACGTCGACAGCGCCGCGTTCGCGGGCAGCGCATAGGGCGGCATCGTGTTCGCGTTGTACACGCTGCCCGTGACGAGCGGCCGGTCGGGATCGCCCTCGATGAAATCGACGATCACCTCGTGCCCGATGCGCGGAATGAAGAACGATCCCCAGCTCTTGCCG
Source organism: Burkholderia sp. MR1-5-21 (assembly GCF_053427715.1). Lineage (NCBI taxonomy): Bacteria > Pseudomonadati > Pseudomonadota > Betaproteobacteria > Burkholderiales > Burkholderiaceae > Burkholderia > Burkholderia sp. MR1-5-21. Next base: position 14,230 of record NZ_JBSAXD010000048.1, read on the forward strand.
GCCCAGCCCTGCGACACGCGCACCCAGCAGCGCTTCATCCGCTCGCCCGCGTCCGCGGGCGGCGCGAACTGCTCCCAGTGAAACTGCACCTTGATGCGGCCGTACTTGTCGGTGAGGATCTCGTCGCCGTCCGGGCCGACGACGACCGCCGTCTGCGGCCCCGCGACCACCGGCTTCGGCGTGACGCGCTCCGAACGGAAGTGGTTTTCCTTGCGCAACGCGGTGAAGCTGCAATCGTAGAACGGCAGCGCCGCGTCGCCGCCGGACGTCGAGATGTACGTATCCGAATGGATCTCATACGCGGCACTGACGACGAGATAGTCGCGGTTCTGCGCGTCGCTCGCGTGGTCCTGCAGCCTGAACAGCCCGCCCGGCCAGATCCCGCGCGCGGTCGAGCGCCCGAAGATGCTGTCGTTGCGCGCCTGCCGGATCTCGACGCCGACGCGCGCATAGCGATCGCCGTCGCCCGATTGCACGTGGCCGGCCAGATGCTCCTGCATCGTATGAACGGCCGGATCGTAGACGTCGGGCCGCGTCGCGCGCGACACGAGCCCCTGCTGGTTGCTCGACGACGGCTTCTCGAAATCGTAGTCGTTCACCTCGTACTTGCCCGTCTGCAGCTCCGCGCCCGACGACCATTCGTACACGCACTCCTTCTCGTGCGACGGCTCGTACCATGCGTCGTACGAAATCGTCGGGTAGTGCTCGATCGGCGCATGCACGTCGCCGGAATCGGTCAGCACGAGCGTGTGCTTGCCGCCGCGATGCTCGAAGTAGTAGTAGATCCCTTCGCGCTCCATCAGCCGGCTCACGAACGCGAAATCGGTCTCGCGGTACTGCGCGCAATGCTCGAGCGTCGGATACGTCGCCGCGCACTTGTTGCTGAGATCGACGTGATAGTCGCGCAGCACGTGCGTGACGATGTCGGGCACCGTCATCTCATGGAAGAAGCGGCAGTGCGACGCGCGCGTGAGCAGCCAGAGCCGTGGCCGCACCACCGCCTCGTAACGCGCGAGGCGGTTCACGGTGCGATCGCCGGGCGCGACGATCCGGAACGCGGTGACGATCCCGTTGATCTGCCGCTCGCCGTCGGCGGGCAGCGAGATCGCGACCGAGATGTCCTGGCCGAGCAGCGCCGCCGGGCTCAGGTCGTTGCTCGGGCTCAGAAGCTCGACACGGTACTCGCTCAGGCGGCCGAGCTCCTCGGTGCCGACGAGGCGCAGGAACAGCAGGTCGCGGCCCGCGGGCTCGCAACGGACGGACACGTGGCGGTTCGGATCGTACGTGGTCATGTCACGGGATCATCGTGTTGACGGTCGCCGGCTCCACGATGCTGACGACGCCCTGCCAGTTGCACATGCATTTGGACACGTTGTCGAGCGACGGCTGGTTGCCGAGGATCACGGTCGGCGCGCCGGGCGCCCACGGCGACAGCGTCGCGGGGATGCACGGCATCGGCGTCAGCACGCCCATCGCCGCGGCCGTCGCCGCCGCCACCATCGGATTCGCCGGCGACGAGCACATGCCGAACGGCATGATGTTGACCATCGGCACGTGATCCATGATGTTCGCGGCCGGCGGCCCTTCGCCCATCACCTGGTTGACGGGCAGCACGACGAGCGTCGACGGCGCGAGGCCGAACGAGCACTGCAGCGTGGCGCCCATGCTGACTTGTTGCGGCATGTTCGTTCTCCGGTCGGTCAGGTTCGCAAGCAGCCATCCGGTGCAGGGTCAATCGAACGCATAGACGAACTCCCCTTCGCGCGCGCCGACCTGCACCTTCGACACGCTTGCGCCGTTCATCATCCGGATCAGGAACTCGTTGCTGATCTGCGGCAGCAGCGTGTTCGTCAGGATCGCGTCGATCATGCGGCCGCCGCTTTCGAGTTCGGTGCAGCGGCTCGCGATCAGCTTCACCACGTCGTCGTCGTACGTGAACGGGATCCGGTACGCCGCGCGGATCCGCGACGCGATGCGCCCGAGCTGCAGCCGGATGATCGCGCCGAGCATCTCGTCGGACAGCGGGTAATACGGAATCACGACGAGCCGGCCGAGCAGCGCGGGCGGGAACACCTTCAGCAGCGGCTCGCGCAGCGCCTTCGCGATACCCTCCGGATCGGGTATCAGCTCCGGATCCTTGCAGAGGTTCGAGATCAGGTCGGTGCCGGCGTTGGTCGTCAGCAGGATCAGCGTGTTCTTGAAGTCGATCACGCGCCCTTCGCCGTCCTCCATCCAGCCCTTGTCGAACACCTGGAAGAAGATCTCATGCACGTCCGGATGCGCCTTCTCGACCTCGTCGAGCAGCACGACGCTGTAAGGCCGGCGGCGCACGGCCTCGGTCAGCACGCCGCCCTCGCCGTAGCCGACGTAGCCGGGCGGCGCACCCTTCAGCGACGACACCGTGTGCGCTTCCTGGTACTCGCTCATGTTGATCGTGATCACGTTCTGCTCGCCGCCGTACAGCACTTCGGCGAGCGCGAGCGCCGTCTCGGTCTTGCCGACACCCGACGTGCCCGCGAGCAGGAACACGCCGATCGGCTTGTTCGGGTTGTCGAGGCCCGCCCGCGACGTCTGGATCCGCTTCGCGATCATCTCGGTCGCGTGGCCCTGGCCGATGATCCGCCGGTTCAGGTTCTCGGCGAGCTTCAGCACGCTCTCGATCTCGTTCTTCACCATCCGGCCGACCGGAATCCCGGTCCAGTCCTGCACGACCGACGCGACCGCCTGGCGATCGACCGTCGGCAGGATCAGCGGATCGTCGCCCTGCTGCGCGGCAAGCGTCGCCTGCAGCTCGCGCAGTTCGGCCAGCCGTGCTTCGGCCGTCGCCGGATCCGTGTGCACTTCCGCGTTCGCCCCCGCGGCGACCACTTCGGACGCGCCTTCGACCTTGCCGGTCTCGCCGCGCAATTGCGCACGCAGGTCGAGAATGCGCGCGACGAGCCCTTTCTCCGTCTCCCAGCGCGCTTCGAGCGCGGCGAGCCGCGCTTTCTCCGCGTCGCGCTTCTCCGACGCCAGCGCGGCGCGCTCGCGGGTATCGACGCCGACCGCCGTCTCGCGACCGATAATCTCGAGCTCGGTCTCGAGCGCGGCGATCCGCTTGCGCGAATCGTCGACCGACGGCGGCGTCGCATGCTGGCTGACCGCGACGCGCGCGCATGCGGTATCGAGCAGGCTCACCGCCTTGTCCGGAAGCTGGCGCGCGGGAATGTAGCGGTGCGACAGCCGCACGGCCGCGTCGAGCGCTTCGTCGAGGATCTGCACCTTGTGATGCTTCTCCATCGTCGACGTAATGCCGCGCATCATCAGGATCGCCTTCGTCTCGTCCGGCTCGGGCACCTGCACGACCTGGAAGCGTCGCGTGAGCGCCGGATCCTTCTCGATGTGCTTCTTGTACTCGGCCCACGTCGTCGCGGCGACCGTGCGCAGCGTGCCGCGCGCGAGCGCGGGCTTCAGCAGGTTCGCCGCGTCGCCGGTGCCGGCCGCACCGCCCGCGCCGACGAGCGTATGCGCCTCGTCGATGAACAGGATCACCGGCTTCTCGGACGCCTGCACTTCCTCGATCACCTGGCGCAGCCGGTTCTCGAACTCGCCCTTCATGCTCGCGCCGGCCTGCAGCAGCCCGACGTCGAGCATCCGCAGCTGCACGTCGCGCAGCGGCGGCGGCACGTCGCCCGCGACGATCCGCTGCGCGAAGCCTTCGACGACGGCGGTCTTGCCGACGCCCGCTTCGCCGGTGAGGATCGGATTGTTCTGGCGGCGCCGCATCAGGATGTCGACCACCTGCCGGATCTCCTCGTCGCGCCCGACGATCGGATCGAGCTTGCCGCTGCGCGCCTGCTCGGTCAGGTCGGTCGTGAAGCGCCTGAGCGCTTCCTGCTTGCCCAGCGCGGCGGGCGGCACCGCGCCGCCCTCGCTGCCCTCGCCGCCCGCCGTCGCGCTCACCGCCGAAAAGCCGTCGGTCGCCGTCATCGCCGCTTCCGGCGAGCCGCCGAGCAGCGCGTCGAATTCGTCGACGAGCGCATCGAGCTTCACGCGCTCGAACTGCCGCGAGATCCCGTACAGCGCGTTGCGCAGCGACGGCGTCTTCAGCAGCCCGACGACCAGGTGCCCGGTGCGGACCTGCGATTCGCCGAACAGCAGCGAGCCGAACACCCAGCCGCGCTCGACCGCCTCCTCGACCTGCGAGCCGATGTCGACCATCGAGCCGGCGCCGCGCGGCAGCCGGTCGAGCGCGTCGGTCAGGTCGCGCGCGAGCCCGGCCGGATCGATGCCGAAATGCCGGACGATCCGGTGCAGGTCCGAATCCTGCAATTGCAGGATCTGATGGAACCAGTGGACGAGCTCGATATACGGATTGCCGCGCAGCTTGCAGAACACGTTCGCGCTTTCGATCGCGCGGTATCCGAGCTTGTTCAGCTTGCCGAACAAGGCGGCGCGTTTGATTTCGGCCATGGTTCAGCTCCTCGTTGAAGTCGGTCGGTCCGGCTCGTTCGCCTGCGCTCGCCCGCATGGCCGCCCCGCGCCATCGGCGGGACGCAGCAGAAGCTGGCGCTGGTCGCCGGCGGCCGGGCCGCTCAGCATCCAGCTCGTGTAGCCGAGCCGCGCGTGGCGCCCGAGCTTCAGGCGCGGCACGTCGGGCTGCTTCAGCTGCAGGTTCACGTCCCAGTCGAGCCCGTCGCGCACGTAGTTGCGCACCCAGTCGACGAGCCGCCGCAGGCTGTCGCCGCCCGGCAGGAAGCGCTCGTAGTCGCCGATCGACAACGGCCCGATCACGATGCGGAACTTGTGCTGGCCGTCCCATACGCGCGCGCCGACGAGCGTCGACACGCCGAGCCGCGACGACCCGTCGCGCGCGCCGAGCCGCGTCACGTCGGCGGCGGGCAGCGTCATCCAGTGGCCGACCCACTGCTCGATGTCGACCGGCAGCTCGAAAAAGCGCGACAGCACGAGCCTGAGGCCCGCCGCGTGACGCGTCGGCGCGGCGAGCAGGCCCGCGAAATGCAGCTTCGCGAAGTCGGGCACGGCGTCGCGATTGCGCAGCGCGGGCTCGCCGAGCCCGAACACGGTGCCGACGTACGTAGAAAAGCGGTCGCGATCGGCCCGGTCGAGATTCACGGCCGGCTGCGCATCGGCCCACGCGCGGTAAAACAGCGCGACCATCCGGTGATGGAACACGTCGAGAAAGCGCGCGAACGTCGGATCGTTGCCGTTGCGCAGGCGGTCGCGGACGTACTCGGTCAGGTGCAGCGGCATCGGCCCGTTCGGCCCGAGCAGCCCGAAGAACCTGACCGACAGCCGCGCCGCGCGGCCGTCGCCCGCCGGCGCGTACGCACCGAGCGTCGTCGGCTGGAACGTGAGCTCCGGCTCCTGCATGAAGCGCACCGCGTCGTCGCGCGGCCGCAGCGACGCGCCGATGCGCGGCAGGTGCGGATGCGCGTTCTCGATCAGCCGCACGGCCTGGAAGAAGTCGAAGCGCCCGGCATCGGCTTCGAGCGCGCGCAGCAGCGTCAGAGCGTCCGGCATCGTCCGCCCCTCGCCGGCCATCGCATCAGCTCGCCGCGCGACTGCGAGCGGACCACGGTTTCCGCAAACGAATTGATCGACACGTATTGCGCGAAGAATTGCGCGAGCACCGCGCCGAGCACGAACGCGCCCGCGCCTTCGAATGGCCCTTCGTCGAACGTCAGCGTGACCTCGAGCCCGCGCCCGAACGCGATCGGCCCGCCGAACGGCAGCCGGCGCGTGACGGCGCGCGAATCGATCGCGCGCACGCCTTCGATCATCCGTTGCGTCGCGGCATCGTCGGCCGGGCAGTACAGCCCCAGCAGATCGCGCAGCGCACGCGCGCCCTGCTGCGGGTCCGTATCGAGCAGCGACGCGTAGTTCAGCGACAGATGGCTGAGCAGCCGCCACGCGACCGGGCCGTGCGCGAACGACGGCAGCGGCCGGCTCGGCCCGTTCACGCAACGCACGCGCTCGACGGGCGCCTCGACGTCGAGCGTGAAGTCGCTCGGGCCGGTGCCGACCGACATCATCAGCGGCAGGTCGCGATTCGTGCACAGCACCTGCAGCCCGAGCTGGCGCAGGTCGCCGCGAAACGGCGCATTGGCCGCGTCGACGAGCGCGATGAACGTCTCGCTGCCGAGATAGCCGGTGCGCGGGCCGCGCTCGTTCTGGCGCGCAGACGGCAGCCGCTGTTCGCGGCGCACCTGGAAGTACGCGGCGCCGTGATACGACGCGCCGAGATCGCGCGCGTGATAGAACGGCTCGAACTTCTGTTCGGCGACGGTGCCGGTGCTGTAGCCGGTCACATCGTCGATCTGATGGATCTCGAAGTCCATCGGCCGCGTGCGGTCGGCGACCACGTGGTATTCGAACTGCTCGGCCGCGAGCGCGATGCGATCGGTGCGCCGCGGAAACAGGTTCACGGCGGGCGTGCAATGCAGCGCGAAGTTCGACGCGTCGAGCGATTGTTCGAGCACCGGATCGCCGCGCCTGAGCAGCACGATCACTTCGACTTCGCTGTCGGCGCAACGCCGCAGCGCGGGCAGCAGGCCGTCGATGCCGACGAACAGGAAGCGCTGCGGAAACGCGAAATATTCCTGCAGCAGCCGATAGCCGTCGAACGATTGCCGGCTCACCGGCAGCAGCGCTTCGTCGGCGTCGAACCCGACCGGCCTGATGGCGTCCGCGGGCAACTGCACGTGCCATGTCGCGGGCCGCGTGACCGGCATCACGACGACGCCGGCCGCCGACCCGAGCAGCCGCTCGTAGATCTGCGTCGGCAGCGCGTCGGCGCCGCGCAGGTAGAGCACGAGCCGGTCGAGGCCGACCTGCGCGATCTTCAGCCCGCCCGTCGCGCGCAGCCGCAGCCGCAGGCCCGCCTTCACGCCGGGCGGCAGTGTGACGTCAGCGCCGCCGAGCGAGCCCGAGTAGGTGAAGAACTTCGCATCGGCGATGTCGAGCGGCCACAGCGTCAGCGCGTGGCCCGTGCGGTATTCGCAGCGCGTCGAGCCGTTCCTGTCGAGCGCGCTGCGCAATGTGCTGTGGCGCGCGATCCGCACGCCGTCGGCGAGCGCCGGGTTCGTCAGGTCGGGCTGGATCTGCACGACGGCCATCGACGGCGTCGGCGCGAGATAGTGCGGATAGACGAGCTCGGCCAGATGCTGCGTGAAGCGCGGGAACTCGGCGTCGATCTTGTACTGCACGCGTGCGGCGAGGAAGCTGAAGCCCTCGAGCAGGCGCTCGACGTACGGGTCCGCGCATTCGAGATTCTCGAGCCCGAGCCGCGCGGCGATCTTCGGGAATTCGCGCGCGAACTCGCCGCCCATTTCGCGCAGGTGCTGGAGTTCCTGGCTGTAGTATCGGATCAGTTCCGGATTCATGGATTCAGCGCAGACCGCCCTGGTCGATCACCCTGACTTCCCCCGCCTCCAGATCGAGTTCGGTTCGAAAATAGAGCCGTTCCGGATAGGGCTGGGCCCACAGATCCCCTTCGACGACGAACGCCACCGTGTTGTGACGGCCGGTCGTTTCCTCCTGCTGGATCGCGCTCACGCGCACCGAATCGCGCAGGATGCGCGGCTCGAACGCCCAGATCGCGTCTCGCACGCGCTTCTCCATCTGCACGATGTCGAGGCCCGACGCCGTCTTGCCCGCGATGTCCGGAAAGCCGAAATTGAGCACCGACGTCGCGACATGCGGATAGCACGACAGATCCTGCACCGATGCGACGCCGTTCGCGTTCAGCAGCCACGCGAGATCGCGCTGCACGCTGTCGCGCAGCGCGCGCATCGACAGCACGCGCCGCTCCCGCGGCTCCTGCCGCACGTCGGGCTCGAAATCGGTCAGCCGATCGAGCAGCGACGGTTGCAGGCGGTCGCGCGCGGGGGAATCAGCCATGGCCCGGCGCGGCATCGCCGCTGTCGTCGGCCGGCTGCGCATCGACCGCGAGCTCGAGCGTGCGCACGTCGAGCAGCGCATGGTCGTTCGCGTCGGTCGTGAAGACCCGCTGCCCGACCGGGCGCGACTCGCCGCCGCCGATGTCGATCCAGTCCGTGCGGCGCGCGAGCCATAGCGTGTGATCGCGCTCGCCGAGCGTCTGCGCATAGCGCGTCGGGATCAGTCCGGCCGCCTGCCCGTCGTTCGCCCACGTGAACACCGCGGGCATCCACACGCGATCGCGCAGATCGGCCGGCGCGTCGATCTCGATCTTCCTGATCCGGAAAAACGGAATCCAGTAATAGCGGCCGTTCAGCACCGCTTCGAGCGTCGGCCCGAGCCGGCCGTCCGCATCCGCGATCCATTCGAACGGCTCGCCGTTCAGCGTGCCCGACGTCGCGGGCGCGTCGCCGAACGCCTTCGCACGCGCGCGCGCCGCCGCGCCGGCATCGCCGTGCGCATCGAGCCGCAACGCATCGATCAGCAGCGCGAGCCAGGCCGTCGGTTCGCCGAAGATCAACGGCGTGCGCGCGCCGTCGAACACCGCGCCGCGCAGCACTTCGCATTGCAGTGCGTCGCGATAGACCTGCACCATCGGCAGCGCGGACGCATCGAGATCGCCGACGACGTTCAGTTGCGTCAGCGCGCGATCCCACTGGCCCATCACCGCGAGGAGCTGGAACAGGAACACGCGGTACGACGCGTTCGCCGGATCGCCGCGAACCTGGCTCTGCAACTGGCGCAGGCTTTCGTCGAGATCGCCATCTCGCAAACTCTGTTCTGCCGTCATGTCGGTCTGCTCCGTCGGACCGCCCGCCTGGCGCGCGGCGCGTGCCCAGGCTGCGCCGCGCCGGGACCGGCGCGACGCGTCGCTTCAGCTTATTCGCCCTCCTTGTTCGCCGGGATGTCCCACTTCATGTCGACCGGGCCGCCTTCCTTGCCGCCGGTCTTGCTCTGCGCCTGGTAGTCGACCTTGACCTTCGCGAAGTTCAGCACCACGTTCTCGGTGAAGCGGTCCTCGCCGCCCGAGCCGCCCGTCGACACCGAGCTGATCAGCACTTCCTTCATCGTGATCTTGTAGTACTCGAGCGGGTTGTCGCCGGCCTTGCGCACCGTGAACACCACCTCCTTCAGGTGCGTGCCCTTGCAGCAGGCGAGCATGATCGTCGGGCTCGCCTTGTCCACGTACTTGGTGAACGACAGGTCCTGCACGTTCACCTTGCCGGCGCCGCCGCCCGTGGCCATGTGCATCGACCCCGACTGGCTCATGCCCCAGCTGAACGCCAGCACGTCGATCTCTTCGTTGTGCTTGTCGTCCTTGGATTCGCCCTTGATCGTATCCAGCTTGATGAACATATCGACGGCCATGTTCTTCTCCGCTCAAAAATTGACTCCGTGTCTGAATGGGACTCCCGTCAGGCCGCCTTGGCCGACGGAAGCTTGGAAACCAGCCGCAGCGATACGGTCAGGCCTTCCAGCTGGTAATGCGGACGCAGGAAAAACTTCGACGTGTAGTAACCGGGATTGCCCTCGACCTCCTCGATCACGACCTCCGCGGCGGCGAGCGGCCGACGCGCCTTCGTATCCTCGGACGAGTGCGCCGGATCGCCGTCGACGTAGTTCAGGATCCAGTCCTGCAGCCAGCGCTGCATGTCGTCGCGTTCCTTGAAGCTGCCGATCTTGTCGCGCACGATGCATTTCAGGTAGTGCGCGAAGCGGCTGCACGCGAACAGGTACGGCAGCCGCGCGGCCAGGTTCGCATTCGCGGTCGCGTCCGGATCGTCGTACTCCGCCGGCTTGTGCAGCGACTGCGCGCCGATGAATGCCGCGAAATCCGAATTCTTCTTGTGCACGAGCGGCATGAAGCCGTTCTTCGCGAGCTCGGCTTCGCGCCGGTCGCTGATCGCGATCTCGGTCGGGCATTTCATGTCGACGCCGCCGTCGTCGGTCGGGAACGCATGCACGGGCAGCCCTTCGACCGCGCCGCCCGATTCGATCCCGCGGATCCGCGAGCACCAGCCGTACAGCTTGAACGAGCGGTTGATGTTGGTCGCCATCGCGTAGGCCGCGTTCGCCCACGCGTACTTCGCGCTGTCGGCGCCCGCCGTGTCTTCCTCGAAGTCGAACTCGTCGACCGGGTTCGTCTTCGCGCCGTACGGCGCGCGCGCCAGGAAGCGCGGCATCGCGAGCCCGAGGTAGCGCGAATCCTCCGATTCACGCAGCGAGCGCCACGCCGCATGCTCGGGCGTCTGGAAGATCTTCGTCAGGTCGCGCGGGTTCGCGAGCTCCTGCCACGAATCCATCAGCATCACCGACGGGTCCGCGCCCGCGATGAACGGCGCATGCGACGCCGCGGCGATCTTCGAGACCTGCGTGAGCATGTCGACGTCGGGGCCGCTGTTGTCGAAGTAGTAATCCGCGACGAGACACCCGTACGGCTCGCCGCCGAACTGTCCGTACTCTTCCTCGTAGAGCTTCTTGAAGAACGGGCTCTGGTCCCACGCGGTGCCCTTGTACTTCTTCAGCGTCTTGTACAGGTCGTTCTTCGACACGTTCATCACGCGGATCTTCAGCGATTCGTCGGTCTCGGTGTTGTTGACCAGGTAGTGCAGCCCGCGCCACGCGCTCTCGACCTTCTGGAACTCCTCCGAGTGGAGGACCAGGTTGATCTGCTCGGACAGCTTGTGGTCGATCTGCGCGATCAGCGCCTCGATCGTCGCGAGCACGTCGCCCGAGATCACGTTCGTGTCGCGCAGCGCCTGCTCCGCGAGCGTGCGCACCGCGGTTTCGACCGCTTCCTTCGCCTTCTCGGTCTTCGGCTTGAACTCCTTCTGCAGCAGACTCGCGAAATCGCTCGTCTCGACCGCCGCTTCGCCCTGCCGGGCAACCTGCTGTTCGCTGTTGGGTTCGGCCATGTCAGTCTCCACGGGGGTTCGGGCTCATTCCTGCGGCTTCGGCGCGGACGCGAGCGACTGCAGCAGCGCCGGATCGGCCAGCAGCTTGCCGATCAGGTCTTCCGCGCCGGTCTTGCCGTCCATGTAGGTCAGCAGGTTCTGCAGCTGGCCGCGCGCGTCGAGCAGCTTCGCGAGCGCATCGACCTTGCGCGCGACGGCCGCCGGCGAGAAGTCGTCCATGCTCTCGAACGTCATGTCGACCGCGAGATTGCCTTCGCCGGTCAGCGTGTTCGGCACCTGCACCGCGACGCGCGGCTTCATCGATTTCAGGCGTTCGTCGAAGTTGTCGACGTCGATCTCGAGGAACTTGCGATCCGACACCGGCGCGAGCGGATCGGCCGGCTGCCCGGACAGGTCGGCCATCACGCCCATCACGAAGGGCAGATGGACCTTCTTCTCGGATCCGTAGACCTCGACGTCGTACTCGATCTGCACGCGCGGCGCCCGATTGCGCGCGATGAATTTCTGGCTGCTTTCCTTGGCCACGGCATTTCCCCTGGTTGACGGCGCACCCGCCGCTCGCGACGCGGCGCGTCAGTGATGTTGCGTATGAACACCCCGTACAAGAATCGTTGTCACTCGTTCGCGATACCGCCCGCCTGCCGGGCCTGTCCCAGTCCATCGGGCGCGAGCTCCGCCAGGATCTCGATGAAGGTCTTGTCCACCAGCCGCCGCGCCCGTTCGAGCAGCAGCGGCACGGGGCTCGACGGTTCATGCTTCTCGTAATACGCGCAGATCCGGTCGATCGCCCTGATCACGTCCTGACGGCTCGCAATCTCGCCCGTCGCCATCACGATCACCTTTGCGGGCGCGACGGTCTCCGCGTCGGCTAAGCCGGCCACGGCGACGTCGGCCGACGCGTCGGCATCCGGCGGCGGCTCGACCGCCCCGACGCGTTCGCCGAGAAAGCCCGCCGCCTGCTTCAGCAGCCGCGACAGCGGCATCAGGTCGATCGAACGCGCGGCGCCGACGCGTTCGGTCAGCACCGTTTCGATGCGCGTCGCGCTTTGCAGCGCCGCCTGCAATGCCGCATGCACCGCGCGCGCATCGTCGAGCGCATCGGTAACGATCGCGTCGAGCGACACGATCGTGGGCGCGTCGACGCCGGCCGGCGCCGGCACTTCGCCGCTCGCGTATTCCACGTCGCGCAGCCGCACGACGCCGAGCGAGCGCGACGCGGCGAGCGGCGCGTCACGCACATCCATCAGGACACCGGAGGGTTCGACGAGCATGTCGAGCGCATTCACGCGCGCGGTCGGATCGTTGTCGTCGTCGGGATCGAGTTCGGGATACAGGTGGTTCCAGCACCGCTCGAGCAGCCCGTCGAGCAGCGCGAGGCCGTCGGCAAAGCCGACGAAGCCGTCGCGGTTCAGCCGCGCACGGCACAGGTGTGCGGCGACCCGCAGATCGTGGCTCTTTTCGAGGAGCCCGAGCGCGAGCGATTCGGCGGCCTTCCAGTCGGCCTCCGTCGCGGCGACGACGGTATCGCCGTACTGGACTTCCGGCTTGCCACGCACCGCCTGCTCCAGCTCGAGGAACGCCGGGTCGTATTCGACATCGACGCCGCCAGGCTGGTCCGGAGAAAGGTCGGCAAGCAGCGCACCCGTATCAAGCGTAGCCATCTTCGCTCGGCGTCGAATTCGATTGAACAGATATCCGCATGCCGTTCGCGATAGCAACGGCACGCGTACCTTTTACCGACCCTTTTGAATCCCCAATAGAGAATTTATGCCTGTTCAGCTGTGCGCGACGGCCACATTGCGTGGCCGTTTCCGTTAATTACCGCGATCCAATCGGTTATGAGGATAGCACGCAATTTACAAAATAAAAGTGACAAGATGGCGAATGAATCATGAACGATTCAACCCCTAATTTATTGCTTAATTCATACGAAACGGAAACAATTTCTAGTAATCCGCTTAACGAATTCGGCATTCTTCAGACATTGCAAATAAACAGATAAATACAATCGAATCTTGCCTGGGCAGGCAATTTTATTCGGTCCCCAAACGTTTCACGTTGCGAGGTCCACCGGGTCCGGGTGGACCGAGCAGGCACACGTTCGGCGGATCGCCCGCATCTCGCATTTGCCTGAGAATCCTTGTCCCACGGGCTTTCCGGGCCGATTCCTCTGGCCATTCCGCGCTCACGCAGGGGACGTCCACGCGTATCGCCGGCGCGCGCGCTGCGGCGCATCGGGTGCGCGACGTCGAATTTCGCACTTCATCCCTAAATCCAATTGCCGAACATATTCACGAAATTCCAATACCGCTTCGCGCACACCGTCACCTAAAAACGTTTTTATGACGGTTTTGTGCGGCACACATATCTTCCATCCGGCCTATGGTTTTTACGGACTAAAATCTCTATTGATGGATTTCCAATTACGCAATAAATTGATGCGGCGTCCGATTGCCCGTGCCAGGCCCGATCGGTCGCGACGACGCGAGAACAGCTTCGCCACGACACGACGTGGCGGCCGACCATCATGCCGGGGTGACAGGTGGATATCGATAGCCCAACCACGGTCTGCGACGTTGGAGAGCGCGCGCTGCCGGATTTGTGGCGACGCCGCACCCGCCTGAGCCACGACGAGATGGCGTCGATCTATGCGATCGTGCGCAGCGCGCTCACCACGTACCATCCGCTCGAGCTGCAGGCGCTCGGCGAGGACAAGGAAGAGCTGATCTCGCAGTTCATCTTTCTGAAGGTGTTTCGCCTCGAGGCCGTCCAGCCGGAAGCCGCGACGTTTCCGCTGCACAGCGCGCCGTCGAACCGGCACGCGGTGTGCGCGTATTTCCGCCGCTACCTGATCGACTGCCTGCGCCACGCCGGCCACCAGCGCAACGTGCCGATCGACGATGCGCTGCACGAAATCGAGCGGCAGGTCGCGCTGCCCGTCGACGCGATCGAGGCGGCGCTGCTGCCGCATGGCCTCGACGAATCGTGCGTGCGCGAATCGGCGCGCGCGTTCATCGACGGGCTCGACGATGCCGACCGGCTCGTGCTCGCGGGCAGCCTCGGCTGGCTGTCGGACGAGAAAGGCGGGCTGTCGCAAGTCGCCGCGCAGTACCGGATCGCGTCGTATCACTATCGCGCGGCAAAACTCGGCGTCACGCTGAAGAAGCACGCGCAGCCGGCCGATTTTGCGCGCACGGCGATCGGTCAATGGATCGAGCGCACGCTCGGGATCGACATCGCACCGGACAACCGCGCGGCGATCCTCGCGGTGCTCGGCATCCTGTCCGCCCAGTCGCGCGGGCCCGCCTAGCGCCGACCCAACCCGCAAGCGACGCGAGGACACAGTGCAACTTGCCACCGCCAGCCTGACCGACCCGGGCGGCCGCTCACGCAACGAAGACGCGCTCGGCGAGTGGTCGAGCGAGCGGCTGTACTACGGGATCGTCGCGGACGGCGCGGGCGGCCACGGTGGCGGCGACGTCGCGTCGCGCATCGCCGTCGGCACCGCGCTCGCGGATCTGCGCTACCTGACCGTCGCCGAGCTGCCGCCGACGGGCGAGCGCCTCGTGAACACGCTGCTCCATGCGAACGAGAACATCGTCGAGGAGCAGGCGCACGGCGGCGACACGGTGCGCGACATGCGCTCGACCGCGGTGCTGCTCGCGATCGATCGCGACAGCCGCACCGCCGCGTGGGCCCATTGCGGCGACACGCGGCTCTATTGCTTTCGCGACGGCCGCATCCGCGCGCAGACGCGCGATCACAGCATGGTGCAGCAGATGGTCGACGCGCACCTGCTGACACCCGAGGCGGCACGTCATCACCCGCGCCGCAACGTGCTGTTCTCCGCGCTCGGCACGCGCGAAGGCATCGACGTCGACGGCGTCGACGGCACGTTCGCACTGCGCGATCGCGACGCGTTCCTGATCTGCACCGACGGCCTCTGGGAACATGTCGGCGAAACGCTGATGCAGGCCGCGCTGTCGCAGGCCACGACGCCTGCCGCGTGGCTCGGCGCGCTCGCCGCGCAGGTGCGCGCGGTCGCGAAAGCGCATCACGACAACTTCAGCGCGCTGGCCGTGTGGATCGTCGACGCGGACGATTCGCAGGCGACCGTGCTGATGTCGCAAGACGGCCCGTCGTGAGCCCCCAACACCCCTACCCCGACCCTTGCCGAGGAGCTTCCCATGGCAAATCTGCATAAACCCAGCAACAGCGATCCGAGCGGATACGATGCGAACCGCAACCTGCAGGTGATGTCGATCAACCGTCGCACGACGTTCTACCTCGTCGCCGGCGCGGGTCTCGATGTGTTCACGGACGACGAGAACGTCGCGGTCGCGTCCTCCGGCGCATCCGACAATGCCGGCGCGCACCGCGACGGAACGTTGAGCGGCTGGGAGAAGGATCAGGTCATTCGGGTCGTCAACCTGGCCGCGAAATCGCCCGGTACGACCTTGCTGCGCGCGACCCTCGACGGCAGCGACTGGATTGCGCCGCTCACCGTCCGCGTGATCGGCGACGCGACTTGCCGGCAGGTCGGCAAAGCGAAGGCCCAGGTCACGCCCGAGTTGCGGCGCGAACTCCAGACCCTGTCGTTGCGCGATGCCGTGATCCGCGTCGCCGAGGACCAGATGTGCAGCGCCATTGCCCGAACCAACGGCTTCGGCGTGTACAACATGGCGGAAAGCCTCGACTGGTGCGGCGGGTTTGCGTACTGGTGCTGGGATCAGGCTTGCGCGATCAGGGGCGAGGACAATCCGTTCGGCAGTTCGAACACCGTGCTGTGGTCGCCGCAGCGCGCGATCCATTGGGGCATGCAGCCGACGACGCCCGGCCAGGTGCTGCGTTACTCGGGGCCGAGCCCGATGGATGGCAAGGGCAACCAGGAATTCCGCGACATCGGCTGGAACGGCTACGACCTGAAGCCCGCCGACATCGTCCTGCTCAGGAAGGGAACGGCCAGCGGCTGGAAACACGTGTGCATGGTTCACCAGGTCGACGGTCGCGCGCTGGAGACGATCGACGGCAACCAGGGCATGCCTTCGATCAAGGTCGTCCATCGCAGCCTGGACGCAAAAGTGACCGACGGATCGTACGAACTCGCGTTCCTTGCCGTCATGCGCGCGTGACCCGGCGGCGGACCGCGCGCCGCTGCGTCGCAAACCGGCAGCACGCCGGCAGCATGTCGTGCTCACGGCCGCCGGCGAAACGCACATCGTTTTCACACCCGGAGTCTGTTTCCATATCCGAGCGGACTCTAGAAGTCACCGCACCCGTGCTCGCTGTTCGTCACGAGACAGCTGTTCAGGTTCGGCTGCTGCCGCACGCGCTTCCATTCGACCGCGAGCAGATCCTGCTTGTCGCCGGGCGGCGCCGACGTGAACAGCGGCTGCGACGAGCCGATGCAGATGTTGGTGCCCTGCAGGTTGTTCTCGTAGACGAACGTCTGCTCGCTGTTGCCGAAGAACGACTGCAGCCCGCTTTGTGCGAGCGGCAGGCTCGACTCGAGCACCGGCAATACGGTCAGCGTGCCGGGCACCTGGTTGACGACGTACCCGATGCTCGACGCGAAGTTCGGATCGATCGGATACGTGCCGATCGGCGAGGTCTGCGTCGCGGGTGTCGTCACGCTGCCGGTGAGCGTGCCCGGCGAGTCGCCGTTGATCCAGCCGGCGACCGTATAGGAGAACGGCGGGTTCGGCGTGAGCGCGGGGCGCGACGCATCGCCGGCCGTCACGGTCAGCGGCGGGCGATTCACGTACACGTAGTGATTGCCGGTCGCCGGCACGACGCCGCCCCAGTTGCATCCGGCGCCGAACAGGCAGCCGTAGAAGTTCGGCTGCGCGGTGTTCGGCTGCACGTTGCCGCGGGTCTCGCCGTTCCACGTCTGCGCCCAGATCCGCCAGCCGCTGCCCGCGCTGATCGTGCCCGCGCCCGCGTCCTTGAACACGCCGTTTTCCATCACGAGGTCGACCGATCCGCCGGCGGTCAGGTTCGTATCGAGCCCGCCCGTCGGTCCGTTCGGCGCCGGCGTGCCGCCGCCGAGCGAGAGGTTGCCGGTCGCGGCCTGCGCGACGAGGTTGCCGGTCAGCGTCGAGTTCGTCGCGTCGATCGTCGTGACCTGGCCGGTCGTCGAATCGTACGTCTTGCTGACGATCGGCCCGATCGCGAAGCCGATCGAATTCAGGAAGTTCACGTTGCCCGCGCCCGCCATCGCGAGCACGCCGACCGCGTTTTGCGGATCGGTCAGCGTGAACGTGCCGGGGCCGGCCAGCAACAGGCCCGCCGCCTGGATCCCGCCCGGATCGGTGACGGCGCCTGCCGATGCGAGCGTCAACGTGTACGCCGGCATCGAAATGCCGTACGGCAGCACGATGCCGTGGCTGCCCGCGCCCTCGTTCTCGAGCGTCAGGTTCGTCGTGAATGACGGCTTGGTCGGCACGCACGGGGTCGCGCCCGATGCGCATGCGCCGTTGACGGTGATGAGGCCGGTCTGCGTGGACGAGCCGAAGATCATCGTCTGGAAGTTCGCGAAGTTGCCGAACGTCGTCGGATCGACGCTGAGGCCCGCACCGGCGCCCAGCAGCGTGATCGGCGCCGCGTCGACGGCCGTGACCGCGAAACCGTTCGCCGGATCGACCGCCGCGGGCGCGACGACGAGCACGCCGTTCGGCGACGAGACGACCGGGTTCCCGTCGAACGTGCGTGCCAGCAGGCTGCTCGCGGTACCGTCGTTCGACGCGCGCAGCGTGATCGTTCCGGGGTTCGCGGTCGAGACCGACACGGGGCCGGCAGTCTGGCCGTCCGACGTCGCGGGAATCACGTAGCCGAGCGCGACGCCGGGATCAGCGGTATTCGTCGACCCGGCGATCGCGATGTTCCCGGTCGCGCCGGTCGCTTTCACGCTGCCGTTCAGCACGAGCACGCCGAAGTCGTTCTGGACGCCCGACGCGCCGCCGCTCGCGACCGCGCCGCGGATGTCGATATTGCCGCCGTTCGTCGACCGGATCGCGCCGCCGCCGGCGACGAGCACACCTGCCGCCTGCGTGCCGGAGCCCGAACCGTCGATGCTCAGCGTGCCGCTGCCGGTCGTCACGGACGGCGATGCCGGCGCGGCGGCGAACGAAAGCAAATTGCTGCTGACCAGCGTGCCGAGCACGACGCCCTGCACCGACGCGTTCGCCGACGGGCTCCCGACGCTTTCGCCGGTCAGCGCGATCGCACCGCTCGACGACGCGATGGACGCACTGTTGTACACGCCGATTCCTGTGCTGAAGTCGGCGGTCGACGGTACGAGCCCCGTCAGCGTGATGTTGCCGCTGCCGGTACTGATCGACGTGTTCGACTGCATCGAGATCCCGGTCGAACCGAAGCTGCTCGCCGACGTCACGTTGCCGTTCACCGCGATCGCGCCGCTCGTGTCGACGAGCGTTGCGCCGCCGTCGAGGGCGACGCCCGTGCCGCCGAGCCCGGATGCGGTGCCCGTCACGGTGATCGCGCCGCCCGTCGCATTGAGCGTGGGAGTCGACGTGGTCACATTGTTGACCGTCACCGTATGCAGGCCGAACAGTTCGACACCGAACGCATTGCCGCCAGTGGCGGTACCGGTCAGCGTGATCGCGCCGGTCGTATCGGTCGCGCTGCTGTTGAACAGCGATATGCCGGTGCTGCCGCCCGTTCCCGTCGCAGTGCCGGTCACGCCTATTGCACCGCCGGCGGTGCTGAACGTCGATGCGCCCGTTTCGATGCCGATCGCGTACTGGCCTGTCGCATTGCCGGACAGCGACACGTTCCCGCCCGACGTGCTCGTGACGTTGACGCCGGACAGATCGCTGCCGACCTCGGAACCGCTGCCGGTCGCGAAGCCGGACAGGCCGATCGCGCCGCCGGCCGAGATCGTCGTGCTCGACGCAAGGAAGCCGGTACCGGAGGCCGTGCCGGACACCAGGCCCGCAATCAGGACGCTGCCGCTGCCTGCGCCCGCATCGACCAGCGACTGGTTCAGCGCAACGCCGTCGCCCGACACGGCGCTTCCGGTGATCCCCACACTGCCGCCCAGCGTACCGATGCTCGACTGATCCACGAAAACGCCGCCTGTCGTGATCGTCGGCGTGAAGACGATCGTCGTCACGGGAATCGCCGTTTCGGCTTTGCCCTGGATCGTCACGTTGCCGCCCTGCGTGTCGATCGTGCTCTGGTTCACGACGACACTGCCTGTCGTGACCGGATTCGACACGTAGTACAGGGTGGTCGTGGCCGGCGAATTGACGTCGGCGGAAATCTGCACGCTGCCGCCGTGCGTGTCGATCGTGCTCTGATCGACGACGACGCCGCCGATCGATACCGTGGAGGGTGCGTTGACCGTCGCCATCGACGCGCCCGCCGTCACGTTGCCGGCAATCTGCACGGTTCCGCCCGCCGTATCGACACGGGTCCGGGTCAGGCCGACCCCGCCGTTGTTACCGCTGATCGCGACGTTCCCGCCCGCGGTCGTCACGTTCGCGTTGCCGATGCTGACGTTACCGAACCCGCCGTTGCCATCGATCACGACATTGCCGCCGTTGGTGGCGATCGTCGTGACGGGGATGCCGGTTCCGCCGCTGCCGATGACGATGGAGCTCGCCGGCACCTGCGTGCTGCTCGTGCCGACGCTCGCATCGAGCAGCACGTCGAGCTTGCCGGCGATCGACGTGATGCTGACGCCGTACGCGATCGCAATCGACCCCGACGCGCTCAGCGTGAACTTTGCATCGCCACCCAGCGTCTTCGCGATCGATGCATTGACGTCGATGTCGCCGGCACCCGACTGCGTCGACGTCTGCGTCGACACGACCACCGACGTGCCGTTGTTCAGCTCGGCCTCGATCGTGCCGTTCGTCAGTTGCGTGTCCGGAAACGTCGAATACGCGAACGTCACCGAGCCGCCGGCCGCCCCCGTCGTGACGGTCGAGGCGCCGGAGACGATGCTGACGGCATACGGATCGATCAGCCACGTCCCGCCCAGCCCCGCAGGCGCCGATGCATCGACCTTCGCGCCACTCGTATCGAGCGAATGGCTCGACGTCTCGATGAACCCGCCGTTGCCGCCCTGCGCGCCGCCTTTCGCCGACAGCGTGCCGTACAGCCGCGCGACGCTGTCGCTGTACGCGACGATATGCCCGCCGTTCCCGTACGCGAGCGCATCCGCGCGCACCTGCGCAGCGGGCGACATCCACAGCGCATCGGCATTGCGGATCGTCGGATCCGCGCCGCGCGCGCCGCCGCCGACGCGCACCGTGCCGCCACCCGCCGCGCCGCCCGCGTCGACGTTCGCGCCGGCGAGCAGCGCGACGTCATGGCCCGTCACGTCGATCCGCCCGCCCGTGAGCGCCGCGCCGCCGGTCGCATCGAGCGTGCCGCTCACGAGCGTCACGCCGTTCGGGCCGCCGTCGAGGAAGATGTGTCCGTCGCGCTCCGCGATGCTGCGCGCCCGCACGACGCCCTGCTGGTTCAGCACGGTGCCCGCGAGCGCGTCGGCCGTCTGCGCGCTCATCACGACCGTGCCGCCGTCGGCCGCGAGCGTGCCCGCGTTGCCGACGAGCGCGTTCGCCGCCGCCCGGTCGATCCGCAGCGTCGTGAGCCCGTCGCCCGCGAAATCGACCGTGATGTCGCTGCCTGCGCCGAGCGCGACCGTGCCGAGCCGCGCGCTGACGACGCCCGTATTGCTGACGGTGCCGCCGAGCAGCGCGATCGTGCCGCCGTCCTGCGCGGTGAGCGTGCCCGCATTCGCGACGGGCGCCGTCGACGCGCCGACGAAGCGATACTTGCCCGCGAGGAAATCGCCGTCGGCGATGTTCAGCGTCGACGCGATCATCGAGCCCACGTTCACCGACGAGCCCGGCGTGAAGATCACGCCGGCCGGATTGACGAGGAACACCCGGCCGTTCGCGTGCAGATGGCCCGCGATCACGCTCTGGTCGTTGCCGACCACACGGTTCAGCAGCGCCGACGTCGCCGACGGCTGCACGATCGATACGCCCTCGCTCGCGCCGATCGAGAACGTGTTCCAGTTGACGATCGCGTTCGGCGTGCCTTGCGTGATGTTCATCTGTCCGGCCGACGGCGAATTGACGCTCACGCTGCCCGACACGACCTGCGCGCCGGTCGGGTTCGCGAGTGCCGGCTGCGCGTATGCGGCAAAGAGCGCGGCGGCGGCCCCTGCGATGGTTCCCACGCGCATCCGGCGCGCATGATGTGGCTTGTTCATGGCAACCCCAGCGCCGGCCGCGAGCCGGCTCGATCCGCGATTCGTCGATTCCCGTCCTCCGTTTCGCCGCCGACGCGCCGACGAAACGCTGGTCGCGCCGTTCCCGCGGCTAAAACGCCTTCGTGAGCTGCACGTAAAAGCGCGGCACGCGATCGTTGCCGGTCGTATCGGACGCGGTCGTGCGCCATGCGATCGTCCCCTGCACCGAAAACCCGCCCGGCGCGGACCAGAACGCGCCGATGCCCGCGCCGCTGCGCGTGATGTTGTTGTTCCCCTGGTTCGGCCGCGGGTTCGCGTTGTACCAGCCGGTGCCGAAATCGAAGAAGCCGAACACGGACAGCTTCGACGTGACCGCGTAGCGCCCTTCGAACGTCGCGACGAAGCCCTCGTCGACGAGCGCCTCCGACGGCGAATACGCGCGCACCGCGTGCGGCCCGCCGAGCAGAAAGCGCGACGAGCTGTCGAGCGTCGTCATCGCCCACTGGCCGGAAATCCCCGCGAACACGCTTACGCGCTCGGTCACCGAATTGAGCCGGTTCGCGAAGAACGTCACGCGCCCCTCGGTGCCCTGCGTGTTGCGGCCGAGCGCAGACGCGTCGAGCGCGCGATCGATCTCGGACTTGATGTCGAGGCTGCCGATCAGCAGCTCGACGTCGGCGCTGTTGTAGCCGCCGCCGAGGAATGCGTCGCGGCTTTCGTAGCTGACGCCGACGCTGCCCTCGATCAACGTCCGGTGATTGTGCTCGTCGACGAGGCCGATGTTGTCGATCAGGTCGCGATACTCGAGGTTCACGCGCGCGAGCAGGTTCTGGTTACGCGTGCGCACGAGCGGATGCGTGACCGTCAGGTCCACGACGGTCGCCTCGCCCTGCGCGTCGAGCGGCGCGAACTCCTTGCCGAGCGTGTAGTTGAGCCGCGCGACCGCGACGCCGACGCGCGTGCCGCTCACATTGACGGGCGCCTCGTACGCGACACGCCCGTACGCGGTGTCGAGCCGCTCGCTGCCGAGCAGCCGCACGTCGAGGTTGTCGCCGATCATGAACGGCGAGTTCAGCCGCGCGAGCGCGCCGAGCCGCCAGGTGCCCGTCGACGACGATCCGTAGTTGTCGAGGTCGGTGGAAAACGTCCAGCGCTTGCCCGGCGCGACGTTGATCGTCAGGTCGACGGTGCCCGGCTCGCTTCCCGCCTCGATCGCGGACGACACCTGGATGCCGGGCAGGTCCGACAGCATCAGCATCGTGCGCTCGAGATCGCCCTGGCGCAGCGGCGCGCCGACCGGAATCGCCGCGACGCGCTCGCGCAGCACGCTTTCTCGCACCGGCGTGCCGGCCGCGACGTCGAGGCGTACATGGCCGACGCGCCCTTCCAGCACGCTGAACTCGACGTTGCCGGATGTCACGTCCTGCGGCGGAATCACGACCTGCGCGAGCGCGTAGCCGCGTTCGCGGTAGATGCGCGTGATGCGCGCGGCGATCGCGTCGAGATCGGCGAAGCCGACCTGCGTGCCGATCCGGTCGCGCACGGGGGCGAGCAACTGGTCGGTCGGAATCGTGTCGTTGCCCTTCAGCGTGATGCCCTTGAGTTCGAAGGTCTTGCCGGGCGCGACCGCGGCAGGCGGTGGCGGCGACGGCTCGGCCGGCAGCGCGCTCGCGCCGCCGGGCGGCGCGGGGCGTGTTTCGCGCGGCTGCGTCTCGTTCAGGATGCTGCCCGCGTTCGGCGGCGGTGCCGTCTGCGCCCACGCCAGCGCGCTGCTCCACGACACGGCAGCGGCCAGGATCCGGAGTTTCCGTTGTCTCATCGTCGTGTCAGCGCGCGACCGTCAGGCGCCAGCCTCCCATCAGATCGAACGGGGCCCAGAAGAACGGATGCGCGAAGCGCGGCGTCTTCAGCACCGCGAGCTGCGCGGCACGCATCGCGTCGATCGCTTCGCGGCCGTCCGTGAGCTGGCCGTAGAACGTGCGCATCGTCAGCGCGCTCGATTCGTCGGCGACGGGCCACATCGACACGATCAGGCTCGTCGCCCCCGCGTAGAAGAACGCGCGCGTGAAGCCGAGAATCTCGTCGCCGCGCGCGATGCGCCCGAGGCCCGTCTCGCACGCGGACAGCGTGACGAGCGCGACGTCGTTGAGCCTCAGGTTGTAGATGTCCTTCGCGAGCAGCGAATCGGGGCCGTCGGCCGGCTGCGCGGCCGGCGCGAGCAGGATCCGCGAATGCAGCGGATCGATCGTGTCGGCCTCCGCGTGCGTCGCGACATGCAGCACGCGGCCGGCGGGCGCGTTGTCGCGAAAGCTCACGCGCGTCGCCGCGCCGTGCAGGAACACCTCCTTGGTCACGAACAGCGGCGCGATCGCCTGCACCTCGGCCTCCGCGCCCGGCAGCGCGAACGCCGGCGTGATCGCCGGATTGCCGAACGCGACGAGATTGCTCGCAACCCGCTGCTGCCGCGCATCGAGCTGCAGCGCGACGCTCGTCGACGGCTCGAGCGCGATCGCATGACGCTCGATCAGGAAGCCGTTCGCGTCGCGCAGCGCCTGGAACGGCAGATAGTGGAGCGCGCCGTGCGGCACGATGATCAGGCGTTCGTTCGGCCGCAGGCCGAGCGGCGCGATCAGCAGCGCGTCGAGTTTCTCGCCGTACTTCAGCGCGGCCGGGCTGCGGCGCACGATCGCGTTGCGGAAATCGGTGACGGCCGCGTCGAGGTCGTCGCGCGCGATCGGCAGCGTGCGGCCGACGAGCCCGTCCCGGCGCACGACCCAGACGACGAGCGAGCGCTTCAGCCCGTGATACTCGACGATCGCCTCGTCGGGCCGCAGCGCGCGGCGCACCGCGTCGAGCGTCGGCACGTCGCCGTTGAGCTGCCGGTCGTCGACGCCCGCGTCGACGCGATTGCGCACGACGTCGAGCAGCGCCCGCGCGCGGCTGCGCTCCGACAGGTTCCACGCGCCCGCGTAGTCGCCGGCATCGACCGCGAGCCGGATCGCTTCCTCGAAGACTGCCTGCGTATCGCCGAACAGGCCCGTCTTGAACTCGTCGCTGCGAAAGCGTGCGCGGATCCGTTCGGAATCGGCGACCGCGAGCTGGTACGCATCGCGCGCGCGAGACGTGTCGCCGAGCGCGACGTACACGCGGCCGATTCCCTCGTGCGCCCACAGGCGGTCGTAGTCGGCATCGGTCGACGGGCCGCCGGACAGCAGCGCGTCGAATGCACGCTTCGCATCGTCAGGCTTGCCTTCCGCGAGCAGCAGGTTCCCTTCGATGCGCCGGTACGCGGGCGCGAGTTCCGCCGACGGCGGCGGGTTCGCGGCGTCGAACGTGCTGCGCGCGCCGGCCGTGTCGCCGGCCGCGATCTGCGCGTTCGTCACCGACAGCAGCACGAGCGGCCGGTAGCGCGGCGATGCGGTCTTCAGCGCCGCGTCGTACGCGGCGAGCGCCGCCTGCGGGTCGCCACGGCGCAGCGCGATGTCGCCGAGCACCTTGTTCGCGGGCGCGAACACCTGCTCCGGCGCCTTCGGGTGCGACGCGAGCGCCTCCTTCGCGTAACGCTCCGCGTCGGCAAGATCACCGGCATAGCTGTACGCGATCGCGAGGTCGCGCTTCGACAGCGCGGCGAGATCGGCGTTGTCGGTCTGCTCGGCGACGACGAGCGCACGCGCGGCGGCTTCGACGCTGTCGCGGAAGTCGCCGCGCTCGGCGGCCGCGACGGACATGCTGCAGTATTGATACGCGGGCAGCTTCACGTGGTCGCGCGACAGCAGCAGCCGGCCTTCGGCCGTCAGCGACTTCAGCGTCTCGGCGTCGCGTGCGCGCTCCTCGGTCTGGCGGAATGCCAACGGTTCGGCAGCGGCGCTCGCGTCGGCTTGCGCGGACGGGGCCGGCGACGCCGCATGGGCAGCGGAAACGACCGCCACGGCGGCAGTGGCGGCAATCACCACGACGGCCAGCGCGCGCGCCGCCCCGGTGCGCCGGGCAGGCCGGCCACCGCCATCGCGGTGCGTTGCGCCGCGGACCGTTCCCGCGCACCCGCTCGACAGATCGTGGTGTTCGTTCACATCGATATCCTGCACGGCAGTGGAGGAATGCAGCGGGTCCGGGCGACGGGTGCGCGCAACGGCTGGGGAAACGGCTGCGCGTGGGATCGCCGACTTCAACCACGTAAACGAACGTGACCGCGGCGTTTTGAAACGGCATCGCGAAAATTTTTTTGCGCGCGGCCGCCGCCGCTTTCAAAATCGGCGGCGTCATTCGTCTTCCACGGTATACGCGCGTGTACGTGCGGCCCGCGCGTGCGCGCCGCGGCCGCCGGGCGCGCCTTTCCACGGAGCCAGGCCCGATGACAAGTCCCGACGACAAGACGGTGATCGCGAGACAGCCGCCTGCGCCGGAGGGACCGCCCGCCTCGTCCGGCGTGCCGGACGATGAACGCACCGTCGTCGTCCCCGCAACCGCGCTGCCCGCAGCCGGTTCGCCGCACGCGCTGCCGATCGGCACGCGCCTCGCCGAGTTCGAGATCGTCCGGCTGATCGGCGAAGGCGGGTTCGGCATCGTCTATCTCGCGTACGACACGCAGCTCGACCGCCACGTCGCGCTGAAGGAATACATCCCGGCCGCGCTCGCGTCGCGCTCGGGCAACGACGTCACCGTCAAGTCGGAGCGGCATGCGGACACCTTCCGCGCGGGCCTCAGGAGCTTCATCAACGAAGCCCGGCTGCTCGCGCAGTTCGATCATCCGTCGCTCGTCAAGGTGTACCGGTTCTGGGAGGCGAACGGCACCGCGTACATGGTGATGCCGTACTACGAGGGCGTCACGCTGAAGGAGGCGCTGCGGCAAATGCCCGGCCCGCCCGACGAGGACTGGCTGCGCGCGCTGCTCGCGCCGCTCGTCGAGGCGCTCGCGGTGCTGCACGGCGCGCAGTGCTATCACCGTGACATCGCACCCGACAACATCATGCTGCTCAAGGGAAGCGGCCGGCCGCTGCTGCTCGATTTCGGCGCCGCGCGGCGCGTGATCGGGGACATGACGCAGGCGCTGACGGTGATCCTCAAGCCCGGCTACGCGCCGGTCGAGCAGTACGCGGAAGTGCCGTCGATGAAGCAGGGGCCGTGGACCGACCTCTATGCGCTCGCGGCCGTCGTCTATTTCGCGATCCTCGGTAAGACGCCGCCCGCGGCCGTCGGCCGCCTGCTGAACGACACCTGCGCGCCGCTCGCGACCGAAGCCGCCGGCCGCTATTCGGATCCGTTCCTGCGCGCGCTCGATCGCGCGCTGTCGGTCCAGCCGCACGACCGCCCGCAGGACGTCTACGCGCTCGCCGCAGCGCTCGGACTCGCGGTTGATGCCGCGGACAGCACACCGGACAGCACGCGCAGCGGCAACGCGGCGGCGCTGGGGCCGGCCGCCGTGCCCGTGCCGGGAGCAGGCCCGGCCACGAGCACGCTGCAAACGTCGCAGCGCGCGGCAGGCGCGTCGGCAGTTCCGGCTTCCGCTGCGCCGCGCATGCCGGCAGGTTCGCGCGCGAGCGGCGCGACGCCTGCTGCCGTACCGCCCGAACACGGCGCAACGGCGCAGGGTGGCAAGCGGCCCGCGACGATTGCCGCGGTCGCCGTCGGCGTCGTGGCGATCGCGGTACTTGGCGGCTGGTTGGCGCTGCGGCCGTCTCTGCAGCCAACGACGCCGGGCGGCAAGACGGTCGCACAGGCGCCGGGCGTGACGCCGCCCGCCGAAGCGAATCCCGCGCCGCCGGCAGCCGCCACGCCAGCGCCGTCCACGCCAACCGCGCCGCCGGCATCGACCTCGTCGCCAATCGTGGCCGCGCCGGCCAGCCCGACGCACGGCGGCTCGACGCCATCGGCCGCGCCCGAAAATGTGCCGCCTGCGTCCGCCGGCACGTCGCTCGCCGCCGCATCGCCGCCGGCCGAGACCGTGCTGCCGCCGTACACGCCCGGCGGCGAATTCGACCGGATCGTCGCGCTCGCCGATCCGGCGATCCACGTGACGACGGCGCTGCGCAGCACGGTCGCGCACATCAACCGCGATCACCTGCAGTTCCGGCTCGGCAGCGACCGCGCGGGCTACGCGTACGTGTTCATGGTCGATCCCGACGGGCAGTACCTGATGCTGTTTCCGAACGCGCTCGACAAGAACAATGCGATTGCAGCCGGCCAGCAGCTGAATTTGCCGCGCGCGAGCTGGCCGATGCTCGCGGGCGCGCCGGCGGGGCCGAACCGCTTTCTCGCGATCGTGTCGCCGCTGCCGCGCGACTTCGGCGACGGCGGGCTCAAGCGCGGTTCGGTGTTCGCATCGTTTCCGCCCGACGCGCGACGCAATGCGGCCGCACTTCGCACCGCGCGCTATTCGCCGTTCGCGGGCAAGCCGCGCTGCGGCGCCGGCAGCGCGGACTGCCCCGACGCGTTCGGCGCGGCGACGTTCACGATCGATGTCGTGAACTGAGCGCGGCGATCGCGACACGGCCCCGCAACCCATCGGGCAAGGAGGCGCCATGCGAACCGTTCCCCTGCTGCCGATCGTGGCGGCAGCGCTCACCGGATGCGCGAGCGACCAGCCGGCGATGCACGTGACGATCGAACCGGCGCAACCGGCCGCGTCGACTGTCGCTGCGCCGCAGGCGCGTGCGGCACGCGGCGCCGTCAACGTCGCGAATGTGTCGCCGGCGTCGGCGCGGGCTGCTGCGCCAACCGCGAATGGCACGCCGCCGTCGAACGCCGCCGTCACGTTCGCGACGCGTCACGCAGTGTACGACGCGACACCCTTCGCGGACCTGCCCGGCTGGCGCACCGACGATCTCGGCGCCGCGTGGGACGCGTTCCGCCGCAGTTGCGCGGTGCTCGGCACGCGCGCCGGATGGTCGGCGCCATGTGCGGCGTCGCGATCCGTCGATGCGCGCAACACGACGGCCGTCCGCCAGTTTTTCGAGGCCAACTTCAACGCGTACCAGATCCGCAACGTCGACCGCACGACCGACGGCACGCTGACCGGCTATTACGAGCCGCTGCTGAACGGCAGCCGCCAGTACGGCGGCGCGTACCTGTACCCCGTCTACGGCACGCCGGACGACCTGCTGTACCTCGACGCGCGGCGCGTGCCGCCCGACGCGAATGGCCGAATGCTGCCTGCGCGCATCGTCGGCCGCACGGTCGTGCCGCTCGCGGAAGCGGCAGCGAACGGCACGAACGGCACGAACGGCACGAACGGCACGAACGGCATCTACATGATCGACCTGCGCGACGGCGTCGCCGACATCCGCGACAAGAAGTACCGGATGCGGGTCGACCACGGCAGGATCGTCCCGTACTACACGCGTGCGGAGATCGAGCGCGGCACGCTGAAGGCGCCGATCCTCGCGTACGTCGACGATCCGGTGATGCTCTATTCGATGCAGGTGCAAGGCTCCGGCAAGATCCGGATGCGCGACGGCACGATCCGCCGCGTCGCTTACGCGGAGCAGAACGGCCGGCCGTTCGAGCCGCCCGTCGCCGCGAATCGTCCGGCCGGCGCGCATCGGCTGACGGTGCGCGGTCTCGACATGACGATCGACGTGACCGACGACGACCCGTCGGCCGCCGCCGCACCCGACTCGACCGGCACGCCGGCGGCAGACGACGACGTGCCCGTATCGCCGCTGCTACGAGGCTTCAAGCTCGCGACCGCGACGCCATCGAGCGCGGGTGCGCTGGCGCCGGCGCTCGACAGCACGGCCCGCGCGCGTCCCGCGAACGGTGATGCACCGGGCCGCGAGCCGGCCACGGCTACGCCGATCCGGCACGGCTTCGCGACGTCGGACCCGAGCTACGTGTTCTTCCGCGCGATTCCGGATTCGCCGAGCGGCCCGGTCGGTGCGCTCGGCGTGCCGCTGTCGGCCGGACGCTCGGTCGCCGTCGATCCGCGCACGACGCCGCTCGGCGCGCCCGTGTTCGTGTCGACCGGTGGCGATGCGCAGGCGCCGGGGTCGGTAAACCGGCTGATGATGGCGCAGGACACGGGCGGCGCCATTCGCGGCGCGGTGCGGGCCGACTATTTCTACGGCTTCGGCCAGGGTGCGCAGACGCTCGCGAGTCGCACGAAGGAGCGCATGCGGATGTGGGTATTGCTGCCGAAGGGGTTGCCGATCGCCGCGCAGAACGCGGCGCTGAAGACGCGCGGCGTCGGCGGGCCGGCAACGTCGAACGCCGACTGTGTCGTCAGCGATCCTGATTTCTGCGTCGACGATGCGC
This sequence comes from Burkholderia sp. MR1-5-21, assembly GCF_053427715.1. Classification (NCBI taxonomy): domain Bacteria; kingdom Pseudomonadati; phylum Pseudomonadota; class Betaproteobacteria; order Burkholderiales; family Burkholderiaceae; genus Burkholderia; species Burkholderia sp. MR1-5-21. Next base: position 43,564 of record NZ_JBSAXD010000048.1, read on the forward strand.
GATGAGCGGCGCGCGGCCTGGCCATACCCGCGCACGATCTCGCCGATCATCGCGTGCGAAAGCGCGCGCGGCATCACGTGAAAGCGCTCGTTGGGCACCGGCGACGGCGCATACGCGACCGCGAGCAGCCCGTCGGCCGACTCCATCAGTTCCCGGCCCGGATGAAAGAGCTGCGTGAACAGCCGGCAGCCGTGCGCGTGCACGGCGTCGGCCAGCCGGCGAGCGCCGAACGCGTACGTCGCAGCTTGCAACGCCAGGGGCTGCGTCCGGTTCCTACAAACGTCCGCATCGTGTCACGACGGATTCGACCCACCTGTCTTCTTTCGCGAAATTTTTCACGCCGCCAATCCCGCCGATGAGTCATATGCGACATCCGGGTTGAACCGGGTCATGCAGTTCAAGTCGAGTGCGCGTATCTGTTCAGTCATGAAGTCGACGAAGAGTCGAATGCGCGTCGGAAGATGTTGCCGGCTGAGATAGCAGATATAGTGGCCGCGATCTTCCGGCACATGCTTCGCCAGCGCGACAACAAGCTCGTTCGCTGCGATATGGTCGCGGATCTGATAGCCCGCCATCTGCGCAATGCCCGATCCGTTCAGAACCGCACGCAACACCAGATCCGCGTCGTTGAACGTGAGGCGGGACGTCGGCAGGTACTTTTGCACGCGGCCATCGACGTTGAATTCCCATTCGAATACGCGACCGCTCGCAAAACGGAAATTGATGCACTCGTGCCGGCACAGGTCCTCCAGACGCTGCGGCAGACCGTGCCTGGCCACATACGACGGTGCCGCGCAGAGCGCCATCTGCATCGGAATCAGTTGCCGGGCAATGATGCTGGAGTCCTCGATGCGTCCGTTGCGGAACGACACGTCGATCCGTTCCGACACGAGGTCGATCGGCCGGTCGTCGAGCAGCAGATCGATGATGATGTCCGGGTAGGCCTTCGCAAACGTTTCCAGCAGCGGCGCAACGATTTTCCTGCCGAATCCCACCGCCGAGCTGATGCGAATGAGGCCGCGCGGCGGCCCCTGCCGCAGTTCCAGCATGTCGTTCATGGCTTCCACGATCTGCGCCACGCCCTGGTGGCAGTTCTCGAAGAATCGTTGGCCTTCGCAAGTCAGTTCGGTCGTGCGCGTGGTCCGCTGGAACAGCCGCGTACTCAACTGCGCCTCCAGCTTCTGAACGTTCCGGCTCACGGCCGGCCGGCCGACGCCGAGAAGTTCGGCGGCCTTGGTAAAACTCCCCTCGCTCGCCACTGCAACGAATGCAAGGATGCCCGCATAGCTCGCACCGAAGCTCGCCGACAGTGCATCGGCGCGACCGGCCAGGTCGCAACGAACACCATGCTCCGATGTATCCGATTGATTCATTTCCGCTGCCCCCAGACATGCCGCTCATCCCGATTGCCCGTCGCTGGCCTGTGCCAGCGCACCGCCACACGTGCGAATGCGAATCAGCGTCTTGCGAGCCACTGATCGAGACCGATGCGGCCGAGTCGCGCAGGCCCGAGCGGCACGAGCGATTTTTCCTCGACGCGGCCGCCGTAATAGCGGCTGTCGCGATCGGTCACCACCGCGCGTGTGTCGCCGACCGACTTCAGATAGCGCGCGACGATCTCCGCGAACGGTGCGCAATCCGGGCCCGCGATCTCGACCGTGCCGTTCAGCGGCCCGGCGAGCGCGATCTGCGCGACGAGTACCGCGACGTCTTCCGCGGCGATCGGCTGAAACAGTCCGTCGCCGATGCGGACCGTGCCGCCTTCCGTGCCGAAATCCGCAATCCCGCCGATGAACTCCATGAATTGCGTGGCGCGCACGATCGTGTACGGCACGCCCGCCGCTTCGATCGCCTGTTCCTGCGCGACCTTGGCCGCGAAATAGCCGTTCTCGGGCATCCGGTCGCAGCCGACGATCGACAGCGCGACGTGATGGCGCACGCCTGCGGCCACTTCGGCCTTGCCGAGATTGCGTGCCGACGTGCGGAAGAAGTCCAGCACCGCCTGCGGTTCCCATGACGGCGCATTCGCCACGTCCACGACGACGTCCGCGTCCGTCAATGCGTCGGTGAGGCCTTCGCCCGTAATGGTATTGACGCCGGTGCGCGGCGATGCGGCAAGCGCCTGATGGCCCGCTTCGCCGAGCAGCGTGACGACACGCGAGCCGATCAGGCCCGAACCGCCGATGACAACGATCTTCATCGCAAAATCTCCTGACGAAAGGATTTCATTCGAACGCGTGAGGTACGTGACGGGCGCCGTATCCGGCGAAGGCGGCCATGACCGTCGCATCGCGTAGCGCAATTGTGGAAGAATCATGTCCTAGCGGTAAGTGCCAAGAATCGTCGATCGGACTGGTCCATGCCGCGTCTGCTCCCGCCACCCACGAGACCGTGATGTCTGCGCAAGCGCCCACACTGACCATCGAAATCGACCGGCAACATCAGTTGCCGATCTATCTGCAGATTTGCGAGCGGTTCAGAACCGCAATCGCCGCGGGTCATCTGCGTCCCGGCGATCGCGTGCCCGCGCTGCGCGGCCTCGCGACGCAACTGAACACGGCGCGCGGCACCGTCGAACAGGCTTACACGATCCTCGTCGACGAGGGATATCTGCAAATGCGTGGCGCGGCAGGCACGTTCGTATCGCCGTCCCTGCCGACATCGCTGACGCGGTCGCCGCCCGCGCGTAGCGACGAACAGGCAACGCGCGCCGAATACGCCGACTCGCACCGGGCATCGGGCATGTCGAGCGACAGTCCGCCTCCGCGGCGCCCGCAGCCAATCGCCGTCGCGATGAGCGGCGAGCCGCGCCCGTTGCAACCCGGAGTCCCGGCGCTCGACGCATTTCCGCGCAAGGTATGGCACCGGCTCGTGTCGCTGCGCGCGGGCAGCGGCGAACGCGCGCTGCTCGGCTACCCGCATCCGGCCGGTTACCGGCCGCTACGCGAACACATTGCCACCTATCTAGCGCTGTCGCGCGGCGTCACCTGCGTGCCGGAACAGGTGTTCATCACCAGCGGCTACCGCGCAACGCTGGAACTCGTGCTGCGCAGCCTCGCGCGCCCGAACGACCGTGTCTGGTTCGAGGATCCCGGCTATCTGCTCGCACGCAGCTTCCTGTCCGAGACCGGAGTACAACTCGTCCCGGTGCCGGTGGACGCCGAAGGGATCGACGTCGAGCGCGGCATGCAACTGGATGCGCAGGCACGCTTCGCGCTGGTGACGCCGTCACATCAGAGCCCGCTCGGGCACACGCTGTCCCTTTCCAGACGCATCGCACTGCTGGATTGGGCCGAAAAGACGTCGGGCTGGATCGTCGAGGACGACTACGACAGCGAGTTTCGCTATCTCGGCCGCCCGCTACCGGCGTTGAAGAGTCTCGACCGGCGGGATCACGTCATCTATTGCAGTACCTTCAGCAAGGCGATGTACCCCGGTTTGCGGCTTGCGTACGCGGTCGTGCCGGAGCGCGCGGTGGAGCGCGTCGAACGCGTGGCATGCAGCATGAATGCCGGCTCGCCGACACTCTTGCAGGCTGCCTTGGCGGATTTCATCGAACAGGGACACTTTGCCCGGCATCTGAAGCGGATGCGTACGCTGTACGGCGAGCGACGCACGCTGATCGTGCACGCATTGCGGCAGGCGTTCGGCGAGCGACTGATCGTCGAATTGCCGCCCGGCGGGATCCAGTTCGCGGTGCGGTTCGCAGAGGGGCCCGAAGGGCCGGTCGACGACATCGCCGTTGCCGCGCGTGCCCGCGACGCGGGACTCGCGGTCGTGCCGCTCTCGATCTGGTATACGAACAGCCACACGCAGCAAACGCCGCGCGGCCTCGTCATCGGGTTCGCAAACATCGCCGATGCGGGCGAAGCGCACCGTCTCGCACAAACGCTGCGCGCCTGCCTGGACCGCTGACGCGCGTCACGCAGCAACTGCGCGCGTCCGGGCTCGCCGGCAGCCGCTACCGCCGAGGGCCGCGTGGAAATTCGTGGCGGCGATCATCGTGCCAGGGTCCGGATTGGTGTCGAACGGGAAACATACAATCGCCCCAGACGGCCATATCGTCGCCATTCGCGCTCCTCTAGCATGGAGGCGTCTTTCTCCCGTAGACGAACCAGGAATCGGGCTGCACCGGAAGATTGCCGCATTCCTCATACGATCGTTCGCGCCACACCATTTCTCGAAGACGCTATCTGCCCGGGCAGTGCAGCCCCCGTCGCAAGACGCTTCGACGAATGAATGACTGACGGTCGGAACGCGTCTCTGAACTCGAGCGTGCATCATGGATGACAAGAAGCTGCAGGCCCCTCCGCTTTCCCTCCTCGACAGGTATCGGGGCCGGGATTTTCAACCTCTGTATACGACGAGCGTCACCGTGTCCGGCGGCGAGACGGGTCACGGCCGCGCATCCGGCGTGGTCCGCTCGGATGACGGAAATCTCGCCGTCGATCTGCGCCTGCCCACCGAGTTCGGCGGGCCCGGCAACGGGACCAATCCGGAGCAGCTGTTCGCGGCAGGGTTCGCCGCGTGCTTCCACGGTGCGCTGAACCTGCTCGAGAAACGCGCCGAAATGGAGGTCTCCGATACAGTCGTGGAGGTGCAGGTTTCGTTCGGTCGCGATCCGATGGACGGCGGCTATGCATTGCTCGTCGATGTCCGGGTCCGGATGCCTGGCGTCGATCGAAGCGTCGCGGAAGAGATGGTTCGAACTGCGGAACGCTTGTGCCCGTATGCAAAGATGGCCAGACAAGGCACCGTCAATATCGTGACCGTCGTCGACTGACTCAATGCCTGTCGCGCGGCAGCAGCCTCTTGTCCGTTGAAAACGTTCATTGCTGCTGCCGCGTGCCTGATCGCCCCCGGTGCGCATCTCGCGACACGCGCGGGGGCGTAGACAAATCAGGCGAAGGATGCCTGCGGATTACCCGCTGCCAGAGCTTCGGCACGATTCGGCGCCGGCGGGTAGATCCACTGCGTGTTGATCATCTGCTTGCGCGCCTTGCCTTCCGCATGCGTCAGTTTGATCTGCCGATCCCAGCCTTCCGAGTAAACGGCGCCCCATTCGCCAAGGTCGACGCATGTCGCATAGAACGGCTGTCTGTATTCCAGTGTCGGCACACCGATCAGATCGGCGGCAACGTTGTATCCGCCGAATTGCCCCATCACGATGGCGTGTTGACAGGACATCAATGCATCGTGCCCGTCATCGTCGCTCCGCGCTCGCGCCACGTCTCCCGCCACGAACACATGAGGCGCTTCGGCGACACGAAGATCAGGTGCGACCTCGACACGTCCGAGCGGGTCGAGATGCGACGAGACTTGCGCCGTCAGCGGGCTGGCACGCATTCCGCCCGCCCAGATCACGGTCATGGCTTCGATATGCGTGCCCGACGCGGTACGAACGCCGTCCGCCCCGACCGACACAACGCGCGATCCGAGTAGGGTCTCGACGCCCAGCATGTCGAAGGCTTCAGCGACATACGGTCGAGGATTGGGGCCAAGATCGGGACCAATTTCGTCCTGCGCCCCGATCACGACAACACGACTCGCCACGTTCGGGCCAAACCACTCGCGCAATCGCTTCGGCAACTCGGTGGCGACCTCGATACCCGTAAAGCCGCAGCCGACCACCGCGACGGTATTGCGTGCCGGCGAATCCGGCAGTTTCGCCAGCGCCGCGAAGTGCTCGTCGAGCGCTACCGCGTCCTCGATACGATCGACCGAGAACGCGTGTTCCGCCAGCCCCGGCACCGGCGGCCTGCTCAGCTCGCTGCCGCTGGTCAACAACAACCTGTCATACGCGAGCAAACGCTTTTGGCCGTTGGAGCAAGCGACACTTGCCGTCTTGTCGTGGACGGAAATCGCTTCGACGCTACCCTCGAGAAATTTCACGCCCACGGCATCGAGCAGCGGCAGCAGCGGTGCGGCCATCCGCTGCGGATCACTTTCGTACAGCCGCGGCCGGATCTGCAATTCCGGTTTCGGGGAAATCAACGTGATTTCAACGTCACTGCTCGTCACACCAGCACCATCCAGCACGCGAGCTGCGCCCAGTGCGCCCCACACGCCGGCGAAGCCGGCACCCACTATCAAGATTTTCTGCGACATGATTGTTGCCCTCGGTTGGAAAATTGCGATGTCGACGGATGCCAGCTGCAAGCCAGACAGGCAAAACGAAAACGTCGCTGCGCGAACGGCATGACTTCTTCGGCACCGGAGCCGACTTGCTCTAGTCCTTTAGAAGAAGTCGTGAATTCTTCGTGAGACACCG